>JAZSMW010000118.1:0-5935 GCA_045536095.1 Clostridia bacterium
TTTCTTTTAATTTTTCGATGACTTCTTTACTGTTAATTTTTAACCAATTAGAATATTGCTTGTTCATAAAGCCTCCAAAATTATTCATCTATTTCTTCATCTAACGAAACATCTTCATCTTCTATTTCTAAAACTTCCTGAGCCGACTCAATTGCTATATTTTTAAGTTTTCTTTCTATTGTTCTAGATTTTTTTGTTGCAAACTCAATTGTATTGCTTGCTTCAGTTAACTTCTTTTGTGTTTTAGCTAGCAAATCTACAAACTTTCCAAATTCTTGCTTTATTGTCCCTAATAAATTCCAAACTTCGCTAGAACGTTTTTCAATTGTTAGTGTTTTAAAGCCCATTTGCAAACTATTTAAAAGAGATGCAAGTGTTGTTGGTCCACATACGTTAATTTTATAATCTCTTTGCAAACATTCCGCAAGTCCTGGCTTACGCAACACCTCTGCATATAACCCCTCTATAGACAAATACATAACAGCAAAATCTGTTGTGTGTGGCACATCAATATACTTATCGTGAATAGATTTAGCCTCTTCTTTAATTCGCTTTTCTAACGCTTTTAAGCAAATCTCTATTTCTGCTGGATCCCCTCTATCGCTAGCTTCACAAAGCCTTTGGTAATCTTCTATAGGAAATTTAGCGTCTATTGGCAGTAACACATTATCGCCAGTTCTTCCTGGTAGTATTATTGCATAATCCACACGTTCTAAACTACCACTTTTAATTGCCACTTGGCTTGCATACTGATCAGGAGACATCATTTGCTCTAATAAATTTCCCAGTTGAACTTCTCCCCAAATACCTCTGGTTTTAACATTGGTTAAAACCTTTTTTAAATCTCCAACACCATTTGCCAAATTTTTCATTTCGCCAAGACCCTCATATACACTTTGTAGCCTTTGATTAATAATGTTAAAAGATTCTGAAAGACGCCTGTCTAAACTAACATTAAGTTTTTCGTCTACTGTTTGCCTCATTTGCTCTAGTTTCTTTTCATTATCATTTTGCAATCTAACCAAACCCTCTTGCAAAACCATTGTTGCATTTTTCATGCTTTCTGCGTTATTGTCTAATATTTTTGACAACCTATTTAAGATAACTTCTAACTGCTGTTGTTGTAACCCTGCATGCTTTGTTACCGAATTAATAACGCTATCATTATTGCTTGCCATGCTGTTGACTATTAGTGCATTTACGCTCTGATTAAGCTTGTTTTGCTCATCAAAACAGGTTTGTATATATGTTCTAAGCTCAATGTATTCTCTATCCGAACCAACCCCTGAAGATTTTTTTTGTTTAAATATAATATATAAGTTAACGAAAGTTAACAGTAACATTGCAACAACACTAATTATTAATAAAACTTCCAATTCTTTTTACCTCTTTCATTAAAACTGCTTTTTCATTTGCAATTTCGTTTTCAAACACTTCGTCTAATAATTTTTTTAAAATTTCACCTATCTTTTTTTCTGATACTTTTGGCAATGCCTTTTTAACGTCGTTACCGTCAATTGCCAAGTCTTTAACCCTAACAGCAATTTTTTGATTTAACAAATATCTATAAAAGAAATTATATTTGTCATGCAATTTTTTATTTTTATATTTTAAATACTCCCTAACAATATTAAAAATTTCAAAATATTTAAAAAAGTATTCTTTATTTCCACGTCTATTTAATGCATCAAAATACCCACAAACTATTTTTGTGTAATAATCTGACATTTTGTTTCCAATACCAAGACCTTTATTCCCCAATAATTCTTTTAAATAGTACTCAACACAATCTGGATTAACTGTGTTTATAACATCAATTAAGAAAGCAATGAATCTATCTTCTTCACCATTTAATTTTTTTAAAATGTTAAACTTTACTTTATCGGTTGGTATGTTAAAACTTGGAAATACTCTTAAATCGTTAAGTAATTCCATAGCTTTTAAATGTGCTTTTGGTTTGCTACTACTATATTTTGAGTCGGCATAAAGCATTAATTTTAGTTCTGAATATTTTCTTATTCCAGAAATATCCTTTACTCTATATGCCATTTGTTTTGCAGTTAAATATGTATTTTTGTCTATTTTAAAGTTAAGCTCGGCCGACTGCCTAACCATTCTTAATATTCTTAATCCGTCATTAATAAAAACATAGTTTGGCGTTTCTACGCATTTAATTAACCTTTTTTCTACATCATATGCACCAGAATAAATATCAACAAAGCCTTTGTGTGTTGCATTGTAGTAAATACAATTGCATGCAAAATCTCTTCTTTTTGCATCTTCTCTTATATCTTCTACAAAAAAAGCATTTTCAGGCGAATGCTTACCCGTGCCATTGTATTCTTCTTTTCTGAATGTTGTATGCTCAAACACTTCTCCATCAATTCTTATTTCAACAGTTCCTAGCCTTTTACATTTTTCAGTAACCTTAAATTCGCTATATTTTAAAAGATCTTTTAACTCATCTGGAGTAAGCTTGCTTGCTATATCAATATCAGTGTCATAAAAACCCATTAGGGCATTACGAACATAACCACCAACAATAAATATATCTGCCTTGTTTTTTAGCTTTAAAACAAGTTTTTCTAACCCTTGTGTTAACTTAATACTTCTATTCATACAAAAAGTATATCACAACAAAATATTAACCGCAAACAAAATTTGCTTCAAAAAATATGACAATTTTAATAATTAAAAAATTTTCATTAACAAGATTTAATAATATCTACCCTCGCCCACAAAATTTTCATCAAATTTAAACAAAATGCGAATTTTAGATTACAAATTTAAATTGATATGGTACTATATTTAGCGAGGAGAAATTATGAAAAACTACGACATTATTATTGTTGGCGCTGGCCCAAGTGGAATTTTTTGCGCCTACGAACTAATTGAAAAAAAACGAGCAAAAAATGTACTACTTATTGAACAAGGCAAAAACATAAAAAATAGACAGTGCCCTATAACAAAAGCAAAAAAATGCTTACACTGCAAACCATACTGCAATATAACAAGCGGTTTTTCTGGCGCAGGAGCCTTTTCAGACGGCAAACTTTTAAGCTATCACCTTTCTATGTTCAATAAGGGTGATGATATGTATTTAGGGGGAAATGGCGGTAGTTACATAAAAAACTACTACTCTAACGATGAAATTAGAGATCTTCTTTCTTACACCGATGACATATATTTAAAATTTGGTGCGGAACCTCATTTAGAAGGTGTTGAAAACAGAGAAGAAATTGCAAAGCTTCAAAAAAAGGCCGAAAAAGAAAAGCTTAGTCTTGTTGACATCCCTTTAAGACATCTTGGCACAGAAAAATCTCAAATTTTATACACAAAACTTCAAGACCACTTAGAAGAAAATGGCATTAATATTTTATATGATACTTCTGTTAAAGACATTATTGTTAAAGACGGAACTGCTATTGGTGTTGAAACTTATTCTGCATACGATGCCGAAAAAGAGGATAAAAAGATTACAGAATACTACGGAAATAATATTGTTATGGCAATTGGTAGAAAGGGTGCCGATTGGCTTGCAGAAATATGTGAAAAGCACAATATTAAAACTGAGGTTGGCTCTGTTGATATTGGAGTAAGATACGAACTTGCTGATTCAGTAATGGAAAAGGTTAATAAGCTTTTATACGAAGGCAAATTTATTGGCAGAACCCCTACATATGGCGACAAAGTTAGAACATTTTGTCAAAACCCAAGCGGCTTTGTTTCTGCAGAAGTTTATAAAAATAATCTTACACTTGTTAACGGCCATAGTTATAAGGATAAAAAAAGCACAAACACTAACCTTGCCATACTTGTTTCTCACCACTTTAACTACCCATTTAACAAGCCCTTAGAATATGGCATTAATGTGGCTGAAAATGTTAACAAATTGGGCGCTGGCGGAATTTTAGTTCAAAGGCTTGGCGATATTAACCGCGGACGAAGAACTTGGCAAGAAAATTTAGATAGTAACAAAATCCGTCCAACTTTAGAAAGCGCAGTTGCTGGTGATATTACCTATGCAATTGGCTACCGAACAATGACCGACATTTTAGAATTTATTAAAATGGTTGACAAAGTTGTTGAGGGTTTTGCAAACCCAGAAAACTTGCTTTATGCACCAGAAATTAAATTTTATAGCAACACTCTCGTTGTAGACAGAAATTTTGAAACCAACATTAAAAACCTATACTCTATTGGTGATGGTGGCGGTTTAACAACCGGACTTATGATGGCAAGTGCTTCCGGTGTGCAAATGGCAAGGAATCTTTGTAATTAATAAAATATTTAAGAGAATCAAAACTGATTCTCTTTTTTTTTGATATATCTAAAAAATTATTCGTTTTGTGCGTTATTAAAATTTATAATTCTAAAAAAAAAATTAAAAATCCAAATAAATAGATCCACTTTGTATAAAATGCTTGACAAACTCCTCAAATAAATATAAAATACACTATGTTTTTAGCCAAAGTGTGTGAGCATTTCAATGCGAACGGAGGGGTTCCCCGGACCCTAATAATTCTAGGGAGTAATAAATATTTTGGACTGCTAGCTCAGTTGGCAGAGCAACTGACTCTTAATCAGTGGGTCCGGGGTTCGAGCCCCCGGCAGTCCACCATTGGCATTGTAAAAAGAACCTTGAATAAGGTTCTTTTTTATTCATTACCACTCCATATATACTTAGAGTTTTCACTTCCTTTGATAATTATTGCATGTGAGTTTCGAAGTATTTATAAATCTAATCTTAAAGAAATTGTAAAAAATTATGAAAACGACTTAAATGAAATAATTAAAGATATCGACGCTTTCAATAAACAATAGTGGTGTTTTATGCCGTGAAAGGTTCTTGACATGAGAAGAAATGGTTTAGGCTTTTCGCCAAGGGCAAGGAAGATAGTTGCTTGCAACTTATTTCCCTTGACCGCATGCCATAGAACAACCATTTCGTAGAGGCTCGTGTCAAGAACACCATGGAATAAATAGCCATTAAACATACATTTCTATTGATAAATTGTGCATATAGGTTATAAAAAAAGAACAGCCCAGTTTGTCAGGACTTGTTCTCAATGGACTATTAAAATATATTTCTATTTTATCATTATATAATTTAATTTCGCTAATGATTTGAGTAATTGTGGGTCTAACTCCAAAGCTTGATTATAATATTCTTCAATTTCTTCTCTTGAAACATTTTTAATCAATTTGTATTTTTCCTTAATTTTCCTAATTTTGATTGTGCTCTAAACTATTTTGGTTTTCCATAATGTGTTCTTTCATTTGAACAGAACATGCCTCAAAATCATCAATTAATTGTTGACTGCCAGATAAAACTTCTTCTGCAAAAGATTTAAAGTTTTCATCTTGCCAAACTCTACATAAGTTTTCAATATGATTATTTATTTGATTTAATTGTTCTTTTAAAAATGTGTTGTTCAAATAATCTATATTTTCTACTATTTTTTCTTCTGGGGCAGTTAACATGCTTGACTTAAGCCAATCACCCAATTGTTTATCAGGTTCTGTTTTTGGTCCAGCCAAAGACACTTCTTCAAAATTTTCAATGTAATTTTCAAATTTTTTATGCTCAGTTTTAAGCGTTGATATACCATCAACTAAAAATCCAAACGATTGATTACAACGCTCTACAATTTGTTTCATTTCTTGATTATTATTGCAATAATCATCATATCTTCTAAGCATACCGTTAAGTCCACTAATAACTAAATGAAACAGTTCGCCATATTTTTTTAGTGCCAAATGGCTTTGTTCAACAAACTCTCCATAATTTTGAATATTAAAATTTTGTGTGTATTTCATATGTGCCATCCTTTATTTATTTATTTATTAAAAATTTAACAGCATGCTCTTTAAATGATGAATTTTTTAAAAAACTTTATTACAGAATTCAACAACTTTATTTTCTTCCATAATA
>JAZSMW010000111.1:0-3238 GCA_045536095.1 Clostridia bacterium
ATTAATTATTTAATAATTATTATTAAATTAATATAACTTTTGCTGGCAATATTTTATTAAACATAAAATAACATCGCAAATTTAAATAAATTTAAAGTTTTGCACTTGAATTTATTCAAGTGCACTTTTGTTATAACAAAAGCGATGTCTTTTGGTGCGGGCGAAAAATTCTGAATGAATGTTGCAAGCAAGCTTGCCATTCTCGATATTTCCTACTACATAAAAAAGCAATTTTAAAAATCATTTAAAATTGCAATTTTTTTAATATAAATATTTTTTTAAATACTTACCCGTATAACTTTGCTCTTCATTGCAAATAGTTTCAGGTTCGCCTTCGGCAATTATTGTACCGCCCTTGTCGCCACCCTCTGGGCCAAGATCAATAATGTAGTCAACACTTTTAATAACATCCAAATTGTGCTCTATAACAATTACCGTGTTGCCTGCATCTACCAACCTATGCAATATTCCAATTAACTTTTTTACATCATAAGAGTGAAGCCCTGTTGTTGGCTCGTCTAAAATATAAACTGTTTTACCAGTTGATTTTTTTGCTAGCTCTGTTGCCAATTTTACCCTTTGCGCCTCACCACCGCTTAGCTCTGTTGCAGACTGCCCTAATTTTATATATCCCAAACCAACATCGTAAAGGGCTTTAATTTTAGAGTATATGTTTGGAATGTTTTCAAAAAACGAAACAGCTTCTTCAACAGTCATATCTAAAACATCAGCAACGCTTTTACCTTTGTATTTTACTTCTAACGTTTCTCGGTTATACCTTGTTCCCTTACAAATTTCACAAGGAATAGATATGTCTGGCAAAAAGTACATTTCTATTTCTTTAACCCCAGCTCCATCGCACGCATCACATCTTCCGCCCGCAATGTTAAAACTAAATCTTCCCGACTCAAAGCCTCTCGTTTTTGCATCTTGCGTACTTGCAAAAAGTTCTCTAATAGGAGTCCAAACCCCTGTATATGTTGCAGGGTTACTTCTTGGAGTTCTTCCAATAGGAGCTTGATCTATGCAAATAACTTTATCAAAATTTTCAATCCCTTCAAATCTTTCAAATTTTCCAAGCGATAAATTTGCCCTATTTAAATTGTTTGCCAAATACGGATATAGCACCGAATTAACCAAGCTACTTTTACCACTTCCGCTAACACCAGTTACCGCTGTAAACACCCCAACCGGAAATTTAACTGTTATATTTTTTAAATTATTTTGTTTTGCTCCAACAACCTTAAACCAACTTTTAGGTTTTCGTCTTACAGCAGGAACCTCTATTTTTTCTCTACCGCTAATGAATTCTGCAGTAATAGACCCTTTGCAATTTTTAAGATCTTCAACAGTTCCAGCAAAAACAACTTCTCCACCATGAATTCCTGCCTTTGGTCCAATATCAACAACATAGTCTGCACTCTTTATTGTGTCCTCATCGTGTTCTACCACAATTAAAGAATTTCCCAAATCTCTTAGTTTATGAAGCGTTGCAAGTAGTTTATCGTTATCTCTTTGATGCAAGCCAATACTTGGTTCGTCTAAAATATAAACAACGCCCATAAGCCCGCTACCAATTTGAGTTGCAAGCCTAATTCGTTGAGCTTCACCACCACTTAAACTTTCGGCGGTTCTGTTTAAAGTTAAATAACCAAGCCCAACATCCAACAAAAATTGAAGTCTTGCCTTAATTTCTTTTAAAATTGTTTCACAAACTAAAAGTTCACTTTTTGTAAAAGATAGTTCATCTATATATTTTTTTAAATTTTCAACACTTTTATTGCAAAGCTCTGTTATATCTAAATTATTAATTTTAACAGAAAGGGCACTTTGATTTAACCTCTTCCCCTTACAAATTCTACATGGCTGTTCTTTTATAAACTTCGAAATTTCAATTTTTATATAGTCAGAACTACTTTCTCTATACCTACGTGAAAGGTTATTTATAATGCCTTCAAAACTACTATTAACTTGTCCGTTAAATCTTTTTGAATTCATTTCAATTGTTAACTTTTCGCCATTATTTCCATATAGCAAAATATCTAATTGCTCTCTAGAAAGGTCTTTTACCGGAACACTTAAATCTATTCCATAATTTTTAGATAACATATTAAAGTACATACCGGCCATTGTGCCAGTAGCACCACTCCATCCGGTTATATTAAATGCCCCATCCTTTATGCTTAAATGACTGTTTTTAAGTACCAATTCTTCATCTATGTCTTCTGTATAACCTAGCCCTGTACAATTTGGACAAGCCCCATAAGGATTATTAAATGAAAATAATCTTGGAGTAATTTCTCCTAAAGTCCAACCGCAATATGGACAAGCATAGTTAGAACTAAATAGCTTTTGTTCATTAGTTTCAACATTGGTAACAACAACAATACCATCTGCCAAATTTAAACAGGTTTGCATGCTTTCGGTTAATCTACCTTGAATGTCTGGCTTTATAACAAGCCTATCTACCACAACCGAAATATTATGCTTTTTGTTTTTGTCTAATTCGATATTTTCATCTAACGAAAGCATTTCTCCGTCAATACTAACCCTTGCATAACCCGACTTTCTAAAACCATCAATTAATTTTTCATAAGTTCCTTTTTTGCCTCTAACAACTGGTGCCTCTAAAATTATTTTCGAACCTTCGGGCATCTCTAAAACTTGATCAACAATTTGATCTATAGACTGCTTTTTAATTGGTGCATTGCAAGTTGGACAAATTGGAGTTCCCACACGAGCATATAACAGCCTAACATAATCATAAATTTCAGTAACCGTACCCACTGTTGACCTAGGATTATGATTTGTTGTTTTTTGATCTATAGAAATTGCTGGACTTAGCCCATCTATGCTTTCTACATCTGGCTTAGATGACTGACCCAAAAACATTCTAGCATAAGAAGATAAACTTTCTATATATCTCCTTTGCCCCTCTGCAAAAATTGTTTTAAATGCAAGCGTGCTTTTGCCGCTTCCACTAACCCCAGTAAAAACAACCATTTTATTGCGCGGAAATTTAACATCAACATTCTTTAAGTTGTTTTCCTTTGCGCCCTTTACAATAATAAAATCTTCCATGTGCTTATTATACCACTTATTTTTACATATTAAAATACTTATTTTTAAAAAAATAAAAATTTTAAATTAAAAAAATATAAAATTCATTTTAATTAATATAATAATTAAAAAAAATAAAGCAAAAATTAAATTTTTCTAATATTTTGCCTTATTTTTT
>JAZSMW010000092.1:0-3460 GCA_045536095.1 Clostridia bacterium
ATTACACTATCACTATTTTTTTAATTATTTCATTTAATGTTATAGACATACAAATTAAATAGTGTCTTTAAAAGGAGGCAAGCATGAACTTTAGAAATAATTATTGCGAATGGCAAGAAAATAATTCTTGTTATCCAAATGAATATTTCACGGATTACAACGACAATGATCTAGAACCATACGATTACGAATATAATAATTATAATTCTTGTAGATCTTGCAACAGAAATAACAATGGCTGTATAAACACTAACCCTTGCAAAAAATGCAATTGTAACAACCATAACAATAATGATTACTGTAATCACAAAAATAATTGGAACAATCGCAAAAACTACAAAAAATTCTTTTTGTGTGGATGTTTCAAATTATTAGGGTTTTAGCAAAAAAAGGTAGCCTTATTTAAAAAGCTACCTTAATACATAATTAATTTAATAGTTTGTAAAAAATATTTTCCAACTCTTTTGCAGAAAACAAAACCGGAACAGGATAAAGTGGATTTGCTTCTTTTTCGGCAGTTATTGCAAGTTCGCTAATATGCTCTTTTTTTAATTCCTTAACAGTTGTTGGTATGTTCATTTGTTCATTTAACCACTCTATTTTATTTATTATAAGTTTAGCGCTATGCTCCTTAGGGGTGTTTTTAGTAGCCAAACCACAATAGACTGCAATTTGGTGTAATTTTTTATGAATTTTATTGCCAAATATATTAAGAACATGTGGCAGAATAATTGCATTTGCCAATCCGTGAGAAACATTATACTTTCCGCCTAAAGAGTGTGCAATGGCATGCACATAACCCACATAAGATTTAGTAAATGCAAGTCCTGCATTGTATGATGCAATCAACATGTTTTTTCTTGCATTCATATTTTGTGGACTAATATATGCCTGTAATATATTCTCAAAAATTGTTTTAATTGCAAACAAGGAACACTGCCTTGTTTTTTTTGTTGTACTGTTACCAATGTATGCCTCTATTGCATGAGTTAATGCATCCATTCCTGTTGTTGAAGTAATATGTTTTGGTAACCCTACAGTTAAATTTGCATCCAAAAGTGCATATTTAGGAATTAAAGGAAAATCGTTTATTGCGTATTTATATCTCGTTTGACTATCTGTTATAACTGCCGCCAATGTTGTTTCACTTCCCGTTCCGGCCGTTGTTGGAACCGCAATTAAAAGTGGTATTTTTTTTCTCACTTTTAAAACACCCTTCATTTGTTTAAGAGTTTTTTTAGGGTTTGCAATTTTTGCTCCAATGGCCTTAGCGCAGTCCATTGCAGATCCACCTCCAAACCCAATTATTGCTTCGCAATTATTTTGTTTGTAAAAAAGTTCCCCATCTTGAACATTTAATGTGGTTGGATTTGCAACCGTTTTATCATAAACAAAAACTCCAATACCATAATCTTTTAATTTTTGAACTAAACCATTATAAAGACCTAATGCAGTAATTCCATCATCGGTCACAATCAAAACATTTTTAATTTTAAAAGACTTTAAAACATCACAAACCTCGTCATTTGTATTTAAAATTTTAGGCTCTCTATATGGCAAAAATGGCATCATTATTTTAAATGCAAATTGATATATCCTACAATAAATTTTCTTAAATATGTTCATGTTTAGCTCCTTTTTTGTTTATATTAACATATGCGCAAAAAAGCACAAACAATTTTTATTAATATATAAAGTTTTAACAAATATAAACCAACGGCATCAATTACTTTGACAAAAACTTTTACAAACATTAAAATAAATTATATCTATACCAATTTTACCTAAGTGCAAAACTCGCATAATAAATTTTAAAATACACAAATTTAAAAATATGGAGAATTTATGGAAAATTTCACATCTGCCTGGACAGGCTTCAAAAAAGGTGACTGGCAAAAAGAAATTAATGTCAGCAATTTTATTTTAACCAATTTTAAAGAATATAAGGGTGACGAAAGTTTTTTATGTGGTCCAAGCAAAAAAACAATTGCTATTATGAAAAAAGTTAACTCTCTTTTGGCAAAAGAGGCAAAACAAGGGTTATTAGATGTAGACCTAAAAAATATTTCTGGCATAACAAATTTTAAGCCAGGATATATTAATAAACCAAACGAAGTAATTTTTGGTCTACAAACCGACAAGCCATTAAAAAGAATTGTAAATTTATATGGTGGCATTCGTATGGCAAAAAATGCTCTTAAAGCATATAACAAAACTTTAAGCCCACAAATAGAAAAGCATTTTACAATGTATAGAAAATCGCACAATGACGGTGTTTTTGATGCCTACACACCCGACATACGAAAAGCCCGATCGGCAGGTCTTTTAACCGGACTTCCAGATGCCTACGGCCGAGGGAGAATTATTGGCGATTATAGGCGTGTGGCATTATACGGAATAAATAGACTTATAGAAGAAAAACAAAAAGATTTAACCACCTCTCTTTTAGATGTTTCTTGTGAAGAAGGCATTCGTTTAAGAGAAGAAGTAAACGAACAAATTAAGGCTTTAAATCAAATAAAAGAAATGGCATCTAGTTATGGCTTTGACATTTCTGGCCCAGCAAAAAATGCAACCGAAGCAGTTCAATGGTTATACTTTGGATACCTTGCGGGAATAAAAGAAAATAATGGTGCCGCAACAAGCCTTGGTAGAACTTCAACCTTTTTAGATTGCTATATAGAAAGAGATTTAAAAAACAACACTTTAACCGAACAACAAGCACAAGAACTAATTGATCAATTTATAATTAAGTTAAGGCTTGTTCGACATTTAAGAACTCCAGACTACGATGAGGTTTTTGCCGGAGATCCAACTTGGGTTACAGAAAGCATTGGTGGTATGGTAAACCAAAACAAAAGTTTAGTAACTAAAAACTCATTTAGATACTTACAAACATTAATTAATTTAAACCCTAGCCCAGAACCAAACCTAACCGTTTTATATTCACCAAACCTTCCTAGTAAATTTAAAAAATTTTGTGCAAAAATTTCCATTCTTACAAACTCAATTCAATACGAAGGCGACGATGTAATGCGACCAAATTATGGTAACGACTATTCAATTGCGTGTTGCGTAAGTGCCATGAAAACTGGCAAACAAATGCAATTTTTTGGTGCCAGATGCAACCTGGCAAAAGCTCTATTATATGCAATTAATGGAGGCATAGACGAAGTTAGTGGAAATCTTGTTGTTTCGGGGCTCGAAAAAAACACACAATCAACACTTACTTATGCAGTAGTAAAAAAACAATATTTTAAAGCACTTAAAAAAATTGCAAAAACATATGTGGATGCAATGAACATAATTCACTATATGCACGACAAATACGCATACGAAGCAAGTCAAATGGCTCTTCATGACACTTTCGTTGACCGCCTAATGGCATTTGGTGTTGCAGGCTTGTCCGTTGCGACAGACTCACTTTCAGCAATTAAATATGCAAAAGTTCAGCCAATAA
>JAZSMW010000089.1:0-18733 GCA_045536095.1 Clostridia bacterium
TATCTACTTCAATATTAGTGATGATAAAGGCACACAACTCAAATTAAATGAACAACCAGATTTTGAACAAGAAACTGAATTTTTAGCAAAAAAAGAACAACCCGAACATGAGTGTTCGGATTGTTATCACTTGGCGGAGAAAGAGGGATTTGAACCCTCGCGCCCTTTTACAAGCCTACTCCCTTAGCAGGGGAGCCCCTTCGACCTCTTGGGTAATTCTCCAAAATTGATTTATTAGAAAATTATGCATGAAATGGAAGGGGCGACCTCTGCTACCTTAGCAGTGGGGCGACGCGTTAATAAAACATAATGGTATTATGTTTTTAGCCTAAGCCTTTTTGCGAGCCATGGTAAAAACCCTTCGACCTCTTGGGTAATTCTCCAAAATTGATTAATACAATATTTTATTGCCTTATTAAAATAGCACACAATTTATAAGTTGTCAATTATTTGTTTAACATATTTAATAATTAAATTGATTTTTTTGTTTGATTATCTCTTAATTAAAAATATTTTTGATGGAGAATTTTATTTTATACACATGAACGGTAAGAAAATTGCACTTTGCGTTTGCAAAGTGCAATTTAGTAACTGTTGTTGATTAACTTATTCGCTTCTTAATGCATCAACTGGGTCTTTTTTTGCTGCAATTTTGGCAGGTATAACACCAGAAATTAGAGTTAAACCAATGCTTATTGCAATCATAATTAATGCAGTTGTAAAAGGGAGAGATGCAATTGTGCTAATTCCAACCAGGTTGCCGAGAATTAAATTTAGTATAGCTGAAATGCCATAAGTTATGGCAATTCCAAAAATGCCAGAGGTTAAACCAATAATAAATGTTTCGGCAATAAATAGCCTTGAAACATCTTTTTTTCGTCCGCCTAGAGAGCGAATTACTCCAATTTCTTTTACCCTTTCTATAACTGAAACATATGTGATAATTGCAACCATAACTGTTGAGACAACAAGCGAAAGAGCGGTGAATGCAACAAGTGCGTAAGTTACAATATCGATAAAACTATTAACAAGCGTTATAACAAGGGCTAGATTGTCGGTGTAAGTTACTTCAGTGCGGTCGGTTGCCTTGATTTCTGTGTCATTAATTGTAATTGAATTGTCAGAGTTCCAGTTGTCTAAATATTTAGTGACATTATCTTTAATTTCAAAATCGGTTGGATAAATTTGAATTTTATTTGGCAATTTTTTGCCACCAAGTTCTCTTAAAGACAGGGTATATGTTGTTGTTGATGCGGTTGGTGTTTCGGTTGATCCTCCGCCAAAGCCTGGAAATGAACTAAGGAGTGCAGACATTTGGTTTGTTGAGCCAACAAGGCCAGTTTCGGTGTAAGAATTGCCATTATATGTGTAAGAATAGTTGTATGTAACACCGTAATTAATTTCTGGACCGTCGGGACTTATAATTTTAAAACATTGCATTGTTTGGTTTTGAAGAGATGAAACATACTGTGCAATTTTAGAGTTTATGTTTGATTCAATAATTTCTTGTGCTAGAGCATGGGTGTAATAAATTCCACTTTGTAAGCTTCCATAAAGAACAGATTCTTTTGGCTTTAAAATTGCAGTAATGGTTAATTCTTTACCGTTTTGCCACTCGTTATTTTTAAAGCAGTTATAAGTAAATGGAGAAACTTGGGCAAGAGGAGAGTTTGTGTCGGTTTTATTAAAAACAACATCATTAGGATACCAAGTAAACTTTTTGCCTAAAAGTTCATTATAAGAAAAACGATCTTTCCAAAGCGCTTGAGAATAATTTGGGTCGTTTGTGGATTTGTATACTATGTTAAAGAATTCTGCTTGCGAGTAGTAGCCAAGTTGGGCAAGAAATAGATCGGAAAGTTCTTGATCTTCGTTTAAAACAAGCATAATTTCGTTTGACTCTTGTGCAATTTTGCTAGTGCTTGGGTTTGAAACAATGTCGTATTGAGATAGAATAAACTCTTTGCTATTTGGTGCCTGCATAAAACTATTTGAAAGAGAAGAAATATATCCTGAAAATTCTTTATATTCTGTTTTTTGAAGCATTGATGTATAAAGTTGAAGGGCCGTAGATAGTGACATGTTGTTGTTTTGCACGCCATCAAAGCCATAGTTTGTGTAAATATTGTTAGAAAGGTTTAAATTATAGGAAAGGACAATATCTTGGTAAAACTCTTTTGGCATTTGTTTTATATAATTAAGATAGGTTTCGGAAATATCATTGGTAACAAAAAATGACGATAAGTCTTCACTGCGGTCTATAATATAATCTATAACAAAATTAACATTTACTTGGCCGTCTTTGATGTCGGCTTTAATGGCGTCATTGCCAACGCCTTGGCTTGCATCAATCATAGCATTAACATTTAATGCTTCCTCGCTAATTGTTACTGGGTTGCCAGAAAGCATGTCATTTTGCATGCTAGATATGTATCCTTTAACCCCAAAAGAGACGGCGAGAACTGTTGCAACACCAATAATTCCTATAGAGCCAGCAAAACAAACCATTGCTGTACGTTTAAATTTGGACCAAAGGTTTTTGGCCGAAAGCTTAAATGCCGACCAAGATGACAGTTTGCTCTTTTTTGTTTTTGGCGTATCTTTTTTATTAATTATAACCGTTTCTTTTTTTGTTTTTGGTATATATGGGTTAGAATCGGAAATTACCTCACCATCTAAAAGTTTAATTATTCTTGTAGAATATTTTTCGGCAAGTTCTGGGTTGTGGGTTACCATAATAACAAGACACTTTTTTGCAATTTCTTTAATTAACTCCATAATTTGAACGCTTGTTACAGTGTCGAGGGCTCCTGTTGGCTCGTCGGCAAGTAAAACTTCTGGGTCATTAACAAGTGCTCTGGCAATGGCCACTCTTTGACATTGTCCGCCAGATAGTTGATTTGGTTTTTTGTTGTATTCTCCCGCAAGACCAACTTTGTCTAACGCGTCTTTTGCTCTTTTTTTGCGCTCGTGTTTGTCGATGCCAGAAATTGTTAGGGCAAGTTCAACGTTTTCTAATACGGTTTGATGAGGAATTAAATTGTAACTTTGAAAAATAAAACCAACTCTGTGATTTCGGTATGTATCCCAATCTCTATTGGAATAATTTTTTGTGCTTATGTTATCTATTATTAAATCGCCAGAAGTGTAGTGATCTAACCCTCCAATAATGTTAAGGAGTGTTGTTTTTCCACAGCCAGAAGGCCCAAGAATAGAAACAAACTCTTTTTTTCTAAACGACAAATTAATCCCTTTTAGCGCATGAACGCTAGAAGAGGCCACTGCATAATCTTTTTTTATTTGGTTTAAAGTTAACATAATTCCTCCTTTAGTATATTATCTTTTTGTAAATAATGTTATAAACATTTTATCACTTATATTAAGATTGTAAAGTAAAATTTATAACAAAATTATTTATTTTTGACGAATGAAATAATTTAATAAATTTTGTTTGTTGATATTTTTTTAATTGTGATAGAATAAAACAAAAGATTTATAAAGGGTTAAACAAAATAGTAGTAGAAAAATGAATAAAGAACAAATTTTTAATGAATTAAACAAATTAGAATTAGATAAAGAAAAATATGTTGTAATTTCGGGGGCGTCGCTTGTTGTGCAAGGCATTATTGAAGAAACGTTCGATATAGACCTTTCGGTTACTGATGAATATTATAAGCAAATTAACTGGCCAGAAAAAATTGGAAATTTAAATAAGCCAATTAAATATAAAGGGAATATAGAGGTTGGTAGCCTTTTGTTTGAAGAGGGTGCACCATGTGTAATTATTAATGGATATAAATTTATTAATTTGTATGATATTTTAAAAGTTAAAAAATTTATGAATCGAGAAAAAGATTTTAAAGTTATTAAAAAATTAGAAAAAATTTTAAATGTTTAAATTTATATTTTGGTTTTAAAGCGTAAAAAGGGGAATATATTATTAAATGAAAAAAATTTTAGCATTAGTTATTATTTGTTTTTGCTTTATATTAACAGGTTGTGGCAATTCTGGTGCAGGGCTTGTTCAAAACTCGGACGGAACTGTTGTTGAGTTTTATTATGTTCCGTTTCCTCAAGAGGAGTTAACTAAAAACTTTGTTTCACAACAAAAAATTTATAGCATTTTGCAAGATATTAAAATAGAAATGGATTCTGAAATATTTGAAAAATTAATTAATGATTTTCAAAAACAAGTGGAAAAGGATAATAGATACACATTAGAAGAAAAGAAAAATATGGTAAAGGGGGTTACATATAGTAGCAATTTGCCAAATGCGGGGAATTTTTTTATTGATGATATTACATCTATTAGATATCAAATAAATTTTCCTAATGCAGAAGCATACACATTATTTAAAACTGCAAATAAAGAAATAAGCGAAGAAAAAACTGTTCAAGTAATAAACAACTTTCTAACAAAAACGCAAGTGGTAAAAAAAGATCCTCTTATTAACACGATGTTCGAAAACACTTTAACGGTTGGACAATTCTTTTTAGGCAAAACAAACGAAATAATGCAAAAACATCTTGGGGCTGGTTGGGATGCATTAAAAAATGATCTTAATTTTGAAGAGAATGCAGCTAAATTTTCTTACACTTATGTTGTGCCAACAAAAAGAGTGCATAGCAATGCAAATTCAATAACAAAAGATCAAGATGGTTATTATTATCATACTTGGGAAATAAATTTAAAAGATGTAAATAAAGATGGAAAACTAAATGTTCAAATAGAATATTGGACAACAACTGCCAATAAATGGGTTTGGTATGCCGGAGCGTTAATTGGTGCAGGTATTGTTTGTTTGGCTGTATATTTGGTTGCAAAACGAAAAGAAAAAAGAGAGATAAAAGACTTTACGTCAGAGAATTAATATAAAAAACAACATTTGCATTTTACAAATGTTGTTTTTTTGTGGAAGCGGGTTATTAAAAGGTTTCTTTCAATAATGACGAGATATCTTTTATTACTATAATTATTAAATATATATATTCATTTAAATCGTTGCGGTTGTCGTGCTTTAATAGCAAACAAAGGCAATCACATAATAATAAAATTGATGAGCCAATTAATTGGGTTGCATCTTTTTCGTATTGGTTAATATTTGTGGCTGGTAAATTAAAATATTGTTTTAACTTAGATAAGTTATGTAATATAGTGTTAAGTTTGTATTCATTTTTAATTCGACATGTTTTTTTTAATGTAGTAATATTTATATGTGCAAAATTTATGAAATCACAAAGTTGAGAAAAATCTTCCGGACTTAAATGGTTATTATTTTTATTGTCTAATATTTTATAATACTTTTTAGCAATGCGGTCCATAAGCTCGGGAGATAAAATTAGATCATCATTATATTCATTTTTCATTGTTTTAGTTATATGAAATTTAAACAAATATGGTTAAAACATCACAAAAATGCTAAATTTTTTATAATTTTTTTAACGAAAAGTTGAATTTTTCTAAACATTCACTCAATTTCGTGGTTTTTTTATTTATTTTTTTTATAATTCCAACATTTCGACAAATTTTTCTCTAGTAATTTTTATTTGTGGGTGTTATTATTTGCACATCGCGATTAATATAGGAGAAAATATGAAAGAAAAAATTAAATTGTATGTTGCGGACAACACAGAATTTAGAGAAAATATAATTATGTTGTTTGGCAATAATGAGCACATCGAAGTTGTTGGGGGATCATCGGATGGAGCAATTGCTTTAACTGAAATTTTAGAAATTAAACCAGATGTTTTGTTGCTAGATATTGTTTTGCCTAATTTAGATGGGTTTATGTTGATTGAAAAAATTAAAGCAACGCTAGGGAGCAACAGCCCAAAAATTGTTGTTGCATCAACACTTGCCCACGAGGGGTTTATTTCAAAGGCAATGTCTATGGGAGTTGGCTATTATATTAACAAGCCTTGCAAAGACAGTGTTGTAGAACAAAGAATCCTTGATGTTGTAAATTTAGGGTTACAATCTTCAATTCCGGTTGAAAGGTCTAAAACAAAAATGCTAGACGAAAAAATTTCTAACATTTTTATAACCGTTGGAATTCCTGCACATATTAAAGGCTATCAATTTTTAAGAGAAGCTATAAAAATGGCAATAGAAACTCCCGAAATAATAAACTCTATTACTAAAAAATTATACCCTGCAATTGCTGAAAGATTTTCAACAAGTGCTAGCAAGGTGGAACGCGCAATAAGACACGCAATAGAAGTTGCTTGGAATAGAGGAAAAATAGAAAACATTAATGCTATTTTTGGCCTAAAAGTTTACACAAGCAACGAAAAGCCAACAAACGGAGAATTTATTGCGTTGGTTGCAGACAAAATGATATTAGAAGGTGCTTAAATTAAACAATAGTTCATATATATAACACATGCAAATACTAAAATCTCTCTTAAAAATTTGTGATGTAAAAAGTAATGTGGACTTAAAATTTATGTGTAGCATGCATATAGGTGGATTAGGTTCTTATGTTTGTTACCCCGAAAATATTAAGCAAATTAAAAAGCTTTTTAAATTTTTATATAAAAATAATATTCCATATTTTATATTGGGAAACGGAACAAATGTTGTATTTGAGGACTGCGGTTATTCTGCAGTCCTTGTTTGCATGAAGAAGTTTAATAAATATAAAATAAAAGGAAATAATGTAATTGCCAATTCGGGCTTAAATTTATTTGCATTAAATTATGTTAGTAAATGTGAAGAACTGTCTGGGCTTGAGTGGAGCTATGGAATTCCGGGGACGGTTGGTGGGGCGGTAAAAATGAATGCTGGAGCATATGGCTCTGAAATGTCGCATGTTGTTAAATGTGTTTGGGTTTTAAGGGGGAAAAGGGTAAAAAAATTAAAACCAAAACAAATTAAATTTGGCTATCGGCATTCGGTTTTTCACGAAAATAATGATGTAATTTTAAAAGTGGAAATAAAATTAACTCCATCTAAATTTAAAATTATTGACCAAAAACAAAAACAAATATTTGCTTACAGAAAAGTGTGCCAACCATATGATACATATAATGCGGGAAGTATTTTTAAAAAAACATCTTTAGGGAGTGCGGGCAAAACTATTGACAAACTGGGGTTAAAAGGTGTTAAAATAGGAGATATACAAATAAGTAACAAACATGCCAACTTTTTTGTTAATTTGGGAAATGGAACCAGCAAGGATTTGCATGCTTTAATTAACTTTACAAAAGATACAGTTTTAAAAAAAGAGGGTATTTTGTTAGAAGAAGAAATTTTTTTTGTTAAAAATATAAAGGATAAAAATGTATGATTATTTATGGAGACTATCACACACACACAACCTATAGTCATGGTAAGGGTAGTATTTTAGACAATGCCATTGTTGCAAAGCAAAAGGGTTTAAAAGAAATTGCAATAACCGACCATGGTTTTTCTCATGCGCTTTATGGTTTTAAGCGAAAAAACGTAGAGGATATGGCTGTGGATATTGAAAAGGCAAGGCAAGCAACGGGAGTTAATGTTCTTTTTGGAATAGAAGAAAATTTTATATCGTTAGACGGCAAAACGGGAATTTTAAAAGGCGATTTAGATTTTTTAAATATTGTAAATGTAGGTTTTCATAAAATTGTTAAAACAAATAGTATTAAAGATACTTTTGGGTTACTATTGCCAAATAATTTAAAGTGGTATTCTAAAAATCAAATACAAAAAAACACGCTATGTGTTTTAAAGGCAATAGAAAACGAACCTATAAATATAATTACTCATTTGGGATATGGCATGCCGGTAAATGTTGAAGAAGTGGCACGTCTTGCAAAACAGAAAAATGTGCTAATTGAATTAAATGGTAAAAGAATAAATTTTACACCAGCCGATATGGATGCCCTTATGAAACACGATACGATGTTTATTTTAAATAGTGACGCGCATAGGCCAGAAAAAGTTGGTGATGTTAGAAATGGTATGAAATATGTGCTAAAGTATGGAATCCCAGAAAAAAATATTGCCAACTTGGGTAAAAGACCAGATTTTAAAAATATTAAATTTTAATAGAGAGTGGTATGAGTTTTTCTAAAGAAATCAAAAGAGAGATATTAAATAATGGATTTTCTAGCAAGGAGTCTAACCTTGCTTTTTTGTGTGGCTTAATTTATTCATCTGCAGAATATGATGTTTGTGGAGATGAAGTTAAAAATTTTACAATTCCAACAGATATAGAATTTTTAATTGGGCCAATTAATCAGGTATTACAAAAACTGTATGAAACCGATGGCGCAAAAATTGAAGAAGCATTTAAAATTAACAAAACGCAATATTATAATATTATTATAAATGACCAGTTGGCAAAACAAATATTATTGGATATAAAAGCATTAAAGTTGGTTCAAAATAATTTAGAATTAAATTCAAAAATAGATGAAAAAATTGTTTCTACGGAAGACGGATTAAGAGGCCTTATGGCAGGAGCATTTATTGGTTGTGGTACAAGTAGTATTAAACTTAATGAAAAAAACAGAAAAACAACCGGATACCATGTGGAACTTGGAAATCAAAATTATGTTCTTTTAAATGAAATTGCAAATGTTCTTGCCCAGTTTGAAATTTTGGCTAAATTAACAAAACGAAAAAATCTGTATGTTTTGTATATAAAGGATGCAGAAGAGGTGAGTAATATGCTTGCGCTTATGGGGGCAAGTAGTGCAGTGTTAGAACTTCAAAATGAAATTATAACTAGACAAATGAGAAATAAAATTAATAGGCAAAACAACTGCTTTACTTCTAATTTTTCTAAAACCCTAAATGCAAGTTTTAAGCAGTTAGAGGCAATAAAAGTTGTGGATGCAGAAATAGGGCTTTATAATTTGCCAGAAGATTTACAACAGGTTGCGCTTCTTAGACTTGCAAATACCGAAGAGAGTTTGGAGGAGTTACTAAAGCTTAGTAAATATCCAATGACAAAAAGCGCAATAAATCATAAATTTAACAAATTAATTAAACTAGCAGAGAAAATAAAAGGAAATTAACTAGCATGAAAGATTTTGTTCATTTACACGTTCACACCGAATATAGTTTGCTTGATGGTGCAACAAAAATAGGGGCATTGGTAGAAGAAACTGCAAAAAGGGGTTGGAAGGCTGTTGCCATTACCGACCACGGAAATATGTATGGAGTTATGCAACTTTATGCGGCATGTTTAAAGGCGGGAATTAAGCCAATTATTGGTTGTGAGTTTTACATTTGCCACGACAGGTTGAACAAATCTGGAAGGCCGGATCTTGCACATATTATATTAATTGCAAAAAATAACGAGGGATATCAAAACTTATTAAAACTTTCTGGTATTGCATCTAAAGAAGGCTACTATTACAAACCAAGAATAGACTACAATGTGTTAAAAGAACATAGCAATGGGTTAATTTGTTTGTCTGCATGCTTGGCGGGCCATATTCCTCAATTAATTTTAGATGGTAGATATGAAGATGCAAAAAATTTTGCTTTAAATTTAAAGCAAATGTTTGATGACGGCGACTTTTATTTAGAAATTCAAAATCATGGAATTCCAGAACAAATAACAGTTTTAAATGCCCTAGACAAAATGAGCAAAGAAACAGGCATTAAGCTTGTTGCCACAAATGACGTGCATTATTTAAATAAAAAAGATGCCGAAATACAAGACGTGTTAATGTGTATACAAATGCAAAAAACAGTTGATGACCCCAATAGGTTAAAATTTGAAACGGATGAATTTTATTATAAAACTTATGATGAAATGTTAGAAGCTCTTCCTGGGTATGAAGAGGCTTTAGAAGTCACAAATGAAATCGCAAACAAGTGTGATGTTGTTATACGTTGCAAGGCTCATGGCGATATTGATGGGGTAGATAAAAAGTATGTGCTTCCGGCAACCGAAAACTATATTCCGTTTTTTCAGGCCCCAGACGGAAAGGATAACTACGAATATCTAAGAGAAATGACTTACATTGGGCTTAAAAAGAAGTATGGAGAAATAACTCCAGAAATTAAGGAAAGGGCAGAAACAGAACTTTCAATTATTCATGACCAAGGCTTTGTGGAGTATTTCTTGGTTGTGTGGGACTATGTAAATTACGCAAGAACACACGGAATTTCTGTTGGGCCAGGGCGTGGGTCGGGCGCTGGTAGTATTGTTGCATATGCAATATCTATTACCTTGGTAGACCCACTAAAATATGATTTGCTTTTTGAAAGATTTATTCATAAAGAGCGTGTGTCAATGCCCGACTTTGACGTTGATTTCGACTTTGACCATAGGGCAGACATAATAGAGTATGTTAAACAAAAATATAGTCCTGAAAACGTTGCCTACATTGGAACTTTTGGAACAATGGCTGCAAAAAATGCCATAAGGGATGTTGCGAGAGTTTTAAAAGTTCCATATTCCATGGCTGATAAAATTAGTAAATTAATACCAACAAAACTGCCTGATGGCATTAAAAAACCTCCAGTTTTAAAATATTATTTTGGCACAACTGGAAAAGAAGAAAACGACAAATTTATTATTCCTGAACTTAGAAAAATATATGAAGAAGACGACACATTAAAAAGAGTTATAGACATTGCCTGCAAAATGGAGGGTATGCCTAGAAACATGTCTACGCACGCATGCGGAATTTTAATTGCTCCAAAACCGGTAGACGAGTATGTTCCACTTATGAGAAATGGAGATGAAATTTCAACTCAATTTTCTATGATTGAATTAGAGTCGTTGGGGCTTCTTAAAATGGACTTTTTGGGGCTAAAAACCCTAACGGATATAGATAAGGCATGTAAATACGTAAAAGAAAATAAAGGTATAGACATAGACTTTTATAGCCCTAACATGGACTATAACGACCCAGAGGTATATAAAATGCTGGGAGAAGGTAAAACCGATGCGGTGTTCCAGCTGGAAAGTGGTGGCTTTAAAAAGTTTATGAAAGAATTAAAGCCAGACTGTCTAGAAGATATTATTGCAGGTGTTTCGCTTTATAGACCTGGCCCAATGGGATACATTCCAAAATTTGTTGCAAATAAGCATAACCCTGCATTGGTTGAATATGCTCATCCATGCTTAGAGCCAATTTTAAATGTGACATATGGTGTTATTGTTTACCAAGAACAAGTTATGAAGGTATGCCAAACAATGGGCGGTTATAATATGGGACAGGCCGATAATGTTCGCCGTATTATGGGTAAAAAGAAAAAAGATAAAATGGCGTACGAAAAGGAAAAGTTTATTAACGGCTGGGAAGATCCAGAGGGGAAAAAGTCTATTGCCGGAGCAATTAAACTTGGTGTTCCTAAAGAAACAGCAGAAGATGTTTTTGCCCAAATGGAATCGTTTGCGTCATATGCCTTTAATAAATCTCACGCAGCTGCTTATTCGTTTTTAACATTCCAAACAGCATACTTAAAATGTTATCATGAGGTGGAGTTAATTACCGCGGTTATTAACAATCGTATTACTAACAGTGATGAAATTAAGCATTATATAACTTATGCAAAAAAAGAAAAATATAATATTTTTCCTCCTAATATTAATAAATCTAAAGCATTTTTTAGCGTAGAAAATGGTGGAATTCGCTATGGGCTTAGTGGACTTAAAGGTGTTGGGATGGGTGTTATTAACTTAATAATTGAAGAACGTGAACAAAATGGAGAATATAAGAGTTTTCAAGAGTTTATAAATAGATCTAACCCTGCAGTTTTAAATAAAAAGTGTTTAGATAGTTTAATTTTGGGTGGAGCCTTTGATTGCTTTGGCTATAATCGTAGCCAACTTTCGGCTGTTTATGAACAAATGATAGAAAAAACAAATAAAGATAGAAAGCAAAGAGAAGCCGGGCAGTTTTCTATTTTTGATGTGTTTGGTGGCCAGAGTGAACAAACAGATATTGCCAATTTTGACGAAATTAAAATTCCAAACATAAAAGAATTTAATAAGAATGCAAAATTAAAGTTTGAAAAAGATGTTTTAGGCATTTACTTATCGGGGCATCCTTTAGATGATTATATGGAGTATTTTGATGACTTTA
This sequence comes from Clostridia bacterium, assembly GCA_045536095.1. Lineage (GTDB taxonomy): Bacteria > Bacillota > Clostridia > Christensenellales > UBA1242 > HGM11367. The sequence goes on from JAZSMW010000089.1 coordinate 12,034, forward strand.
ATTTTAATTCCGAAATGCTAAAAATCGAAGATGGAATAGATGAGGATATAGACAATATTGGCGAGGACGTAGAAGAACAGGTGGTTTATTCTTCAGGAATTACCGATGGAATGAGTGTGACCTGTGGTGGCATTGTTTCTGAGCTTAAAAAGGTATATACAAAAAACGGCAATAAGGAAATGTGTATTTTAAAAATTGAAGATTTATATGGTAATTTTGATTGTATGATGTTTCCTAATTGCTATGAAAGGTACAAGGATAGGCTAGCCGAGGACATGATGGTAACAATTAAAGGAAAAGTTTCACTAAGAGAAGATGAACCTCCAATTATTACTGTAGATTCCATAAATTTCTGGAAGGATAAAACCGAAGAGGAGAAAGAGGAATCTCCTAAATGTAACAAAACCTTATATATTAAGTTTGATACAACCGATACTGCAATATATAACAAAATAATGTTAATATTAAAAATGTATAGTGGAGAAACTCCAGTTGTTTGTAAATGCACAAGCAAAAATCAAACATTTAAAATAAACCATTTGGTTAACCCAAACAATTTATTAATTAATGAATTAATAGGTGTTCTAGATGAGCAATCTGTGGTTTTGGTAGAAAAAAAATAATTCGTTGATAAATAAAAGATTTAACAATGGTGAAAAAAGAGTTGTGAAAAAAACACAACTCTTTTTGTTTTTTTAAAAAGTAAAAGCGTTTTGGTGTAAAAAAGCACTGCCATTTAAAATGTCAGTGCTTTTACATAAAAATGAAAATTTTTAACATAATATTAGTAGAATTCTCCAATATGAACACCTTTAAGGTCACGAGCTTCTTCAATTTTTTCTGTTAGCATATTTCTTACTTTGTATGGATTTTTAACATTTATTATTTCTGCCACAGGCGAAGTGACGTCTTTGGTGTATAAAGTTATTGTTCCGACACCAAAAATTTTTTGACCAAGGCTTTGAAAAATTTGAATGTCGTAAATTCTAAAAAGTTTAATTTCATCAATTGCTGTAGATAAAATGCCGGTTTTAATGAAAAGTTTTGCCCCCTCGTCGTTGCTTACTAAACTATATTTTGTAAAACTTATAGGCATGCCTAAAATTCTTTTTTTATCGCTCCAAATTATGTTGGCGTTTTCTCCGTATTTGTTACTCATATATTTATACCTCACTTTTAGTGTAAACTAAAAATTTATTTTTGTCAATTTATTTGTGTGTTTAATTTATTTATGTTATATTTATGTTATGAATAGTAAAATAAAAAATATTTTTATTAATGTTTTAATGGTGCTCAGCATATTAATGGCGCTAAGCGCTGTTGCTGGCATTTTTATTGTGATTTTTAAAGAAAATATTGGCTCTGCTAATGTAATTCGCCTTATATATTTGGCTGTTGGCGAATTGCTTTTTATGATTGAAATAATTTTATTTGGCAGTGTTGGAACAATTAGCATAAAAGAATTTGATTATTATGTTTTAACTGCTTGTGGCGTTTTGGCAATTTTATGTTTTTTATTTGTATTGGTTTTAAAAAAGTCAAAACAGCAAGCAAATAAAAATGCAGTTAGGGGCGTGTTTTATTTCTTCATGTTTGCTTTTAGCTTAACGTCGTTAATATTTATAGTTGTAAATGGGAGTAAAATAAAACAAGTTGTTGGAGTTGGAGATAATTCTTGGAGTGATCCTATATTTATAAAGGTTGTTTTGGTTCTTTCAATTTTTATTGCATTATTAATTTTTAATGTTGTGGTGGGCATTCGCCAAAATAAGTGTGGTGGATATGTTCAAAATGTTGGTAGCAAACAGCTTAAATTCTATTCTGTAGATTATGAAGAAGAAAAGCAACCTCAAAATTTAAAAAGTAATCAACAAGAAATTGAGGGCGAGGTAGAGCATACTTTTGAAGCGGGGAAAAGTGAATTGGTTAATAAAATTATACAGATAAACGAACTTAAAGATAGTGGAGAAATAACCACTGCGGAATACATAAGATTAAGGCAAAAATTAATTAGGAAGTATGGAAAATGAAAAAAATATTTGTAGAGTTTAAGCAGTTTATTTCTAAGGGAAATATTGTAGATTTAGCAATAGCTGTTGTTTTAGGTACTGCTTTTAATAAAATTGTAAACACGCTTGTAAATTCAATTATTATGCCACTAATTGGGCTTGCCACTGGTGGCGCCAGCATTGCAGATTGGAAGTGGGTAATAAGAGCGGCAGATCCAGAAAATGGCATAACAGAAAATGCTGTTCAATATGGTGCATTTTTGCAAGCAATTATTGATTTTTTAATTATTGCAATATGCTTGTTTGTTGCAATGAAAATTGTAAAATTTTCTAAAACAAAAATAGAAACAACTAAAGACATTTTAAAAAAAGAGATAAATCAACTTACTAAAAAAGATAAAAAACACTTAAAAAAACAAGGGGTTGATGTTGAAAAACTTGCCGAGGAAGTTGGCGATGGAAAGGTTGAAGATTTAATTGAAAAGTCAGAAACTTCGGTTGCTCCAAAGCTTGAACCAGAACCAACAAAAGAACAAATTCTTTTAACAGAAATTAGAGATCTTCTTGCGGGGAAGCAAGTGGAGAATTTAAATGTTGAGGCTAAAGAGGCAAAAAAAGAATAAATCGTTAAACAATTAGGAAATATGACAAATAAAGTCATGTTTCTTTTTTTGTCATTTTTTATTACAAATTATAATTTTTGTAAGGAGAAATTATGACAAGACAAAATTTTTTAAATTCTAAAGCCTTTGTATTTATAAAATATATTGGGATTTTTTTAACTTTTTTTATTTTGGCAAATGCGGGAATAAATGGTGAAATGTATCCTTTTGTTATGGGGGCGTTTTTTGCATTTATGTGGTGCAATCAAAATGTTTTTATTATGTTACCTTTGTATATACTTGCGAACTATTTAATAAGTTTTTCAGTATATTTATTAGTGGCAAATTTAATAATGTCGGTAGTGTTTGTTTTGATTTACTTTATTCATTATAAATTAAAAAAACCGTTTAAACCATTACATATTTTAATTTATTCATGTATTTGTTCGCTACCAAAATTAATGGTTGGCGTATTTATACTGAATTCAAATATTTATTTGTGTTTTGTAGAACTTTTTGTTTCGCTGTTGTTTACGTTTGCATGCATAAAATTTTTTGAATGTATTAGCGTGCGAGGGATAACTGGAAGATTAACAAATTTGGAGACGATTTGTGCAATGTCTTTTGTTGGAGCCTTTTCATGTGGAATTATGTTTTTTACGTTTGGAGATTTTTATTTAATTAAATTAATTGGTGTAATTGTGGCTTTGGTTTTGGGATATGTGGGAAACGTTTCTTCGCTACTTTTAACAATGTTAGCAATTGCAATTGGTACATTAATAAATGGAGGAAATGCAAGTTTATTTTGCGTGCTTGTTTTGTATGGAACGGTTGCTTCTATTTTTAAAACGTCAAACAAATTTATATCTGTAGTGGCCTTAATTGGTATTGAGTGTTTATGTGGATTTTATTTTAATTTTTATTTAAATTATACAGTAATTTCGTTTTTACCGGTGTTAATTGGCTCATTTTTATATATAATTTGTCCAGTAAAATATCTTAATAATTTTAGTAATGAGTTTTTGAGTAATTTGTGTAGTATTTCGCATCAAAGTGTAATTAATAGAAATAGACAAATGCTCTATACAAGGCTTATAGAATTAAGTGACGTTTTTGCAGAAATGAATAAAATTTTTAGAGGGATGATACGTGGAGGTCTGGTAAGTGCCGATGCAAAAAGGCTTTTAATTGCCGAGGTAAAGAATAAAAATTGTAAAGACTGTTCAAATTATGGTAAATGTTATCGAGTGTTTAATGCAGAGACAACAAATGCATTAAACTTAATGGTTAATGCCTGTTTTGAAAAGGGCAAGGTAAACTTGCTGGACGTGCCAACAATTTTTGCGGGCAAGTGTGAAAGATTGAATTCTGTTGTGGGAGGGTTTAACGATTTAATTTCTCAGTATAAAAACTATGAGGGGCTGGTTAATAGTATAGATAGTGGAAAGGTGCTACTTGCTGAACAGCTAGGTGGGGTTTCTCAAATAATGAAGGATTTGTCTAAAGAGGTAAATGGTCAAGTAAATTTTGAAAAGGGAAAAGAAAAAAGAATTATAGACGAATTAACGTATAACAACATAGTTTGTTTAGAAGCTTTAGTGTTTAGGGAAAATGACAATGTAATGTCGGTTACTTTATCTGTAAGGGAGTCCGACTTAAATGAAAAAATAATATCCAGGGTTGTGGGAAAGGCCTGTGGGCACAAAATGGAGGTTGCAAACTGCTCTGCTAGTAATAAATCTGGTTTTAATGTTGTTACATTAAAATCAGCACCAAAATATGATGTGGTTTTTGGTGTTGCGTCAAAAACAAAAACAGGGTCTGTAAAATGTGGGGATTGCTATTCGGTTTTAAAAATAAAAGACGGAAAATATTTGTTTGCTATATGTGATGGAATGGGTAGTGGAGCTGTTGCGGAAGACATAAGCAGTACGGCTTTGGGATTATTAGAAAATTTTTATAAGGCGGGGTTTGATAAAGATATAATTCTTTCTAGTATAAATAAGTTGTTGTCGCTTAGTGGAGAGGATGTTTTTTCGGCATTAGACATTTGTGTTGTGGACACTGTTTGTGGAACTGGAGATTTTATAAAAATGGGGGCACCAGAAAGTTATATAAAGCACAAAGATACAACCGATAACATTCAAATAGGGGCGCTACCTTTGGGCATTATGCAAAATGCAGAACCAAAATCAAAAACTGTGTGTGTAACAAGTGGAGATAAAATTATTCTGTGTAGCGATGGAGTTGTGGACAGTTTTTTTGGTGAGCAAAATTTAAAAGATTATATAAATAATATGGTGGGGACAACACCCCAAATAATTGCAGATAAAATAATAAAAACGGCATTAGAAAAAAACAACAATATTGCAAAAGACGATATGACAATTTTGGTTGTTAAAATATTTGAAAAATAAATTACCATAAAATTAATTAAAAAATAATAAAAAATAGCCAAAAAATTAAAAATTAATGTAAAAAATTATTAATTTGTAATATTTTTATATTTTTCTGAATAAATTTAAAGTGAATGCTGGAGGTTTTATGGAAAACGTTTTTGAAAAAATAAATTCATTTAAAAAAATTAAATTAGAATCGGAACAAATGATTTTAGAAAACAATATTAATATCGATGGTGATTTGGTAATAGAAAAGATATTGAGTGTTAATACTTGTGTTGATGTAAATATGCCTATTGAGTGCTTGACTGGTGAATGTGTTGTTTCTGGTAAGCTAATAACTAACATTGTGTTTGCATGTGAAGATGGCGAAGTTGGAAGTCAAACATCTGTTAGTTCATTTTCGTATAAGATTGTAAATGAGCAATTTTGTATAGATTCAAAATTAAATTTAAAAGCAACTTGTGTGAACTCTGATGTGGAAAAATGTAATGAAAAATTAATAAAAGTTACATCAACAATAAACTTTGATTGTGTATTAATTAAAAATCTAGAAAATACATATTTAAGTGAAGTAGAAAATAATACATTTATAAAACAAGAAGAACAAGAAATAGTTTCGCTTTCGGATAGTTGTTGCGAAAAATTTGAAGAAAGTCTTAACGCCACTGTAAAAACGGGCGTTAAAAAAATATTGTCAACAAATGTAGATTGTAATATAAAATCTTGGGAAACGGGGCTGGGCTTTGTTCAGGTTGAGGCAGAGTTGCATGCTAAGGTTTTATATGTTGATGGACAAGAAATTTCGGAATTAGAAACCATAACAGTTACTAAAAATGTTAAGCAAGAAATAGAATTCTCTGGGGTAACTAAGGAAAGCGAAGTGGATGTTTTTTGCTTAATAAATCATGAGGGCGTAGTTGTTGAATTGGCTGAAAATCAAGAGGGTGGCGATGTTACAATTGACATAACTGTTCCGATTTTTGTTTGTGTTAATGAGTTTAAAAGCAGTAAAATGTTAATGGCGAGTGATGTTTATTCAACCGAAAATGTTATTTCTGTAGAACGTTGCCATGCGGATTGTTGTGTTAACTTAAAGCCTGAATTTATTGATAAGAAAATAGAGGGAAGTTTATTTTTAGAAGAGAGCAAACCTCGAATAGATAAATATGTTGCAACCACTAATTTGTGTTCAATAGTTAGTAACCATTATGTAAAAGAAGGTGTACTATACATTGAGGGGGTGGCAAGTGCAACGGTAATATACCTAAATGATGATATTGGAGGACTTTGTTCTGTAGATATTGAAATTCCTTTTGTGGTAGATAAAGAGGTCGACTGTGATGAGTCTGTAATTGTTGAGGCGTATGTACATTTGATGGATGAAGATGTTTCTATAAAAAGAGGGCGTGAAATATATTTTGATGCGCGTGTTAATTGTATGGTAAATTTAACATGCTGTAAAAAAGTTCAATCTATTACTGAAATTAATAACATCTCTAAACTTCCAGAAAGGGAAAGTGCAATAGAAATATATTTTGCAAAAGCGGGTGAGACGTTTTGGGATATTGGCAAAACATTAAAAATTTCTAGCGAAATTATTAGAAATCAAAATCCGGAATTAATGGATCCGCTAGATAAGGATCAAAATATAGCGTTATATTTTCAAAAAGAAATTAAAAAATAATAA
>JAZSMW010000039.1:0-4104 GCA_045536095.1 Clostridia bacterium
GACTTTTTAACTATTGCTGTTGTAACAAAACCTTTTGTGTTTGAAGGTAAACGCCGTATGGATAACGCAGAAAAGGGTATTAAGGAACTTAAAGGTGTTGTTGATACTTTAGTTGTTATTCCTAACGATAAATTACTTAAAATTGTTCCAAAGGGAACTCCAATTATTGAAGCGTTCCGCACAGCCGATGATGTTTTACGTCAAGGTATTCAAGGAATTTCTGATTTAATTGTTACTCCAAGTTTAATTAATCTAGATTTTGCCGATGTGCGTTCGGTTATGAAAAATAGAGGACTTGCCCATATGGGTATTGGTAGAAGCAAAGGCGAAAACAAAACCATTGAGGCCGTTCGTCAAGCTGTTTCTAGCCCGCTTTTAGAAACAACAATAGAAGGAGCTACTGGTGTTATTATTAACGTTAAGGGTGGCTTAGATTTACCACTAGACGAAGTTTATGAAGCAGCAGATCTTGTTAAAGAAGTTGTAGATCCAAGCTGTAACATTATATTCGGTTCAGGCATAGATGAGTCTTTAAATGATGAGGTGGAAATTACAATTATTGCAACAGGTTTTCAATCTGATCGCAATTTAGAAGATAAAAGCTTAAATAAAGTTAAGCAAGGAATGGAAGCCGCTAGCAATTTTGTAAATCATAAATATGATGGGTTCCCAATAGGAAGAAGTCAAGCGCAAGAACAAAACATCCAAAATGAGCCAGCTGCATTTAGGCAAGAGCAAAAACCAGAATATGCTCAAAATAACCAAGAGCAAACATCTAGAATTCAATTGGATGATGACATTCCTCCATATTTAAGAAAATTAAGAGAACATAGATAGTTTTAAAGCCTTGAAAATTCAAGGCTTTTTTATTGCAAGAAATCTTTGGGATCCGTGAGTGTTTATTTAAAACAAATAGATAATTTTTACAAAGCAAAGATATAAAGGATAATAAATTGTATAATATGTTTTGAAAAAATGTTTTGATGGTTATATAATATGATTGTGTTATAAAAAAAGGAGACACTAATGAAAAGAAAAATTTTAATATTGCTGAGTATAGTTGGTATGCTTGCGGTTGGATTAATTGTAATTGTTTGTAGAAATAAACATCAACATATATATGGGGATTGGAATGTTAAAAGTGAGGCTACATGCTCAAAGGCAGAACAACATTATCGCGTATGTGAGTGTGGAAAAATTGAAACTAAAGATGTGGGCTTGCCTTTAGCTCATACTGAGAGTGATTGGATAACCTTAACTGTTCCAACATGCTCAAATTATGGAGTGAGCTATAAAAAATGTATTTTTTGTAATACGGAGTTAAATAGAAATGATCAAATTGCAAAATTACCACATGAAGAAAGTGAATGGATAGTAGATCAAGATAGTACATGTACAGAAACAGGAATTAAGTATAAAGAATGTACAATATGTGAAATAAAAACCGTTACAGAAGTAATTGCATTAAAACAACATAACATAACTTCATGGGAAGAACAGAGTGCGGCTACATGCACAGAATCACAAGTGTTAGAAAGACATTGCATAACATGTTCTACACAAAATGAAACTAAAGAAGGAATTTCTGCGTTGGGTCACACAGAAAGCGATTGGATGACTTGTTTGGATGATTATGACCAAGAAACAGGATATAAAGAAAAAACTTGTTTAATATGTAATGCAAGAACAAATTACACAGAAAAGGAATATACTATTACTTTTGATAGCAATGATGGAACCATTGTTGACTCAATAACAGATACTTTTAACAAGTTAATATCAAAGCCACAGAACCCACAAAAAGAGGGGTATATTTTTAAAGGTTGGTTTATTGATAATAATACTTTTGAAACAGAATTTTTTATATATTCAGGTGGTAGTGCAGGGAAAATACCTAATAAAAATTTAACATTATATGCAAAATGGGAAGAAGATGATACTGGCTTAATGTTTGTTGAGGATCATATAACATACAAAAACTTGGGCAATGGAGAATACGAAATTGTTGGAGGAGAACTCATTGTAGACGGAGAAGCCGGTACTCTAAGGCAGACTTTATTTAATAAAGAGTATAATATAGTGTCTATTGCAGAAAATGCATTTAAAGATTTTGCTATAGGAACAACATGGGAAGGGTTTCCTATTGTTGATATTAACATTCCTGCAAGTGTGAAAACAATAGGCAAAAATGCGTTTTACAATGCTGGCGTTGGAAATGTGACATTTGAAGTTGGATCTAAATTGGAAACAATAGGGGATTTTGCGTTTTATAATAGCGGGTTATTACATTATGTTTTAAGATTGCCTGAAGGCTTAAAGATAATAGGCGAAAGTGCATTTGAAAGTAATAGCTTATGGAGTTCTACTGAAATATTGTATTTACCGTCATCATTGGAAAGTTTAGGAAATGATGCATTTAAGGGCTTTGAAAGTTTAATAAAAATAATTTCAAGAACTTCACACTTAGAAGAAAATGTTTACTATAATAATTTAATAAGTATATGTGCGTTTCAAGGGTTAACAAATGGTGAGTTTATTCAAGTAGAAGATATGCTATTTTGGAAGGCAAATAATGAAGATTTTGCTAGGTTAACATATTATAATGTAAGCGGTTCATATACTAAAGAGGTTTCTTTAATCGGTAAACATAAAGAATTTTGTGAAGTTATTATCATGCCTCATTTAGAGTATGATTATATAATTGAAAGTTACACGTTTTATCAAGTGAGTGGAATTCATGGCGTTTTATTTTTGGAAGATAGCAACGTTATTAAAATTGAAACAGCTGCATTTGGAAGATTAATTTACGGGTTTGGTATGCCTGTAACACTTGGAGATCTTGTACTAATGAATTATAGTGACTATCCAAATTTTTTATTCTCTTCAGAGCTTGATTGGAATAATATTGAATTGGAACAAAACTGGTTGGATTTATTTAATGGAGCAGGCTATGGTGTTTACTGTACGGTTTCTGTGCATGGGGAAATTCCAGAAAAAGTTGGAGATGTTTTAAATGCGCTAAATAGCTCCTTAAGTATAGTTAAGGGGGCGAATGCCTTTGGAGTTGAAACGCAAAATATACATAGTAGTAAGTTTGATTCTGATGATTATAATTTTAGAGCACTACTATTTGGAGACCCAATTTTATTGGAGGAATATATACCTCAATAACAATTGTAAAAAGGGAGAATGTTTTAATGAAACTTTTTCTTCCGTTTGTGTCTGCATGTAAACAAACTTGCAAAAATTAGTAAGCTGTAAAATTTAGCAATGTTTTTATAAATAAAATAATGTTGTGTTGATAGAAGAAATTAAGAGGACACAGATAGTTTTAAAGCCTTGAAAATTCAAGGCTTTTTTTATCTGGGCAGGAAATTATTTTATTGGTTTTTTTTAAACTTAACACATTGCTCGCACATATAAAAGATGCTACTTTGCGATTAGAGAAAAATGATTCATTTTTATTGCATGGTTATAAAGTTTATCTATTTACATATAGGAGATACTATGTTATAATAATTTGCAATTAAGGAGAAATCATGAAAAATAATTTATATAGTGAAATAAAAAGGCTTGTAGATAGAAAATATGAAATAAAAAAATGGGCAGGAATTATAAAATACGATATGAAGCACGATGTTGCTAAAAAAGATGAATTTAAAAAACTAGCTGACGAATATGAAAAAATAGAAAGAACTTTAGATTTCATAAGAAAAAACTGTTTTATATCACCTCTAATTGTGGCAAAAATAATTACTAAAAAAGAGGGGACGCCATACACGCTTAAAATTTTTAGAGAAATTGGCGAGCATAACGGTCATAAATTTTATACGGGCAATTTTATTGTGGGCTACATAAGCAAACAAAATAAATATTTTGATTATGATGTTGACGGAGTATGTTATGGAAATTTATGTGGTGACCCAAAAGAAAAATATATAAATTATCCATTACCAAGCAAAGAATTTAATGAGGTTGTAGGTTCTTTAGAAAAAACAAAGGCATATTTATTGGCAACAAGTAAAGAACAAAGTTTTGTTCCAACACTTGCCACAGGATCATACTTAGAGGGTATAAACTTTATAGATCTTTTAATTTATGGCT
>JAZSMW010000021.1:0-5108 GCA_045536095.1 Clostridia bacterium
AATAAGCAATATTAAAATTGGCGAAACTAACAGCCAGTTAAAAGTTGTTATAACAAGTGCACAAAAAACTTTTGACTTTGTATTTGTTGCAAGAACAAATAATGGCAAAATTGAAAATGTTGTAAATTACTATAACGTAACATTTAGCTGTGGAAACGATGGTTCGCATCAAGGCATTATAAATTATTATAGTATTTCAGAAATTAATGAATCGGAAGGCCTTTCTACAGCAGAAATTAGAAAAGTTAAAAATATGGGCAACATATCTATAAGCGCAACAAAAATTTACGTTGCAGGCATTGTTGGATCTAACTCTGCAATTGTAGAAAAGAGTGCAAATGTGGGCAATATTTATGCATATGTAAATAACGGTGGCGAAAACCAAGTTTATATAGGTGGAATTATTGCACAAAATAAAGGAGGAACCCTTTCTACAAGTTATGTGTCAGGAGATATTACAGTATGTTGTGGTGGCATAATAGATGAGAAAACTCTAACCATAGGCGGTTTAATTGGAACAACGTCTTCAGGGGAAATTGAACATTCTTACACAAAATTAACTATTAACCAATATAAAGATGAAACAACGGCAATTAGTGAAATTTATTTAATTGCAGGAAGTAAAACTACTGGAGCAACAATAACTGGCGTTGGGTATGTTGTGTTTGATGGTTTTAATGCCACAAAAGATGATGACGCCACAATTTCTAACCAATATGTAGCTTGTAAAGAATTAATCAATGTAGGGGAAATGTTAACCGCTGATATTGTTGGAGAAACTAGTACCGGTAAACCGTTTATTACAGGAGATTTAACATTATTGTGGGAAACAGAATTTAACAATGTTTGGAAATAAAATAAAAAAATAGCAAGGTTTTGATCTTGCTATTTTTTATGCTGATTACATAACGCTAGGGATATTAATTGCTAACAATGAAAGCATATCTTTTAATATTTTGGTGGTTAAGTTAATTAAATATAACCAGTCGTTTTTAACCTGTGGGTTTTGTTCGGATTTTATGCGATTACTTTCGTAAAACGAGTTGGCAATGTTACATATGTTATAAATATAATCACAAATGTAACTTGGCATTTTTTCGTTTAATGCTTTTTTAAAATGCTTGTAAATAGAAAGTAGGGCAATTCTCAAGTTGCGGTCGCTTTCAGATTTTGTAAGAGTATTTAATTTTGCATCTTTTAAATTTTCGTTTTGTAAAATTTTATTTAATCGCAAATAAGTGTATAAAACATATGGACCGGTTTTTCCAGAAATTTTGCTAAATTTTTCTATATCAAATATGTAATCTCTTTCGCGGTTGTTTTGTAGGTCGGCAAACTTAATAATTGCATTAACCAATATGTCTAGGTCTTGCTCTTTTGCATTTTGTAAGCCCTCTTTGTTTTTAATTAAAACATCTTTAACTTGGTCAAAAAGCCCATCTAATTTTGGAGACCCGCCCTCACGAGTTTTAAATGGTTTGCCGTCGGTTCCGTTAACAGTTCCAAATGGGCAGTGCTCAAACATATCTTTATTGCCAAGCCCCAAAACTTCGCAACTTCTAAAAACTTGTTCAAAGTGAAGACATTGCCTTAAATCGGTAAAATAAATTATTTTGTTTAAATTGTAATTAGTTAGTCTTTCATAAATTGTTGCAATTTCGGTAGATGTATATAAGTATGCTCCATTGCTTTTTTTAAAAATTAATGGAGGGATTTCTTTTGTATCTGTTTCTTTTGCAACGTTAATAATATAGGCACCTTCGCTTTTTTCAAGTTTATTTTCTTGCAAGTATTTGTCAAAAAGCATTGGTAAATATTTATAACATTCGCTTTCGCCGTTCCAAAGATCAAAGCTAACATCAAGGTAGTTGTATATTCTCTTCATATCATTAACAGAAAGCTTGCAAATAACTTCCCAATATTTTGCATATTCTTGGTTGCCATCTTGCAAGTCTTTTGTTATTTGGGCGCAAGTTTCTTTTAACGTTTCATCTTCTTTGCATCTTGCACTCATTTTTGGATATAAATATTCTAGCATTTCTAAAGTTATATTTTCTGGGGTTGTGCCCTGTTCTTTTAATCCATAAATTACTTCGCCAATTTGTAAGCCGTAGTCACCAAGGTGAACGTCGGTTATTGTTTTGTTGCCTGCATACTGGTTTATTCGTTTAACAGATTCGCCAACAATTGCACTACGCAAGTGCCCCACATGAAGAGGCTTTGCAACATTTGGGCCACCATAATCTATAAACACGGTTTGACTTTGCGTTTTTAAACCAAAATTTGGCGTGTTATTCATTTCTTGCAAACAAGAATTAATAAAAGAGTTACTTAATGTTAAATTTATAAAACCGGGATTTGCAAACTCCACTTTATCAAAAAAAACATCAAGATTTGGCATTGCGTTTAAATAATTGCAAACAGCATTTGCAATTATACTAGGGCTTGTTTTATATTCTTTTGCAAGTTTAAAAGCGTTATCGCACTGGTAGTCGCATAGTTCTGGACGATTGCTTTCAATAACAGAGCAGATGCACTCATAACCTGTGTTTTTAAATGCTTCTTGTAATAAATTTTGTAATTTTGTTATAACCATATTATCTCCAAAAAATTTATTTTAGTATATCATTACAAAAAAAACAAGTCAAGCCCATAAAAGTGCAATATGCATGGCATTTTAATAGCCATAAATAAGATTAAATAATTTATGCTTGTTTTTAAAGTTGTTATATGGTAAACTTGTGTTAGATATTTAAGGAGATACATAATGGTTAATGTAAGTAATGTTAGTTTGCAGTTTGGTAGCAGAGTTCTTTTTAAAGATGTTAATTTAAAATTTACAAAAGGCAATTGTTACGGCATTATTGGCGCAAATGGTGCAGGAAAGTCAACCTTTTTAAAAATTTTAACAGGAGAAATTGAGCCCAACAAAGGTGAGGTAACTATTAGTCAAGGCGAGCGTATGAGTGTTTTAATGCAAAACCAAAATGCATTTGACGAGCACACTGTGTTAGAAACGGTACTTTTGGGTTACGCTAGGCTTATGGAAGTAGAAAGGCTTAAAAATGAACTATATGCAAAACCAGACTTTTCAGAAGAAGATGGTATTAAAGCGGCAGAGTTAGAGCAAGAATATGCAGACATGGGTGGCTGGGAGGCCGATGGAAACGCAAAAACCCTTTTAAAAAATATAGGAATTGAAGAAAAAAATTTTGAAACGCTAATGAGCGAAATGGACCCTAAACAAAAGGTTAAAGTGCTATTAGCCCAAGCTCTTTTTGGAAACCCTGATATTTTGGTACTAGACGAGCCAACAAACAACCTAGACTTTAAAACTTGTAGATGGCTAGAAGAGTTTTTGCTTAGTTTTGAAAATACGGTTATTATTGTTTCGCATAATCGTCACTTTTTAAACAAAGTTTGCACACATATTTGTGATGTGGATTTTGGACAAATTAATATGATGTTAGGAAACTACGATTTTTGGTACGAAACAAGTCAACTTATTGCAAAGCAGTTAAAAGATCAAAATAAAAAGGCGGAACAAAGAGCAAAAGAACTTAAAGATTTTATTGCTAGGTTCTCGGCAAATGCATCTAAGTCTAAGCAAGCAACATCAAGAAAGCGTGAGTTAGAAAAATTGACAATTGATGATATAAAAATTTCGTCAAGAAAATATCCGTATATAAACTTTGAGTTTGAGCAAGACATTGGTAAGGAAATTTTGGTTGTTAAAAATTTAACAAAGAAAGGATACTTTGAAAACTTATCGTTTACTATACAAAAAGACGACAAGGTTGTTATTATGGCAAACAATAGTTTGGCGCCAACCGTTTTATACAACATATTAATGGGTTTAGACTCTGCCGATAGCGGTACAATTAATTGGGGAAAAACAATTAAGGCTAGTTATTTGCCACAAGATAATCGTTCTTATTTTGATGATTGTCACTTGTCTATTGTAGATTGGCTACGTCAATATTCTAAAGACCAAACCGAAACATATATTCGTGGTTGGCTTGGTAGGATGCTTTTTAGTGGTGAAGAAGCGCTTAAAGAAGTTAATGTTTTGTCTGGTGGAGAAAAGGTTAGATGCATGATGGCAAAAAGCATGTTAAATGGCGGAAATTTTTTAATTTTAGATGAGCCAACTAACCATTTAGACCTAGAAAGTATTACAGCATTAAATAAAGGAATGATAAATTATAAGGGCTGCATGTTATTTACATCTCATGACCAAGAAATTGTTGAAACGGTTGCAAACAAGGTAATAGACATTATTTCTCCAAGTCAAATTATTACAAAAATGTGCACATATGAAGAATATATGAACGAAAAACAATAAAAAAAGCTCATCACTTTTAGTGGTGAGTTTTTGTATAAATGACTCAAGAGCCAATTCAAAAATTATTAAAAATTGTTTTGAATGATAAAAAAACTATGTTAGAATAACAGAAAGGAGATTAATTATGGAACTTAAAGGTAGTAAAACCGAAGCGAATTTATGGAAGGCTTTTGCTGGTGAAAGCCAAGCAAGAAACAAATATACATATTTTGCATCAAAAGCAAAAAAAGACGGGTATAACCAAATTGCAGCAATTTTTGAAGAAACTGCGAACAATGAAAAGGAGCATGCTAAACTTTGGTTTAAACATCTAAATGGAATTGGAGAAACTTACGAGAACTTACTTGCTGCTGCAGCTGGAGAAAATGAAGAGTGGACCGAAATGTACAAACAAATGGCAATTGAAGCCAGAGAAGAGGGTTTTGAGGCAATTGCAAAACAATTTGAAGGCGTTGCAAAAATTGAAGCAGAACACGAAAAAAGGTATTTGCGCCTTGCAAAAAATGTTAAAGAAAATATGGTGTTTGTTAAAGAAGGTGAGCAAGTTTGGATTTGTACAAACTGCGGACATTTGCATGTTGGTACAGCTGCACCAGAGGCATGCCCAGTATGTGTTCATCCAAAAGCATATTTTGAAATTTTTAAACAAAACTACTAAAATAAAAAACTTGGTGTATCCAAGTTTTTTTATGTAGTAGGAAATATCGCATTTACAAGAGAATTTATTCTCAGATTAAATGCGATATCTGCCCGTACCAAAGGA
>JAZSMW010000034.1:0-2294 GCA_045536095.1 Clostridia bacterium
TTTGTTTATTGTTTATTTGTTTAATATCGCTTGTTGGTTGTGGAAATAATAAGGAAGAACTATCAGCACCAGCATTAACATATAAAACCATTACTTTTGTAACAAATGGTGGCTCTTATATTGCAGAAAAATCTTGTGCCGTAGTTGAAGTTTCTCCTACAACTATTAGAGAAAACTATAATTTTATTGGGTGGTATTTTGACAGCAATTTCACGAGAGTCGTAAATTTTCCATTATCTGTTGATAATGATATGACTCTTTATGCAAAATGGGAAAAAACAAGAGATAAACTTATTTCAGATTGTATGGCTGTAATAGACAACGGCACTGAAAATAAACTTTTTTCTCGTGAAGATAACTCAGCAGATGAAAAGGTGGATGTTACCAACACAACAGTCACACATATAGGCAAAACTTTCTGCTTAAATTGGGAAAGGGGACGAGGTGTTTTAACAGAAAGCAATAATGTTATTTTTAATAAATATAATTTAGATCTTTCATTTGAATATGGCAATCTTCAAAAGGCAACGGGTTATTTTGATTATACCTATGAATTTTATACAAGTGACAATACATTATGGTCTGGTTTAAACGCATCTTTTAGAATTATATCAATTGAAAAATCTGGCAATACATACTTAATGAATGGTTATTTTATAATATTTAATTCAATTGGTTATTATGACAAAACACAGGAGGAAGTAAAAACTTCTTTACAACTAGATTTTACATTGTCTTTATATGATTTTAAATTTTTATTTCCTGTAGAATATTGGAACACAATGTTTGAGTTTTCTGAATAGAAAAAAAATTAAACAAAAAAGGCTTGCATTAACTGCAAGCCCTTTTAATTATTAATTATTCGCCTTTAAATGGAAGTAAAGCCATTATTCTTGCTCTTTTAATTGCTTCTGCAAGTTCTCTTTGGTGAATAGAGCAAACTCCGGTTTGACGTCTTGGAAGAATTTTACCATTTTCGGTGATGTATCTTCTAAGTTTTGCAACGTCTTTATAATCGATTGTATTAGATTTATCTACGCAAAAAGCACATACTTTTTTTCTTGATTGTGGTTTGCGATATTTTTTTACTCTTTCTTCTTTAACTTCTTTAACAGCTACTTCTGTTGTTTCAGTTACTTCAGCCATTTTTGTTCTCCTTTTAATAATATATAGAATTAGAATGGTAGGCTATCGTCGTCGATAGGTTCTAATTCAGAAACTTCTTTTTTATCTGTGCGGTCTGCACTGTCTACTCCGGTTTTAGTTGATAAAAATTCAACTTCTTCGGCAATGATTTCGGTAACTGTGCGTTTTGTGCCATCGTTTGCGTCGTAACTTCTGTTTTGAAGTGCGCCAATAACTGCACATTTGCTACCTTTCTTTAAATATTTATGGCAATTTTCGCCTTGAGCGCGCCATACAACAATGTTAAAGAAATCGGCCTCTCTTTCGCCTTCGGCATTAGAAAACCTTCTTTGAACGGCAATTGAAAAACGGCAAACAGAAACACCGCTTGTTGTTGTTGCAAGTTCTGGGTCTCTTGTTAAGTTACCAATTAAATATACTTTGTTCATACCTATACCTCTTAATTACTTTCTAATAAACATTTGTCTAACAACTAAATCGGCAAGATTCATTTGGTTGTTCATTTCACTAACAACAGCGCCATCTGCTTCGAAGTTCATTAAAACGTAAAAACCTTCTGTTTTGAAATTAATTGCATAAGCAAATTTTTTCATACCAAGTTTGTCTACGCCAGAAACAACTCCGCCTTTAGATTCAACAAAAGATTTGAATTTTGCAATAACTTCTTCTCTTTGTTCTTCTGTTGCAGTGCTAGAGATAATGTACATAAGTTCGTACTTGTTCATGTTATTCCTCCTTTCCTTATGGTCTAATGGTTTTTTGTTTTTACAAAAAACAAGGCAATTTGGATAAATTGCGCATTTATTATAGCATACTAGTTTTTTAATTGCAAGGGTTATTTTAATATTTTTTATGTGGAGTAGTGTTTAAGTTTTTAAATGCACAAAGAATAGAATGCCACATATTGCAAACACTAAAAAAAAGGAGAATATATGCAAAGAAAAAAAAGTGGAAGATTATTTAATTTGGGGCTAATTTTATTTTCGGGAGTTTGTGTTTTAATAATTAGCGGATTTGCAATATATAACTATAACGTTTCGGCAGAGGGGTTTTATAGGGGTACAACAATAAATGGTATAAATGTTGGGGGAATGAATGTTGCCGAGGCAACAAATGTTGTTCAGACAGAGTTTAACAATTCGCTAGCC
>JAZSMW010000007.1:0-9988 GCA_045536095.1 Clostridia bacterium
ATAAATTGCACATTTTTTGCTATTTTTTTAGCAAATTAATATTAATTTAATTCATTATTAATCCTTATCTGGTTTATATATTTTTTTTTAATTCAGCTTGATTTTTTTAATTGTTTAAAGACAATATATGCACACATGCTCATATACTTTAACAATGCTTTAACAACAACGCATTTATCCTTCTCCAATTTTAACCACAAAAAAAATGGCTCTTGCCATTTTTTAATTATAGTTAGCCATAAATATTTTTACAAACAAATATCATTCTCTCCCATCATCTCCCGACGGCTTTGTTATAACTGTTTTTGAATTATCTTCATACGTCTTATTTATTTTTTTAATATCTAGTTGAACTATAGACCCTGAACCATCTATTAATAATTTAACATCATGCGGTTCATTTTCTAAAATAAATAATGATATTGGATCTATCATTAATTTTTGAATAGATTTTTTTAAGTCTCTGGCTCCCAAAAGTTCAACATTTGCATCTTGAACAATAGCCTCAATTAATTCATCACTCACCGAAATTTCTAAATTGTTTTTGTCTCTTTTTTTAAAACCTTTTATAATTTGATCAATAAATTTGGTTTTAACAATTTGCTTACAGCTTTCTCTAGTTAGTTTTTTATATTCTATAACGTTAGAATAGCGACCAACATGTTCTTTTTTTAGTGCTCCCTCACCGGTAACTAATTCTTCAGTTTTTGCCTCGGCAGAACCAAAACCAATTCCCCTTTGTTTGTTCTGAGTTAAATTTGTTGTACAAAATATAACAATATTTCTTAAATTAATAACATCTCCCAAAGCATTAATAAATTGACCTTCATCTAATATCCTCATAAGTAAATCTAAACACTCAGAATCTGCTTTTTCTATTTCATCAAACAAAATTACAGAATATGGATTTGCTTTAATAAACTCGCAAAACTGATTTGCATCACCATACCCAACATACCCCGGAGCACTACCCAAAAGCCTGTTAACATCACTCTTATGCTTATATGTAGACATGTCCACAACAAACAACTTACCATCATAACAAGCATTGGCAACCGCTTTTGCCGTTTCTGTTTTACCCACACCTGTAGGTCCAGTAAGTAAAAAACTTGCCACTGGCTGATCTTCGTTTCTAAACCCAACATAAGCCGACCTTAATTTATTTTTAATTGTTTTAACAGCATCATCCTGCCCTATTACACAACCTTCTATTAAGTCTAGGTTTTTTATTCTTTCTAAAGGATTATCCTCTTCAACTTCTACAACAACTTTAGTAGACATTTCTTCGCGAATTTTTCTTGTAATTATTTCTTTTAATGGGGAATCATATTCCTCCAACAATTCCTTTCTGGCAGAGAAAATATCTTCTGGAGATATTAAATTTTTAAAAATAAAGTCTATTAAAACTTGCTTTAATTTAAACCTATTATCTAAAAGTTCTATTTGGCCAATAATATCGTTTAACAACTTTGTTCCAGGATCATCATCGAAGTATATTTTTTCTAGGTTTTGCCCATACATAACATCTGTAAAAAGTTTTTTATAATGTGTTGGCAACATAAACAAACAATGGCTCTTTGTTGAAGTTAGCTCTCCAATTTTTTTTGCGTCCGCCCTAACACTCTTTAGCCCAATATTTTTTAACAAATATTTTGGCATTTTCTCTATAGAAGCCCTACAATCCTCAAACAATTCATCCTTATTAAAATAATCAAAAAGGATTGCATCGGTATACATTTTATCTTCTGTAAATGTTGACGATTCTGCAAAAGACATCTCAATATCGCTTAAACCAATACAGTTTAAATATATACAATAGCAATATAGGTCTATAATACCAACCGAACCATCGCCCCTTAAATCTTCGTTAATTAAATGCTCTAAAAGTATAGAAAACATTAACTGACCCATGTTTTTTTCACCATCAAAAGGTTGTGCATTTTTATATGTTAACAAATATAAGTCTTTAAAAGTCATACTAATCTCCGTTTGTTTAAAGTATAACACATATATCACACCATTTCAAGAGTTAATTTTTTTATATAATTAAATAAAACAAACAAAAAATAAAAGGCCCAAAGCTAAACTTCATGGCCTTTATATTTTTTTACTCTTTTTCCTCATTTTCAGAATTTTGTATGTTTTGAGCAACTATTTCCTCTGCTGTAAAAACATCTTCTTCATCCTCAATTTCTTCATGTTCACCAATTGCAATAGATACAATTTTTGAATTAGATCTAAGTTTCATAATTTTAACACCTTGCGTGCTACGAGAAATTAAAGGAATGTCTTTTACTGGAGTTCTAATAATCACACCGTTATCTGCCATAATTAAAAGATCTTTATTATCTTCAACTTGAATCAATGAAACAAGCTTGCCGGTTTTTTCGTTAAATATACCAGCCCTAACACCCTTTGTTCCTCTAGATGTTAATCTAAATTCTTCCGAACTAGTTCTTTTACCATATCCATTTTCAGAAATTGCAACAACTTGGCTTTCTTTATTAATTACACAAAGAGAAATAATTTCTTCTCCCTCATCCAAATTCATTGCCTTAACACCCATGCTAGATCTACCAGTGTTTCTTAATGCACTTTCTTTAAATCTTGAACATTTACCTGATGTAGACGCAATCATAAGGTCATCGTCACCATCAAATATTTTTACAACCAAAAGCTCATCGCCGTCATTTAAAGTAATGGCTATTTTACCGTTTTTACGGATACTTGCAAACTCTAAAAGTTTTGTCTTCTTAATTAAACCTTGTTTAGTAACCATAATTAAGTTACCAGTGGTCTCTTCTTCTAATGGTAATATTGCAGTAACCTTTTCATCTTGATCTAACGGCAATAAATTTACCATTGCTCTGCCCTTTGCAGTTTTTTGTGCCTCAGGAACATCATAACCTTTCATTGTATGAACCTTACCCTTAGAAGTAAAGAACAACAAATCATTATGTGTACATGTAATCAATAATTGATCTACAACATCCTCTTCTTTTGCCTTATGGCCAGTAACACCAACTCCACCTCGTTTTTGAGATCTATATTCGTCTAACGACATACGCTTAATATAACCAAGTTTTGTCATAGAAATAACAACATCTTCTTTTTTAATTAAATCGCCAATGTTAATTTCTCCAATACCAAAACCAATCTCTGTTTTTCTAGGTGTTCCAAATTTAGATATAACAGATTCCATTTGATTGTCAATAATTTCAATAACTCTTTCTGGCCTTGCCAAAATATCTTTTAAATCTTCTATAGTTTTAGCAAGTTCTTCCATCTCTTTCTTTAGGTTATTAACTTCTAAACCTGTTAGTTTAGAAAGCTTCATTTCTAATATTGCGTTTGTTTGAACTTCGTCCAATTCAAATTTAGAAATTAATTTGCTTTGAGCGTCTTGCCTGTCTTTACTTTCTTTAATAATTTTAACAACATCGTCAATATTTGTAACAGCAGTAACCAACCCTGCAACAATGTGCATACGATCTTCTGCCTTACCTAAATCAAATTTTGTTTTTCTTGTAACAACTTCTTTTTGGTGTTTTATATAACATTCTAACACTTGTTTAAGCGTACAAATTTTTGGAGCACCATCAACAAGAGCAAGCATTATAATTCCGTCACCAGTTTGAAGCATAGACATTTTATATAATTGGTTTAACACAACATTTGCATTGTGGTCTTTTTTAATGTCTACAACAATTCTTATTCCATCCCTATCAGATTCATCTCTAATGTCCGAAATTCCCTCTATTCGTTTATCTTTAACAAGGTCAGCCATTTGAATAATAAACTTACTTTTGTTAACTTGGTATGGTATTTCAGAAATAATAATTCTTGTTTTGCCAGTTTTTGTTTCCTCTATTTCTGCTTTACCTCTTACCGTAAGGCTACCTCTTCCTGTTTTGTATGCATTTATAATTCCATTTCGCCCCATTATTATGCCACCAGTAGGAAAATCTGGTGCCTTAATAATCTCTATTAATTCATCTATTTCCATTTCTGGATTTTTTAATAAGGCTTGTACACCTCTACACACTTCTTCTAGGTTATGTGGTGGAATATTTGTTGCCATACCAACAGCAATACCGTCTGCACCGTTAACCAATAGGTTAGGAAATTTTGCAGGCAAAACCCTTGGTTGCATACGTGTATCGTCATAGTTAGGATACATATCCACTGTATTTTTATCTATATCTTCTAAAAGCAACCCAGCAATTTTTGTAAGCCTAGCCTCTGTATAACGGTATGCTGCAGCCCCATCGCCGTCTATTGAACCAAAGTTTCCGTGACCATCTACTAATGTATGATTAATGCTAAAATCTTGAGCCAAGCGAACCAACGCATCATATACCGAACTATCACCATGTGGATGGTAATGTCCCAAAACATCTCCAACAATAGTTGCCGATTTAACAAATTTATGAGTATGAAATAAGTTTTGTTCCGCCATATCGAATAAAATTCTTCTGTGAACAGGTTTTAAACCATCTCTAACATCCGGAATAGCACGAGAAACGTTAACTGCCATTGCGTAAGAAATAAATGACTTCTCTAACTCATTTTTAACTTCAACTTTTTGAACCTTGCTATCTTTTAAGAGTTCTCTTAAATCTTTTTTTTCTTCACTCATATTTCTTTCCTTTTTTACAATTTAAAATTAAACGTCTAGTTCTCCAGCAAGAGTTGCATTTTCTTCAATAAACTTACGTCTTAGTTCAACATCTTCACCCATAAGTTCATTAAACACTCTGTCTGCCTCCACAGCATCTTGCATACTAACTTGTAACAAAATTCTGTTTTCTGGATTTAAGGTTGTTTCCCAAAGTTGTTCAGGGTCCATTTCACCAAGACCCTTATAACGTTGCATTTCACCAGTGCCACTTCCGTTTTCTTTGTAAAATTGCTCTAATTCTTCATCGTTATAGAAATAATATTCTTTCTTACCCTTCTCTAATTTGTAAAGAGGTGGTTGAGCAATATACACATGCCCCTTTTCAATTAGAGGTCTCATAAACCTAAAGAAAAATGTTAATAAAAGTATTCTAATATGCGAACCGTCAACATCGGCATCGGTCATAATTACAATTTTGTTATAACGAAGTTTTGTTTCATCAAACTCTTCTTTCATACCTGCACCAAATGCAGTTATCATACTTTTAATTTCATTGTTTTCTAAAATATGATTTATTCTTGCTTTTTCTACGTTTAAAATTTTACCTCTAAGTGGCAAAATTGCTTGAAAGCGTCTATCTCTGCCCATTTTTGCAGATCCACCAGCCGAATCACCCTCAACTATATAAATTTCACAATGTTCTGGGTCTTTTTCTGAACAATCTGCAAGCTTACCTGGCAATGTTGTACTTTCTAGCACACCTTTTCTTCTAGTAAGTTCTCTTGCGTTTCTTGCTGCCTCTCTTGCCTTTTGTGCAGTTATGCTTTTTAAAATTAACTCTCTTGCCTCTTTAGGATTTTCTTCTAAATAATCACCAAAACCCTCTGCCATTGCTTTTTCTACTTCGGCACGCATTTCACTATTTCCAAGTTTTGTTTTAGTTTGGCCTTCAAATTGAGGATTCATAAGTTTAACCGAAATAACGGCAGTTAAACCCTCTCTACAATCCTCACCAGAGAGTTTTTCATTTTCTTTTAAAATTTTATTTTTAACACCATAGTCATTAATAACTTTGGTTAACGCATTTTTAAAGCCAACTAGGTGAGTTCCGCCCTCTGTGGTGTTTATGTTGTTAGCATAAGCATGAATAAGTTCTTGGTAACCATCATTATACTGGAATGCCACCTCTACTTCACTTTTATCAGAAATCTTGTTAAAATATATAGGATGTGGGAAAATTGGGTTTTTGTTTAAATTTAAATACTCTACAAATTCAATAATTCCACCTTTAAATTCAAACTTTTCATATTGTTCTCTGCCTTCACGCTTATCTTGCAATGTTATAACAATACCTTTATTTAAAAATGCAATTTCTCTAAAACGGTTTTTAATAGTGTCGTAATTAAAATCTACTGTTTCAAAAATTTCGGTGTCTGGTTTAAATGTTACACAAGTTCCACGCCTATCACTCTTTTCTAGTTTTTTAAGTGGGGCATCTGCTCTGCCTCGAGTGAATTGAACATAGTGATGATACCCGTTTTGATATACATCTACCTTAAGCCAAATTGAAAGAGCATTAACACACGAAACACCAACGCCATGAAGACCTCCAGAAATTTTGTATCCAGAACCTCCAAACTTACCACCCGCGTGTAACTTAGTTAATACAACCTCAACAGCACTTTTACCCTCTTTTTCGATAATTCCAGTAGGAATTCCACGACCATTATCTTCTACCGTACAAGAGCCATCGGCATTTAAGGTAACATCTATTTGAGTACAATAACCAGCTAGCGCTTCATCTATACTGTTATCTACAACCTCGGTTATTAAATGGTGAAGCCCACGCTCGTCGGTTGAACCAATATACATGCCAGGTCTTTTCCTAACTGGGTCTAACCCTTCTAATACCTGAATATCGCTTTGATCATACTTTGTACTTTGAGATAGGTCTAATTCATTTGTTTCCATATTCTAACCCCTTTTAATGTGTTTTTAGTAATAACCATTATCGTGCCACATATATTTTCATACACAATAACCAACCATAAAACATACATTTTGCTTTGAGTGTTAAAAATAAACAAACCTTTGTTAAAAATGCCTTTTTATAGGTTGAATTACTTAATTTTATAATCGCTTTAATTATATCAAAAAAAACGCCAAATTAAAAGCGTTTTTTCAAAATTTAATATATATATTTATATATATATTAAAAACGCACAATACCACAAAAAACATACAATTTGGCAAAATATAAATAAATTCCAAAATGCCTAACAATTTAGTCCATATCGATCTTAGAACTCCAACAATAAACACTCCATAATAACAAACTGTCATAAAATAAATATTTCTCTTTTATAAAATCCAAAAATAAGTTCTTCACAACAAAAAAAAACCACTTAATTTTGGTTTTTACCAAAAATGTGGTTTTATTTTATTAATTATTTATCTATTTTTACACCAACCGAATTCTATTCTTTATTCTTTTTACCAAAAGTCTTTGGAAGCAAATCTTCTATGGTTAAAATTTCGTATTCTTCATCATTTTTAGCGCATATAATTTCAATGTTTGAGGCACTTTCATAAATTACTTGTCTACACGCCCCACACGGATATATTATACGTTTTTCATTTCCAATTATTGCCATTTTAACAAAATCATTCTCTCCATTTGAAATTGCAGAAAATATTGCACTTCTTTCCGCGCAATTGCATAGTGAAAAACTTGCATTTTCTACATTTGTTCCAAAAAATACTTTACCACTTTTTGTTAAAAGGGCCGCCCCAACCTTAAAATTAGAATATGGAGAATATGAATTTCCTCTCGCCTCACGTGCTTTTTGGATTAATTCTTTATTGGTCATAAAAAGCTCCTTAAAATAAAAATTATCCCATAAAATAAGCTAACGCAATAAAGCCAGCAACAAGCAAAATTGATAGTAACACAACAAATGTTACTTTTAATGGACTAATAGGGAATCCTTTTCCAACCTTGCCCGTTTGCCCATTCATAAAAGTAGTGTATGTTTTATTTTTATAAACATAATCACACTTATAGGTTGGCAATAAGTAATATGCATATTTTTCGTCAGAATAACTTGTTTCTAGGTTAAACGACAAAACCCTATCGTAATCATATTTGCTTAAAATATTATTTTTAATTTGCTCTTTCATTATATTTTTTGCTATCTCATTGCACACCTTAATTGTATTTTCATAATGCTCAACAGTATACCCCATAATAAAGGCCTGCTTAAACTCAACAACATCCATCATATTAAATGGCAAAATATCATTAATTTGCTTTTGATTCATTTTAGAACTTGTTTCAACAACAACATCTACAATATCTTCGTCATGTTTGCCCGATATCCTTTTTGTTTCAGTTCTTGTTTTCCTTTTACCCGACGAATCTGTATAATTATAATCTTTTGCTAAAGTTCCACTATATAAAGATGCCGTTTTTGCATCGTAACAAAAACAAGGTATGTAAACACCTTTAATATTTTCTGTTGGAGGCGCTTTTTTAAACTTACTTGGTGCAAAAAATTTCTTTTTTATGCCTTGTACATATTTAACAGAAGCCTCTTCATCGCTAAAAGTAAATGGAATAATTCCATCTGGAGCCAAATCATCTGCCGCCGCCTCTCTTGCAACCAAACTAGACGAACAATAAGGACATTTCTTACTGTACTCCAATTTATTCAAAACAACTCCAGCACCACAATTAGGACACTTTAAACTTTTGGTTTGACTTGCCCACTCTATTGTATTTTTTGTTGCTTTTGTGGCTTCATTTAAATTGTGTTTACCCATTAATTTTTTAAACTCAATTGCTCTAGTAGTTTCACAACTCTCACAAAAAAGCATTTTCCTTTGTGGGCTATATTTCATTCCCGCCCCACAATTAGGGCAAGATTCATCAACAGATTTTACTGCTTTTGGTTCCATAATAACATCCTTTGTTTATACTTTTTCTCCACATTCTGGACAGAATTTAGCCGTTGCTTTTAACTCTGCTCCGCAATTTGCACAGTGTTTCTTTGCAGCCTGAACTTTCTCCCCACATTCTGGACAAAACTTTGCTTTTGCTCCTAACACAGCCCCACATTTAGAGCATGTTTTAGCTTGTTCAATTTTTACTCCACATTCTGGGCAAAATTTAGCCCCCTCTTTAATAGAAGCTCCACACTTACTACAAGAAGCACTATTTTCATTTTTAATTTTTGGCTTATTTTTAGCACCACTCATTGCAGAGCTCATAACATCACCCATAGCCATTCCAGCGCCAAAGCCAACACCCATTCCTGCAAAATTTCCTCCAGCAGTATTGGTTGCAGCACCAAGCATTGCATCTGCTGCTTTCTTTTGAGTATATGTACCCATTTGTTCTTCTAGCACGCCTAGCGTTGTTCTTTCATCTAACGCTTTTTCAACCTCTTCTGGAAGAGAGATGTTTTCAATAACAAATTTTTTAACTTCAATTCCCAAATCTTTTAAATCTTGAGCACAATTTTGCAAAACTGTTTTAGAAAATTCCTGATAGTTTGTTGCCAAATCTAATGCAGAGATTTTACTTTCTGCAATTACATCAGTTATAGATTGAATTAAAATTGGTTTAATATGTTCTTCTACAGAAGCAACAGTATATAACGCATTTGTTCCAAAAACTTCTTTCATAAATAAAGATGGTTCTGCAATTTTAAACGAATAAACACCAAAGCCTCTAACTCTTATATTTCCAAACTCTGCATCTCTCATCATAATTGGGTTTTGAGTTCCCCATTTTAACCCTATAAATTGTTTTGTATTAACATAATAAATTTCTGCTTTAATTCTGCTTTCAAAGCCAGTTGGCAATGATAAAAGTTTTGTTAAAAAAGGAATATTTTCTGTTGTTAATTTATATGTTCCAGGGCCAAAAACATCAGCGATTTTTCCTTTATGAACAAAAATTGCACATTGCGATTCTCTAACAACAAGAGTAGAACTTGTCATTAATTCATCTTTGTCTGTTAATGGATACCTGTAAACAATAGTATCTTTTGTGCTGTCTTCCCATTCAACAACTTCTAGTAGTTGTCTTTTAAAAAATTTAAATAATCCCATAATTTCCTCCCAATAAGTTATTGGCTATATTTTAACATAAATTAAATATTAAATCAAATATTTACAAAAGTTTTGCTTAACTTCTTTATAAAAAAACACCAAATAATTTAAACAAGTTAAATATTAAACATTCATGAATGAATGCGTCTTTGCTAATCTCCAGCGTTAGTGTGTTTTGGTACGGGCGGATATCGCATTTAATCTGAGAATAAATTCTCTTGTAAATGCGATATTCCCTACTACATAAAAAAC
>JAZSMW010000064.1:0-2832 GCA_045536095.1 Clostridia bacterium
AGTCATCCCTTACACAAAATAACGACAGGTTTTGACCTGTCGTTATTTTAATGAAATCCGCCGATAGCGGAGGAAATCACACTTATGTGAGATGAAATCGCTTCGCGATGAAATCCGACTTTGTCGGGATGGAAGAGGGCACTATAAGTGTTTTGCATATATCCACATATTTTTTGATACTTGAAAAACTTTCAAGCATGTTATTCATCTAATAATAGTGCAATGTCTAAATTTTTGTGATATAATAGGCGTGTCAATAATATTTTCAAAGGAGCGCTTTTGATGGAAAATAGTTTTGGCGGATTTTTAAAACAAAAAAGACTAGAAAAGAATTTGACGCAAAAAGAATTATCTAAACTGCTATTTGTTTCCGAATCGGCTGTAAGTAAGTGGGAAAAAGACGTAGCACATCCTGATATAACTTTACTCCCAAAACTTTCAGAAATTTTGGGTGTTTCCGAACACGAGCTTATAACGGCAAGTATTGATAATAAATCGAGGGAGGAAAAAATTCAAGCAAAAAAGTGGCGTGCGCTTTCATTATCTTGGAGTTTGTTTTTCTATATTGCTTATGTGGTTGCGCTAATTCCGTGTTTTATTTGTGATTTGGCAATAAACAAGACGCTTTCTTGGTTTTGGATTGTTCTTTCGGCGCTACTACTTGCATTCACATTTACCAACTTACCAAAACTTATAAAGAAATATAAACTTATTTTTATTCCGCTGTTGCAGTATTTAGCGCTTGTCTTGCTTTTAGGTGTGTGTTGTATTTACACTAAAGGGAATTGGTTTTGGATACCTGCGTTTTCCGTGCTTTTGGGCTTAATAATTATATTTACGCCTATTTATATTGCAAAATATGAGGTTTTTTCTAAACTAAAAAAGTGCAACGATTTTATTTCGGTTGCCGTTGATTTTGTAATGCTCAATATTCTCCTTATCGTTATTAACGTATACACATTGACAAATGGGTATGCTAATGGTTGGTGGCATTTCAAAATTGCACTTCCAATCGCGTTGGGCGTGTATCTGGCGTTAAATATACTTTTAAGTGTAAGGTTTTTAAAAACAAACAAATTTTTAAAAGCGAGTATCGTTTTGTTTTTATCAAACGTATTTTTGTATTTGCCACCGCTTTTCATAAAAGTAAAAGATGCTCAATGGCAAAAGGAAATCGATGACGTTAATATTTTTAATGCAAATTTGTTTTCTTGGCAAGTGAATGTTAATATTGAACAAAACATTCACCTTATTATTTCATTAACGTTATTATTTTTAGCGGTTGCGTTTTTCCTTGTAGGGATAATTCGTTATTATAGAAGAAAAAATAAGACTTAAAATGCTTTTTGTCCATAAATATATTCTGAAAATGCGGATAAAAACGCAAGAGCTTAAATCGCGTAAGCAAAACGCCGAAATATCTTTTTTGTAACCCTTTCACAAAAAAAACGACAGGTTTTGACCTAAGGCATTTGAAATCAGTGTAATAATTAGACCCTTTATCAGAAAATTGATAAGGGATCTTTTTTTGTGGAATATAAATAATAAAGTTTTAATTATCGGAAATAAATAGTGTGTAAATAGTTGGCAAATTTCCGATAATGGAATATACTATAAAAAATAGAAGTTGAGGATATATAAATGAATTTTGTATCAGTTGCTGAAATTGCAAAAAAATGGAACTTATCGGATAGAATGGTAAGAAATTATTGTGCCCATGGTAGAATACCAGGTGCTTTTTTAACAGGTAAAACTTGGAATATACCAGCAGATGCTGTAAAACCAGAAAGAGAAACTAAAAAACAATTTAGTGCCAATAAATTACTAAACATACTAAAAGAACAAAAAGATATTAAGTTAAGTGGTGGAATTTATCATAAAACACAAATTGAACTCACATACAACTCAAATCATATTGAAGGTAGCTCTTTAACACACGAACAAACAAGATATATTTTTGAAGCGAATACCATTCAAGTAGAAAAAGGAACAATTAATGTTGATGATGTTGTTGAAACTGCAAACCACTTTAAATGTGTTGATTATATAATTGACAATGCTTTAAAACCACTTTCAGAATCAATGATTAAAGAATTACACTTTATTCTTAAAAACGGAACAAGTGAAAGCAGAAAACATTGGTTTAATGTTGGAGATTATAAAAAACTACCAAATGAAGTTGGAGGCGAACAAACTTGCCAACCTGAAAATGTAAAAAAAGAAATAAAGAAACTATTATCTTATTATAATGAAATTAAA
The DNA here is from genome assembly GCA_045536095.1 of Clostridia bacterium. Taxonomy (GTDB): domain Bacteria; phylum Bacillota; class Clostridia; order Christensenellales; family UBA1242; genus HGM11367. Next base: position 2,260 of record JAZSMW010000064.1, read on the forward strand.
CAAAAGAGTTTTGAACAAATTTTAGAGTTTCATAAAAATTTTGAATCTATTCACCCTTTCCAAGAAGGAAATGGTCGTGTTGGACGACTTTTAATGTTTAAAGAATGTTTGGCAAACAATATTGTTCCATTTATTATCGATGAAGAACATAAATTATTTTACTATCGCGGGCTTAAAGAATGGACAAATGAAAAAGGATTTTTAACTGATACATGTCTATCTTGTCAAGATAAATATAAAGCATGGTTGGATTATTTTAAGATTGAATATTAATATTGTAAAAAATAATGAAAGATTATTTAAAAGAGTTAGAGAAATACAAAGACATATTCCTAATGCAAATATATGTTTAATGAAATCCGCCGGTTGCGGAACAAATACTCATTCGTGGATAAATTAATATCATTAAAATTTTAGCTTTATATTGACCTGAATATTATTTTGTGATACAATAAAAAATAATTGTAAAGACCATAAAAATAGGGGGAATGGTATGAATAAGTTGTCAAAAAACAATGTAAAACTTATAAATAACAAGATAGTTCCATTGTTTTTGTGTGCGGTATTAATGAG
>JAZSMW010000016.1:0-9620 GCA_045536095.1 Clostridia bacterium
TTTCTAAAATCAAATGCAAAATACTCTGCAGAAAAATTGTTAAATATTTCTGCAAGTTGTGTGTTTGTTGAAACAACAATTTCTTTTGTTCCTTGTGTTTCTTTAGAGAAAATATTTTCTTTTTTTAAAAGCGCACTAAAATTATATTCTTCAAAAAGCCTTTTAACTTCGTTATTATATGGAAAATCATACACATAATCACTAATGCATACATTTAAATCGCAATCTGTTTTGATAGTTGCAAGCTTATATGACAAATAACACATATCCTTACCTGCAATTAGCTTATTTTTAACACCTGTTGGCAAGTCGTTTAAATTTTCGTAAATTCCATTTATGTTTTTATAGTTAGAAATTAACGATTTAGCTGTTTTCTCTCCAATGCCAGCCACGCCAGGTATATTATCAGAGGAATCACCAGCAAGCGCCTTAAAATCTATTATTTGTTCTGGTGTTAATTCATACAGCTCATAAATATTATTAATATTAACCTCTTTTATATCGGTTATTCCCTTTTGTGTTAGCCACACACATGTATTAGCATCAACTAATTGTAAACTATCTCGATCTCCTGTTATAACAACATTTTTAACTCCCGATTTTTTTGCGATTGTTCCAATAATGTCGTCAGCCTCAATTCCCTCCTGCTCAATGCAAGTAATATTCATTGCCGACAAAATTTTCTTTAAAATTGGAAATTGCATCTTTAACTCATACGGAGTTTCTTTACGCGTTGCTTTGTAACCATCATATAAATCATTTCTAAATGTTTTTCTAGCATGATCAAAAGCCACCACAATATTTGTTGGTTTGTTCTCAACTATTAATTTATTAACGCAATTAACAAAACCAAAAACGGCGTTAGAATAAACGCCGTTTGAATTTGCTAAAAGTGGCAAGGCATAATATGCTCTATTAATTAAACTGTTACCATCTATTATAAATAACGATTCCATAATTCTTCCTACTAAAATTTAAAAAAACCTGCACCCCCACCAAAAACCGAAACAAGCCAGTCGGGAGCAAACATTGATATTGTAAATACTACTAATAGTATTAAAATAATTATAAAAATTATTTTAGAAATTAAAACCTTTCCTATTAAGCCTCCAAAAGCAAACAAACACAACAAAACAATGGGGCCATATTCTGAAATATATTTAATAAATTTTTGGTATTGTGTTAAATCCACCCAATTACCAGTTTCGTTAAGCTTAGAAAATGTTAATAAAGCAAGCATGGCAATTGTTAATAAAGTTAAAACTAAATCATATACTTTTTTCATTCTGTTCCCCCTCTTTAATTATATGTTATCACAATAATAAATTCATGTCAAAGATTTGCTCGCTTAAACATTATAAAAACCTGCAAATGTATTAAAATTTCTTCGTAATAATATTTCTTTTGCGGTATTTATATCTAAATTATTTAATTTTATAGATATACCACAAGCAACATTTATGGTCCTTGGCGTATTTACTATACTACAAAAAACACCATACGATTTGAGTAATGATGCAAAATTTAATGATTCTGTTCGTGATCTAAAAACAGCCAATACCATATTCACCTCTTATTCAACTTTCTTTTTAACCTTTCATATCATTATAGTAAAAGAAAAATTAAAAGGTTAACATTATGATTTATTTTGATAACTCAGCCACAACAAATAAAAAGCCAAAAGAAGTAATAAGCGCGTGTAACAATGCACTTCTAAACTATTCTGCCAACCCTGGTAGAAGCGGTCACTTTTTGAGTTTAAAAACGGCAACTAAAGTTTTTGAAATTAGAAAAAAAATTGCCGACTACATTAATTGTGACAAGGTTGAAAACGTTATATTTACGCAAAATTGTACAGATGCATTAAATATGGCCATTTTGGGTACATATATTAAAGGTGGACATGTTATTTGTAGTCAAAATGACCACAATTCTTTAATTCGCCCAATTTTTGAATTAAAGAAAAAGGGGTTAATTGATGTATCTATTGCGCACGCAGAAAATGGTCACACATTAACAGCTAAAGATATTGAAAAGCACTTGCGCCCCAACACATACCTTGTTGCAATTAATCATGTAAGCAATGTAAATGGTGATTCAGCACAAATTGAACAAATTGGGGAACTTTGCACAAAAAGATGTATTTTATTTTTGGTAGACTGCGCTCAAAGCATGGGACACGAAATAATAAATATGAAAAAGCAACACATAGACATGCTAGCCATTGCCCCTCATAAAGGATTATACGCCATGCAAGGAATAGGCATTTTTGCCTTTTCAGTTAAAGTATCTCCAAAACCCATTCGCTTTGGAGGCACTGGAACAGAGTCTGATAATAGCTATCAGCCAACCGACTTCCCTGAATGTTTAGAGAGTGGAACAATTGCAACCCCTAATATATTTTCCGTAGAAGCCGGTATAGATTTTGTAAAAAATAATCAAAACCTAATAAATAAAAAAATTGACGATCTATCAACATTTTTATTGTACGAATTAAGCAAAATCAATGAAATAAAACTTTATACGCACACCGCAAACGTTCATTATGGAATAATTGCCTTTAACGTTAGCGGCTTAGATAGTAACGAAACCGCATCTATACTATCTGATAATTTTAATATTTGTGTAAGAGGCGGCCTTCATTGCGCAGGAATAAAACATAACCAGTTAAACACTATACATTCTGGAATTGTTCGGGCATCACTCTCATATTATAACAGCTTTACTGAGTGTGAAAAATTTATTAAAACTATTAAAATTATTTCAAAAAAATGAATTGATTTACTTCATTTCATTTTTTTAACTAATAAACAAGTTTTTTTAATATATTTGCAATTTGCTCATTCTTAACAGTTGTTAAAAAATTTTTAAGTAACTGTATTTCTTTTTCGGTTAGCAAAAATGAATTTAAATAAAAATCGCCAATTAGTTCAATTCCTCCACCCCTTCCCAATTTTGTAACAATTGGAACCCCTGCAAGCGAAAGACAGTCTATATATCTATAAACACTTCTAGTGCTAATTTCAAACTGCTTTGCCAATATTTTTGCTGTGGTTTTTTTATGCTTTGTTATGTATATAAACATGGAAAAAATAACAAAATCCTTCATGTTATTATGTTTTGTAATTTTGCATTATTAATTCATAATCTTAAAATATTTTAATGCAATATTGTTCTTTAAAAAAGACACTCAAATTTTCATTTGAATGTCTTTATTTTTAGGAACCGTCTTTATCTTCAACAGATGTAGATGTTGGCTATTTATAAATTTCTTTCTTTATTTTACAACTACTGCATCTTTTAATGTTGGATACTCTCCCTGCTTACCAAACTCCCAAATAGAGTCATCAAACCCAGCAATTTCTCTAATAACTGCATAGCCGTCTTTACCTCTGCAATCTTCTTCAGTAACATCTATCCAAACATTCTCTTCTGCGTCTAAGAATGTATCATATAAACCAAAAATAAAAATTTCTGTTTGGATAATTGCATCACCGTGATTTATTATTATTAAATTAGAAACTGTTCCATAATCATATCTACCAGTTGGTTGTAAAAGCCATCTAGCAATATACATCATTCTAAATTTAGAATAAGATTCAGCATATCTCTCGCCCTCTCCGGCAAAAGTTGCTGCACTAAAACACTTATCTACTAAGCACTCTGGGCCAACATTACTTACAACACCACTTACAATACTGTTTTGATTATTTCCTTCTAAGATTGCCAACGTATAGCAGTTATTTAAGTTGCTATAACATGTACCAACCAAACCCCCTACTATATTGCCATGTAAAACTCCTTCAACATATGAAACATTAAGTGTTCCATATAGAATTCCAACAAGCCCTGAAACATTATTTGCTTTTAATGTGCCTTGTTTAAATGCAGATCCATAAATTGAAGATCCAGCACCAGCATATGCAGCTACACCAGCCAAATACACATTTTCAGAAGTAAGATTTAGTGTTATATTTGCTTTAGCATAAGATTTATATATTTTAGATGTTTCACCAGCAACCACATAACCTGCAATTCCACCAACGTACATTGTCCCTTCATTGTTTGATGTAAGCGTAAAAGCATCAACACCAGATTCACTAATTAATGCCTCATTAACGCCTGCAATTCCACCAATATTAAAGTTTCCGTTACCTAGCGCTACAGTTTTAATTTCTAAACCTAAACTTATAACTTTTGAACCTGTAATGGTTCCTGCATTATGGCCACAAATTGCCCCCATAGAAACTTGCTCATTAGTTGAATTAATAGAAACTGTATTTACCGAATTAACAGATGAATTGATTATTGAACCTCTATTTTCTGCAACTAACAAACCAACAGTTTTTGCGTTTGTTGAAAAATTAACATTTTCAACATTAACGTTGTTTATTGTAGCTCCATTAATTAAAGCTGTTGCCACAACAGAAGCATAATCTTCTGCTTGTGAAGAAAATGTAACATTTTCAAATGTAATATTTTTAATAATTGTGTTTCCTGAAATATAACCAAAGAAGCTATTATTTTGACCTTCTAATTTAAAGTTTTTAATTTTTACTAAAACACCATCATCAACCATAATAGATAATTTTAATGGATTTTTTTCATCGGAAATTGTTTCCCATGATTCTCCATTTAAATCGTATGTAACAATTGTTGTGCCATCTTGCTTTGAAACCATTTCAGAAGGCAACGCTTCTACAGCCTCTTTAGATACGATATAAGTAATTTCTTCTCCTTGTGACCCATTGCCCTTAATTTCTTTTAAGAATGAAATTAAATCATATTCTATTGGTGTAATCTCTTCGCCAAGGCCTTTGATATATATAGTTTCATATGAGCCCAAGAAGTTTGGCTTAGCATAAGAAGACGCTTCTTTATTCCAAACGGTGTCAAAATTAAAGTTTACATATGTAGCTTTATTTAACAAATCTTCTTTTGTTTTTTTACTTAGGTTGTCTTTATCTGTGTCAGTTAAAGTTTCAACTCCTGCACCTATTGCACTTAAGTCTAAATTTGAATCTGTTGCATAAATGTTGTTTTCAAACACATTTCCGTAATGCAATGATATATTGCTGTTTTCATCATTATTTTTACCAATAAATGCACCTTTAACAGCATTTTCATCTCCGCTAATAGCTGTTGTAACAGCAAATGTTTTAACAATTGCACTTGCATAATATTTTTTTTGGTCTTCGTCATATATTGAATTATTATTTGCAACAGCACCGCCATAAACAGCCTCTGCACTTAATGCTTTAAATTCATTAACAATTGCAACCGAATTTAAAACAACACTTGATTCATTTAAACCAACAAGGCCACCAATTGCTCCTGCAGAATGAAGTGTGATGTTTGCATAACACATATTAACATATGCCACAGATGTATCGTGTTTATTATAACCAACAATACCACCAGTTTGACTGCCAGCCTTTTCATTGATTAAAACGCCAGAAATAACTTCTATTTTACCCACTAAACCATTATTAACACCAGCAACAACTCCCAAATTATCATATTTGCCTTTAATGTTAACGTCAGCAAATTTAACATTTTCTACAACGCCAGTTGCAGTAACGGTATCAAATAATCCAGCATTTGAGCAATCATTAATTTTTAAGTTATATATGATATAACCATTTCCATTAAAGTTTCCTGAAAAGTTTTTAATTGGCTTCCAAACCCCTTGGTTGTATGAAGACATATCTATGTCATTGCTTAAAGCATAATACTTAGAAGTTGTAAAAGTTTCGTTGCTTCCTATTTTAGCAAGTTCTTCAACATTTCTGATCATAAATGGGCTACCCATTTCACCATCACCAACATAAACCTCAAAAACAAATGGACCGAAATTTTTGTTAGTTGTAGTTATAGTCACACTTGTAAACCCACCATCTGTTCCTGTGAACATTTTAGATTCGTTGCTATATGACAATACGTTTTCGTCACCAATAGATACTATTAATTTTGTATCCTTATATGGTTTTTTCCACTCTATAGGCAAAATAAACGACTCTTTTTCGTTAATATATATTGAATCCTCTTTTTTAAGAGTGAGCGAAATAGTTTCGTCGTTTTTAGCAATATAATAAACAGTAAAACCTAAAAATAAGGCAGTTATAATTAATACTGTAAATAATAAAAATTTTTTCTTCATAAAACTTTGCTCCCAATTTTTAATTTCTTTTGAATTGTACAACAAAAATTATATGTTGTCAATAAGCAAATTTTGTTAAAAATTGTTTCTTATTCGCAAAATGGTATTACTAACTCAAAGTCTTAAAACATATTATAAAAATTTCTTAGTCACTAAATCTAATAACTATAAGCAGTTTAAAATAAACTTTTATTGTTGACAATCATATAAAGTAAAGGTATAATTACAAAAAAGGAGTATTTTATGGCAAAAAATAATTTATCTAAAATATTAAACTGTTTAGCTTTTGTTGGCTTAATTATGGTTGCAATAGTTTTAATCTTTCAACAATTTATTACAGGCGGAGAAGTTTTAGCAGCACTTAGAACAATTGGCGAATCTATTGCATACTTAATTACCGCTTTTTGCGCCTTCTTTTATGTTAGAAGCAAACGCAATGTTTGGTGGTATGTTGTTTACACAATAGCTGTAGTTTTAGTTGTAATATTTATGGTAATAAGGTAAAAACTGGAGAAAATATGTTCACTCTCGATATTCGAAAACGTTTTTTTAGCAAATACCCAAATGCATGTGCAAGTTTTGTGTTTAACAAAAAATTAAACAAAGTTATTTGTTATACATATAACTTTTTTAACAATGAATGTTTAGATATAATTAACGATGAAACTAAACAAGCAATTTCGCTAATTAGTAAAACAAAAAATCCTTTTGACGCTATTTTTTCATATTTTTCACAAAATGGGTATAACCAAAACTATTTAACTATAATTTCTGATTGCTATTATGATGGAATTGTATCAAATCGCGTTTTTACTTCAATCGACGAGGCTTGCGATGCAATAAACTTATATATTAAACAATATGGAAAAACAAATGACCACATGCAAAACGGATTAATCTCCGCAAATTTTGTTAACGAAGATGGAGAGCTAGACTCATTAAACTTATTTTATATGGAAATATCTTTTTTAAAAACAAAAGGCGGTGCCACTGTTTGCTCAATAGATAACACTTTTACTAATTACAATTATTACGGGAGTGGATTGCACTCTTATGGTATAAAATTTTTAGAATCTCTGCTAGCCGACAAAGGTGTTTCAGTTATTGTTGGAAAAGCTATAGACTGTGATAGACATGATTCTACCTCTTCTCTGTGTGAACATTACCAAAAATTAGGTTTTGATGTTAAAATTAATAATTTGGGTGAATGCAATATAATTAAATATGTAGACCCATATGCAGAAATTGTCCCAATTTATAATAATCACGACACCGAAAGACAATCCTAGTATAAACAAACTATTTTCAATTAATATTATTATAAAAACACAAACTTATTAATTAAGTTTGTGTTTTTTATTGTTTAATTCTATGCCATTTAGCAGACAATTCCCAAAGCATTTAAGTTATTCCCATTTTATGGGCATTGTTCGATTTTCTCTAAACCACTCTGTATCCTTTAATTTTGTATTATTATTAGAACAACTTACCTTTACTTCTTTTGGCTCACTTTTTATAACTATGTTTCCATTAAAAGATTCAAATTTGTCAGGGCTGTATTCCCCATCCTTAAATTTTGGAATTCCTAGAGAAGTAATATAAACAGCATCTGTATGCTCACTAATTCTGTTAATAAATGCCTGAGATGGAAAATCGTTTGCTTTTTCTTGTGTATATTCCATACTTCCTGCACAACAACATACAGCGCAGATCTTTGGTTGGATTTGTGCCAAAAATGCTGTGTTAGAACTAGTTGGCGATCCATGATGTCCGCCCTTATATAATTCAACCCGAGGAAGATTATTACAGTCTACCAGGCTTACCTCTCCCTTTTCTTCTAAGTCACCAGTAAGTATGAAGTGCCTATTGCCCTGAGAAAATAATGTGCACACCGAATGATCGTTCTCGTCATTAGACTTTTGGCTATAATACTTATGTTCTAAAATTTCCATAGTGATGGTGTCTGTTAAATTATAAATCCTCTTGGCTCCATCGTCTTCATTTATGCACTGCAATGCGGTATAGTGCTTTGCACCTCTACTTACCGCTTCTGCCCTTTCTCGTTTATAATTTGCATACATCCCTCTATCTGCTTGATTTGTTTGCGCAAAATCAATAATAGTTTCAACTGTGTACATATCAAAAATGCTTTTAACATTTTCACTTGTTGCAAAACCCGCATAATGATCTTGATGCGCATGTGTTACAATTACATATTCCAATGTGTTATCTTTTACATATTCATTTATGTAAGTGGTGATTGTAGAGATTGAATTTGTTCTAGATCCTGCATCTATTAATATATCCACTCCACCAGCATTAATATATGTGCAATCGCCATTATATGCATTTCCCAGCTCTAAAAAGTGAAATTCTAAGTTCCCTGAAGAATAAACTTTAATTTGAGAAATTTCTTCATACGCTTTGTACGCTAAAAAACCTACAGCGCCTCCAACAAAGCCAAGACAAGCAAATAAAACGCAAAAAATTATTGTTAAAAAAGAATTAAATTTTTTTGCCACATTATCTCCCCTTTTTATTCAACAATGGTAATAAGCCTATATAGAACATGCTTTTTATACCTTATGTGATTTACTGTATACTCAATAACATATGAACCTGCGCAAGATGTATCTACAGCTCCTGTAGCTACAACGTTTTTTGAAATATCTTTTCCAAATGCAATTGCAGTTGCTCCAGATTCAACATATGTATCCCCAACATTTAATACAATTTCGGATTTTCCATTTATTGTAAATTGATCGCTTTTTGTCATAAAAAATGTGGTTGCAACACCCATTGCCACACCTATTATACAAAATAACGCAACCAAAACAAGCGATCTTTTATGTACTTTTTTTAGAGCCTTGTTTATTTTTGATTTATTTGACATAAACTACACCTCTTTCTTTTTTAATTTTGTGTAGCAATCATAACACATAGATTTATATTCAACATTATTGCAATTTTCTATTGCAACAACATCACCAGCATTAACTAATTCTCCGTTAATAAATCTCGCATTAACATTTGCTTTTTTTCCACATTTGCAAACAGACTTTAACTCTTGAAGACTATCGGCAAGTTCAACCAACCTTTTACTTCCTTCAAACAATTTAGTTTTAAAATCGGTTAACAAACCATAGCACAAAACCGTTTTATATTTAGATAATTCCTTAAGTTCCTCTATTTGTTTTTCTGTACAAAATTGACACTCGTCAACAATTATAATATCCCAATTGCCAGCCGTGTTTCTAACTAAATTTTTAATGTTTTCGTCTTTTGTTATAACGTGACAATCACACGATAATCCTATTCTCGATTTTACAATAATTTTATTATCAACTACATCTCTAGTATCAATTATTGGTTTTAGAAGTAAAACCTTAAACCCTTGTTGCTCATAATTAAACTTGCACATTAGTGCAACCGCAGTTTTACTGCTTCCCATAACTCCATA
>JAZSMW010000035.1:0-6527 GCA_045536095.1 Clostridia bacterium
GAATTTTTGTATAAAAATAACGAAAAAATTGCTGAAAAATTATTATTTTTTTATTATTCGGAAAATTTTTCAAAAATAAAAGATAAATTAGAAAAATTAAAAAACAGATCGTCTGAATTAGGATTTAAAAATTATGTAGAATATATTAATAATTTAATTATTTTAATTGAGTCGTTTTTGTGCGCTAAAAGCTTTGGGCAAAAGGTTGATGTTGCTCAAGAATTTTCATTTGGTGTTTTAAGGGGTAACCCACAAGATGAAATTTGTTTTAAGGACAAAATATTAAAAGAAAAAGAACGGTTAAAAAAAGCTGTTGATGAAATTAAAGAAAATTTTATTTCTTCAATTGCGGTAGAGGCTTCATATGAAAAATGTGGTGAAATTTGCAATGCCATAATAATGCTTACAAAAATATTTATAGAAAAATATGATGCAATAAAACAGTCTTTAAATGCATACGACTTTAATGATGTGGAAAGAATGACAATTAAACTTTTAATGCAAAAAGATATTTGTGAAGAAGTTAAAAATACATATAAATACATTTTTGTTGATGAGTTTCAAGATGCAAATGCGGTGCAAGAAAAAATAATTTTTTTACTAAATGATAATAACTTATTTTTTGTGGGAGATACTAAGCAATCTATTTATGCATTTAGACAGTCTGATCCAGAAATATTTTTGAACATAGAAAAATGTTTTAAAGAAGATTCTTTATCGGAGGCGAAATCTTTAAACTGTAATTTTAGAACCAATAAAAATATTTTAAATTTTGTTAATAAAATTTTTAACGTAATAATGACAGAGGGAACGTCTAAAATTAATTATGAAAAGAATGCTCAGTTTGACGCTCGGGCAGAATATGAAGATGTTGATGGCGAAGTGTGTGTTTCTTTAAACATTATTAACAAAGCACGTGATGTAGAAAAGAAGCCGGTTGTTGGCATTTATGACATAGAAGAAAATGCATGTGGTAACAATTCTGAAAATACGTATGATGACGAGTGTCGATTTATTTGTTCAAAAATAGCAGAACTAATTGGCACCCAAATTTTTGATAAGGAATTGGGAATAAAGAGGGCAATTGATTATAAAGACATCACAATATTAATTTTAAAAAGAAACTCTTTTTTAACGTGTTTGTGCAAACACCTAAGTGAACTTGGCGTGCCTTATACCGTAAGCGCGAATAAAAATTTAGAAGAAGAGTACGACAATGTTGTATTGTATAACTTAATTAGGTATGCGTGCAATTCTATGGATGACTACTCGTTATATTCGGTGGCTACCTCGCCTTTATTTAATTTTACCGATGAGGAACTTGCGTTGGTAAAAAATGAAAACTTAAGTTTAGTTAATTTTTATGAAGCATTTAAGGAATATGGAAAGCAAAACACTTATCTTGCAGAAAAAATTCAAAAAATGAAAAAGACAGTTGATGAATTTTTGTTTAATGCAAAACACAAGGGGCTTTTTACGGCTTTAAGTGATATTGTTGAAAAAACCAATTATTATTTAAACATTTCTTTTGAAAAAGACGGTGAGATTCGAAAGTCGAATATGCAGGCATACATAAACAGTTTTGCTGGATCTAAGTATAATTACGACTTGGCAGAATATGTTGTGTTTAGAAATTTGTCTAAACAAGATCAAAAAATACAGGCAGAGAATGAAGATTTTAATGCTGTGCAAATTACAACAATGCACTCTTCTAAAGGATTGGAATATCCGGTTGTAATACTTCCAAATTTAGAAGCCAATTATTTTAGGGCACCAACATCTAGTGATATAAAAATAAATAAGGATCTTGGCATTGGTGTAAAAGCGTATAACGATGAGGACAGAACAGTAAGCCCTGGAGTTTTTTATGAGGCGGTGAGTTTAAAAAATAAACAAATAGATTTAAGCGAAAAAATTAGATTGTTATATGTTGCAATGACTAGGGCAAAAAATAAACTAATATTAGTAGGGCAAAACGAACACAATTATAAAAAGTTTAAAGATGATTTGGATGTTATGCAGGCCAATAGTTTTTTAAAATTAATTGTTGGTGCTTTGGGTGAAGACGAAATTAATAAAATAAATGAAGAACAAATATTTACGCAAGTTTTATTTGAAAATGAAAAAACAATAATCAATTCGTTGGTTGTTGATGCTGTTAATTTGCAATGCAAAGAAATGATTGTTTTGCCAAAAGATGATGAAGTAAAGGCTGATGAGCTTGCTGATTATTTAAAAATAAAGCTTCCTGAAAAAAATAATGTTGCTTTAAAAAATTCGGTTTCTGAATTGGTTAGAGAGGAAAACTCTAACATAAATTATGCACCAAATACCTTAACCGTGCAGGAACATTTAAAAGAGGAAACATCAGAACGAGGAATTTTATATCACAGCATTTTGGAAAAAATTGAGTTCAATAATGTTAAAAGCGTTGAAGATGTTAAGCAGTTTATTGATTGTAATTTTACATTGGATGAGCAAAAAACAATAGAGCTTTTTGGCTATGAAAATATTTTTGAAAATATTTTGGCAATAAAAAAACTTTTGGGTAATAATGTTAGGGTTTTAAAAGAACAAAAGTTTGTTATGAGCGTCCCGCATTGTGAGGTAGTAAAGGAAAGTCAAATAAAAGACAGAATTTTAATTCAGGGCATTATTGATTTAATTGGTATAAAAGATCAAGAGATTATTTTAATAGATTATAAGTTATCTAATAAAAACGATGAATATATTAAAAATAAGTATGAAAAACAACTAATGCTTTATGAGGAGGCTGTAAAGAAGTTGGGTTTAAATAAAACAATAAAAAAATACATAATAAATTTAAATAAAAAAACAACAATAAATATGTAAAAAATATAATTGCTGCTTATTGCAAATAAATAATTAAAACGAGGTAAAATGAGTATAAAAATGAATTTTATCTTGTTTTTTTTATTTGATTAAAAATGGGTTGAGCCTTGCTTTTAGGCGGGTGTACGAAAAAAATTATGTATATTTATTAAAAAAAATAAAAAAAATAAAAAAAACAATAAAAAATATTAGTTAAAAAAAAATCACTATGATATACTAATGTTGAAATTAATAAATTTTTTACTAAAAATAAATAATTTTATTGGGAGAAAAATATGCTATTAGATTTAGGAATTATTACAACGCTTTATGAGGCGTTAGAAAATGTGGTTAAAAACATCTTAAATAAAGATTACATTTTTCTTATAGGGATTGGCTTTACCGCCCTTATGATTTTGTTTTTCTTTATTAAGTCTGCGTTTTCATATGAAAGGAAGTTGTCTAGAGCAACAAATAGATTAAATGAATGGTTGTTTAAAAACCAAACGTTAACCGAAAGTAACTTGGTTCATTTTAATCAATTAATGAAAAGCAGGAAAACACCAAAAATATTGCGTAAACACTGGCAACAATATATGCTTTATAGAGATAAGGCACCAAGCGAATATATGAGTGCATACAATTGTATAGACAAGCCAGAAAAAACCAGCAGCTATTTGGCAAATATAAAAAACTTTATTGTAATTTACAAAATAACGGCAGCGGTTACATTCTTTTTAACATTGTTTGAATATGCAAAAGAAAGTTTAACGCTAATACAAGCTTTGTGTTATTCGTTAATGGGCCCAATTATAATTTTGTTGTTGGGTGCTGTCTTTACCTTGCTTTTAAGGTCTATGCAAAACTTTAATTTGGCAACATTATATCAGAACTTTCACATCTTTAATAGATACATAGATAAAGCAAGCATGACAATTCCAAAGTATGTAGATTTTGAAATTTTATTTACAAGAAAAGAAATTAAGAGTGGTATACCAATTTTAGGTGAGTACTTAGAAAAGCGTGCAAGGCAAGAGCAAGAAGAGTTGGAAGAGGCACAAAAGAATGCTGTTTCTCATGAAGAATATGATTTTTCGGCGTCTGGAGTTGATGGCTCACTTGTATTAGATCGCGCAATGAAAGAGTCGGAGACCTATTTAAATGCAAAACAAAGGTTGCTTACAGAAATTCAGCAATTTGAATCTGAAATTTCAACGCTTAAGAAAAATTATGAAAACACATCTAAAGACTATCAAAGAAAACTTCAAACGTCTAAAGAAAACATGGAAAGACTTCGTCAACAACAAGAGGAATCTACAAATCGTATTGAAGTAAACTATATTAGAAAACAGCAACAAGACGAAGTTAAAAAGCAAGAACAGTTAGAAAGAGACCAAGAGGACGCAACGAATAAATTTAATACCGAAATTAATTCATTAACTGAAGAAATTGAAAAACGTCGCGCCGACTTAGAAGAGAAGAGATTAAAGGTTCAAGCAGCTATGGAAAATGAATATCAAACATTTTCTGTTAAGTTGCATAAAGCTATTGCTGATGAAGTTGAAAAAGTTAGTACCGACGAAATAAATAAAATATCTTTAGAAAAAGATCAATATGCTCAGGCTATTACATACCTTAAAGGAGAGGTTGATAGCAAAGAAGAAATTATTGAAGCTAAAGATCAAATCATTCAAGAGCTTCAGGCAAGAATTGCAGAAATGCAAGGCTTAGATTATGTTCCGGAACAAGAAGATTTATCTGAAAATAATTACGAAGAATATCAAGAACAGCCTTTGGAAAGTGTTGATCAAAACGAAGAGACTTTTGAAGAATATAATGAAGAAGAGTATTTAAACGGTGAATATGACGAATCGTATGTTCCAGAAGAACCAGAGACGGAAGAGGAAGATGTTCAAACACAGCCAGAAGAAGATGTAGAAGCTTTTGATGGTGATGGTTCAGAAGAGGAGCCTATGCAAGCCGTTTCTACAGAGCCTGAAGAAGAACAAGGCGCTGAACAAAGTGACGAGGATGGACATTACGACGCAAACGGTTATTATTGGTTTAATGATAAAACATATTATGACCCAAATGGTTTATACCATGATTTAGAAGGTAATGTGTATGACGCTGATGGCAATTTAGTTAACTCTGGACAAGTGGTAGAACAAGAAATTGCAGGTGTATCAGATGTCGTAGAGAAACAAGAAGAATTTGCAGAAGGAAATGAAGATGCGGATATAATGGATCAAGGTGTTGACGAGGAAGACGTATCACAACAGGTAAATGCTACTGCAGAAGATGAATTAAATGAAACTGCTGAAAGCGAAACTCAAGAAGAGCAAAACATAGAAAGTAGTAACGCATCTCAACCAACCCAAAATGAGTTTGAAAATTTTGACTTTGATCTTTCTGATATATTGTTTGTGGAAGGCACAGATGATGAGGAAGGGGATGATGAATTAAAAACAGATTCTGAAGAAAATTTGTCGAACTATGACGCAGTATCAGTTGAACAAGAGCCTAAAAGAAGAGTTGGTCGTCCTAGAAAGGAAAAACCTGCAGAAGAAACGCCAAAACGTAGAGTGGGTAGGCCAAGAAAAGAAAATGTTGAGGAAAAACCAAAGCGTAGCGTAGGCAGACCAAGAAAAGAAAAAACCGAAGAGAAACAAAAGCGTAGTGTGGGCAGACCTAAAAAAGAGGATGTGGTAAAGGCTCCAAAGCGTGGCGTTGGTAGACCTAAAAAAACAGAACAAAAGCGTAGTGTGGGCAGACCTAAAAAAGTTGCGGTTGAGCCAAAACGAAGCGTGGGTAGGCCAAAAAAGACAGAAACTAAACAAGCAAAAAGAAAGGTTGGCAGACCTAAAAAATCATAGAAAAAGATGAGCAATTGCAAACGGGCAATTGCTTGCTTTTTTATTTAGATAAGAAAATAATAATTTTAGATATCAATCAACATTATTTAGTTCGAAAAATAAATATGCTTGATAAAATAAAGATTTAATGTTATAATAACACAAAAAGGAGATAATTTGTGGACGAAACTGTCAGCAAGGTAATGGATTTTATATCTTCGGTCGTCAAGGCGATGGGGAAGCTTTTAAAATTGGCCTTTAAACTTATTGCAAAAGTTGTTGGCTGGGTTTTTTCAATATTGGCTTCTTCGTGGATTGTTTTATTGATTATTGCAATAATTGTTTTGGTGGTGGCCGTTGTTGCATTTGTTATACACAGCATCTTTGGATGTGGATATGATTCTGATGCCGGCACCGTTTCATCAACCCAAGGAATTGAGGGTGACTGTTTTTATGGTCAACGATATATTTATCTTGAAAACGATTTTACAACAAATGATTTAGCCAATGTTTATTTAAATTTTACCTATGATATTTTAAAAGAGGCAAGCACCGGCGCAAGTGCTCCAACTATTAATATAGATTTTACAAAAGCATACAATGATGCTAGCAATAAAAACAAGATTGAGGCTATAACAACTAGTTTTGCGGTTGCCATTTCTGGAAAGGAAACTGGGGAACAATTATTGGCTTACACAAGCGATATAGATAATTACGGCTTTACAAATGAACAAAAAGAGATGGCTTTGCAAGCAATGGCTTCGCATTTAGATACGTCAAACATATGGGAAGTTGATGACTCAGATAGCATATACGCTCGTTTAAGTGCCATATATGACG
>JAZSMW010000025.1:0-6788 GCA_045536095.1 Clostridia bacterium
AGCCAAATTGGTTATACCTCTTATTTCTTTACCTTATTTAACAAGAGTATTAAGCGTTGATTGTTATGGTAGTGTATCTTTTGTAAAAAGCATTATTGCATACTTACAAATAATTGTGGACTTCGGATTTTTGTTATCTGGAACAAAAGATTTAATTTCAACGCTTTCTAACAAGGAGCACACCAGTAAAAAAATTGGAAACAATCTTTATGCACAACTAATTCTTTGTGTCATTTCGGTTGTTATAATGATGGTGTGTTGTTTTTGTTTTAATATTTTAAAAGGGTTTGAGCTTTTTGCATTTTTGTCTTTAGGGACGGTAATTTTATCGGTGTTTTTATTTGAGTATGTTTTTAAGGCATATGAACAAATGGGTAAAATTGCAATTAGATACGTAGTAATGAAGGTTGTTGCATTAATATTAACATTAATTTTTGTTAAAAGTGATGCAAATGTCATATTAATACCCCTTTTTGATATTATTGCTTCGGTTGTTGCAATTGTTATGGTGGCTTTGCAACTAAAAAAAATGGGAGTGAAGTGCTCTTTAAACTTAACAAGAATTAAGGATGCGTTAATTTCACTAAAAGATTCGTTTATCTATTTTATATCTAATGCTGCAACAACCGCATTTACGGCGCTTAACACATTGATTATTGGATTTATGTTAACAAAGGCAGATGTCGCATATTGGTCAGTTGCCATGCAACTTGTTGGCGTTGTTCATGCTTTATATGCACCAATAACAAATAGTGTATTTCCAACAATGGTAAAAGAAAAAAGTTTAAAACTTATTCATAAAATTATGATGATATACATGCCAGTTATTTTTGTTGGCTGTGCATTGATATTGGTTTTGGGGGATTGGGCGGTTAAATTGGTTTTTACAGAAGAATATTTAATGTCATCTACATTACTTAAATACTTAATCCCTCTTTTAATTTTATCTTTTCCGGCAATGCTTTACGGCTGGCCATGTTTAGGAGCAATTAACAAGCAAAAAGAAACATCAATATCTACAATTGTAAGTTCGCTTGTTCAAGTTTTTGGTTTAATTCTTTTAATATTAATTAATAAATTTAACTTGATATCTATTTGTATTGTTAGATGTGTAACAGAACTTATTTTGTGTTTAATAAGGGTTATAGTTGTTTATAGAAATAAACACTTATTTACAAAATCGGGAATAGAAGAAATACAAAAAATTGAAAAATAAATGTTCTATAAAAATTATAAAAGCAAAAAAAATAAATTGGTAAAACCAATTTATTTTTTGTATATTTTAAATTCATGATGAGTAACTTGTTTTTCTTTTGGTGGGAGTTGCATATAGTTTCCGTATAGAGCTTTTAAATACTCATCTGTATTGTTAACTATAGGGAAAATAATTCCTTCAAAAGATATGGTTTTAAGGTTGTCATACATATTTTTATTAAAAATTTCTTTTAAACCATATACTCCAGAATATACTAATGTTTTATTATAGTTATTTATATTTTTGTATGGAGAAATGGTTTTATCATACTTTTTGTACCAATATTGCCAACCCCATATTTTTGAATATAAATATCCAAAAAATTTTACAACACTTCTAAAAAAACCATGTGGACTTTTGGTGTACTTTTTACTTGCGGAAACCATAAGCATTGAACTATAATATTTTGTTTTTTTAAAAAGTTTATTTATTTTTTGTTCATCAACTCCGTCTGAAGGAAACACATCAACGGATACACCCAAATGTTCATTTTTAATAAATTCCCCTTCCGCTAAAGAAGTAGTAAGATCGCAAACTTTAGCAAACCTATAAAAATAGTTGGGAAAATTTTCTCCATAGTGAAGGCATTTAAACCTTGTTGACTCTGTGTTATCCATTACATGTAAAAACTTTTCGTAGTTTGGTCTAGTCATGACTATATCAATATCATCATCCCATGGTATAAAGCCTCCATGTCTTACTGCACCAAGTGCAGTGCCACCAGCCAAGGAATATTCTATATCGTTTTCTTTACAAATTTTATCTATGTAAACAAGGATGCCAAGAGCAATGGTTTGTATTTCCTTTATATCAGTTATTTCTCTCATTTGATTCTCCTGATTAATATGTTTTCTTAAGTACAAGGTATGTATTTTTTACTCCCTGTTTAATGTTTGTTGTTGGTTTCCAACCAAGTTGTTCTAACTTATCGGTTGGTAAAACCGCATTTTTAACTCTAGAATAACCCGTTTTTTCCAAGTCATTTGGTAATTCGAATATCACAGTTTTATTTACCAAAGATGCAGTTATTTCCGCAAGTTCTTTTAAGGTAAAAGTTTCTATTGAATTGCTAATGTTATATGCGTTAGAATTTTCGCCCTTATTTAGTAAATGTAAAATACCATTAACGGCGTCTGCAACGTATATATACGAAAGGAGTTGGTCCCCCTTGCTTTTTAAAACAATATCTTCGTTTGCTAAGGCATTTTTCAAAAATTGTGAAAGAGCCTTGCTATCTTTTATTAGCATTGTTGGTCCATAAACTCTGCAAAATCTACCTATAACACACGGTATATCATATTCCGAAGCATAAGAAATACATAATGTTTCAGACGCCCGTTTAGATTCGTTATAGCAAGAGCGGACGTCTAATGTATCGACAACACCCTTATTAGTTTCGACCATTTTTTCTGTGCTCGTTCCATAGATTTCTGATGATGATGCATAAAAGAATTTTTTAGTCCCATGCTTTTTTGCGAGGTCAAGCATATTTTTTGCTCCGCAAAAATTCATTAACATTGTTTCGACAGGGAACTTTGCATAATTATGTGCATCTGAAAAACTAGCAAGGTGTAAAATATAATCAAATTGTTCGTCTATATTTAAACCCTTTGTTAAATCACACTCACAAAAACGCAGGCGTTTATCATCTTTATGATGAACAAAGCGTTCTTTTGCAGAAATAATGTTCAGGGATAAACAGCAAATATCCACATTTAAGCTCTTATTTTTAAGGAGTGTATCTATAAAATAAGAACCAATTAAACCAGTTCCTCCAGAAATTAAGATTTTACTATTATTTAAAAAGCTAACATCTATATTATTTAAAAAGTCATCTAACTCATTTAAATATTCACTACTATAAATCATCTCCACAATCTCCTACAGAAATAAGGCCTTTAAAAATTTCAATATCTTCTTTATATGTTATTTTAAAATTCTTTTCGCTTCCTTTTATAAAATTAATTTCCTTTCCAAGCTCAGAAAGTAATGAACAAAAAGCAACACTTCCCGTTATGCCTTTTTCTTTTGCTTCAGCATATATACTTTTCATATACCCGAATTTTGCCCCATGTGGTGTTTGCGTCCTAATTATTTTATCTCTATCTAAAAGTTTCGGTTGTTTATCTTCAATATCAAAAACAACTTCGGTTGTGGGTATGTATGTAATAGCAGAGCCAGTTGTCTTTGATAAATCAATACAGTCACTAATAATATCATGATTCACTCCAGGGCGGTTGCCGTCATGTATTAATACTATATCCTCGTCGCAAGCAAAGCTGTTAATGGCGTTTAGGCCGTTTTGTATAGATTCGAAACCACTTTCGCCACCTTGTACAATGCATTGTAGTTTAGAAATATTAAATTGTTTAGCATAACATTTTAAACAATCTTCCCATCCTTGCAGACAAACCACAACTATTTTATCAATTTCTGGATGATTTTGAAACTGCTCCATGGTGTAAATTATAATTGGCTTATCCTTAATGCTTAAAAACTGTTTTGGTATAAACTGATTTGTTCTAGACCCAGTGCCAGCTGCTGTTAACAAAACTATATTACACATAAATGTTCTCCTTATTATTCTAAGTATATAATAATTATTTTTTTTTGTAAATGTATTTTAATAAGGTTAATAAATTTATAATGCACATATATTTGACATATATGTTAATTGCTGTTAAAATAATCGTATTGAATCTCCACGTTTTTGTGTAAATTTAAAAATTGCATAATAAAAGGGGAGAAGTGTATACTTTTAGGGAGCAAAAATGGAAGCATCAGAACTAAAAAAACTTCCCGTTCATATGGGAATTATTATAGATGGTAATGGTAGGTGGGCAAAAAAACGTGGCATGCCAAGAAGCTTTGGGCATGGCAAGGGGTTTAGCAATTTAGAAAAAATTTTAAAAGAATGCTATTACACTTACAATATTCCAAACATAAGCATATATGCCTTTTCTACAGAAAACTGGAACAGGCCAAAGGCAGAAGTGGATTATTTAATGGATTTATTTAGAAAATATTTAAGTAAGTCTTTTGACAAAAAGTATCCAGATGTTAGGTTTAATTTAATTGGTGACATAACACGTTTGCCTGAAGATATTGCTTCGCAGGTTACTGCACTTATGGAAAGAACAAAAGATAGAACTGCCCATGTTTTAAATATGGCAGTAAATTATAGCGGGCAAGATGAACTGGTTAATGCCTTTAATTTAATGATTAATGCTGGAGAAAAAGTTGCAAGCCGTGAGGTTATTGAAAAATATTTATACACAAAAGGTCAACCTCCAATGGATTTTTGCATTAGAACAAGTGGAGAGCAAAGAATTAGCAATTTTATGCTTTGGCAAATGGCATATGCAGAATTATATTTTCCAACAGTTGCGTGGCCAAGTTTTAGCAAGAAAGATTTGTTAAAGGCACTTTTAGAGTATCAGTGCAGAAATAGGCGTTTTGGCGAAATTAAAGAGGAAAATTAAAGGGGTTTATGGTTGTAGAAAAAAGCAATATTAAAGCTGGGTTTATAAATTTTGTAAAAGAAAATAGCTTTTTTATTAATTGCAGTTTAATTAGCCTTTTGTTTTTGGCAAATTGTTTTTTGCCATTTTTTTCGTACATTGCGTTTGCCTATGTTTTTGTTATGATTATTGTAGACAATTTAAAAAATGATTTGGGATATATTTTCTTTTCGCTTCCGTTTGCTGGTCTTTATATCCCAATTAGTGTAATTTTATTTTTTGCGTGTATTTTTATTTATATAATTAAATTTGTAATTATAAAAGCTGTGGAGCATGAAATTAAGTTCAGTTTTAGCAGATCGTTAATTATTTTTGCGGCTTTATTGCTGGCATATTTATTGTTGCCATTTAGTTTTAAGTATAATATAAATTTGCTTATAAAAGTATTTAGCGTTTTTGCACTTTTGGCAGTTTTATATTTAATTATTAAATTTCCTAAAGATGTTGTTTTAAAAGATAATTTTAGAATTCTTGCAATTGCGTTGTTAATTGCCAGCATATTTTATGCGTTTAGGCCACTATCGGAGCATCTGCAGGAAGCAATAAAAGTTTTTTATATTTCTGACGGAATGATTAGGTTTTCAGGGCTTTTTTATAATCCAAACATTTTTGCCCTTATTTGCGAAATTGGTGTATTTACAATGGCATATTATATTATGTGTGCAAAAACCAATAAAAAAGATGTGATGGCGTTTTTGATTTTCTTGTTGTTGGGAATAATGACGTTTTCTAAAACGTATATTGTAATTATGAGCATAGTTATGGTGTTTTTAACTATGTATGCAATAAAAACCAGCTCTAAGCAGGCGTGGTTTTGTGTGGGCGCATTTGTTTTAGCAATTATGTTAGTTGTGGCTTTTGTGCCAAAATTTATTTTGGTTTATTTAAATAGGTTTGGAACATCGACTGGAGACGGGATTCAGAACTCTGGGGATGAAATTATTAACACGATTACAACCGGCAGGCTGGATGTTTGGAAGGGGTATATAAAATTTTTGCTCGACAACCCGCTTGTTATACTATTTGGAAGTGGATTTAGTGCAACAACAATAGGTGTTTATAGTACGCATAATATGTATTTGGGGCTAATTTATCAAATAGGTATTGTTGGCACTGCTCTTTTGTGCACGGTTGTGTTCTTGGTTATAAAAAATGCAACCAAGGGAACTAATTTTAAATTTAATTTAGCTATAGTGGTTCCAATTCTGTGTATTTTGTTAATTGGAATGATAGAGGACTTTATATTTTATGTAGAATAATTTTGGGGGTAAATCATGGTAGAGGCGATAAGTCAATTTTTGGCAAATTTGTTTCAGGGCAATGCTCTTATTGCGACAATAATAATTTCTATCATTCCATTAATTGAGTTAAAGGGGGCAATCCCTTTTGGGATGAGTAAGGATTTTTGGGGTGTGCATGTTTTGTCTTCGTGGGAAGCGTTTGGAGCTTCTATTTTGGGAGGGGCAATTATTTCGGTTATTTTGGCACTAACATTTAAGCCAATTTATGAAGCAGTTAAGGATAAAAAATTTTTTAAATCTATAATTAATTTTTTTACATCAAGCGTAAAACAAAAAACACAAGAAATAAATGAACAAACAAAAGAAGAACAAACAACCAAAAAGAAGATGTTTATTAAATGTTTAGCCGCATTTGTTTTTGTGGCAATTCCGGTTCCAGGAACGGGGGTGTATACAGGAACTGTGCTTGCGGTGTTTTTGGGGCTAAATTTTTGGCAAACAATTTTATCTGTAACATTGGGAAATATTCTTGCCGGATTAATTATAATGTTTATATGTTCTTTATTTCCTGAATTTACTACAATAATTTTATGTTTATTTATTTTGTTGATTTTTGCATTTTTAATATATAAACTAATGGCTCATATTTATAAAAATAAAAAAAATAATATTTAAATAATAAAAATAAATTAAAAACAATTAAAAATTATTATTTTTTAATTGTTTTTGTTTTTAATATTAAATTTTAATTTAAACTTAAATTTCTATATG
>JAZSMW010000115.1:0-2646 GCA_045536095.1 Clostridia bacterium
TTAAAAATTGCTTGATTTATTTTTAATATTATGGTGTCCACAAATATACACACATGTTGATAAAGTTATACACATTGTCTGTTTATAAGTATATAAATTTGTTTATAAATAAGGGGAATATGTCATATATAGAGGTGTATACACAGATGTTTAATATTTGTATTACCGGTTTAACAGCATGTTTTTATGTTATTAGTAAATGATACACAGATGATATATTCTCTTACAAAGAAAGTTTATCTAAAACTTTCTTTGTATTTAAGAAAGGGTGATTGATTTTTAATAAAAACATATTTTTATTGTAAAGATGATACCAGAGTTAACGAGATTATAGGATTTGGAATAAAAAAACCTCACTATTGTGAGATTTTATTTTTAATATCTGTAACAATTGATTTAGTTTTATTATCTTTTTTCATTAAATCAGAAATTTTGTCTCTAGCATGCATTATTGTTGTATG
The DNA here is from genome assembly GCA_045536095.1 of Clostridia bacterium. Lineage (GTDB taxonomy): Bacteria > Bacillota > Clostridia > Christensenellales > UBA1242 > HGM11367. Next base: position 462 of record JAZSMW010000115.1, read on the forward strand.
ATCTCTGCCACCAAAAAGCTTACCAATGGTAACTAGAGGAATGTCTAACATGTCGTCTATTAAATAAATTGCAATCATTCTTGGTTCTACAATTTCTTTATTTTTCTTTTTTCCAGTTATTTCTGCTTGAGATATTCCAAAATAACTACAAACTTTGTTAATAATTACTTCTGGAGATAATTTTTCTTCTTTTTCGAGTATATCTTCTTTAAAAGCCTCTTTTGCATCTTCCATGGTTGCTGATTTTTTACCCATAAGTGTTGCAAAAAAGAATACTTTAGATAGCATACCTTCCATTTCTCTAATATTTGTAAATGGTTTTTCTGCAATGAAGGTTATTACATCGTCGTCCAAATAAAATTTTTCTACTTGAGCTTTCTTTTTTAAAATTGCCATTCTTGTTTCAAAGTCTGGAATTTGCATATCTTGAATTAAACCGCAACTAAAACGGGTTTTTAACCTGTCTTCTACATCTATTTCAGTAGGTGAACGGTCGGATGTTATTATAATTTGCTTATTATTTTGATATAAATCGTTAAATGTATGGAAAAATTCTTCTTTTGTTGAGTTTTTGTTAGCAATAAATTGAATATCATCAATCATTAAAACATCTACGTTTCTATATTTTTCTCTAAATTCAAAAATTGCCTTTTCTTTTCCGCCCTCTATAACGCCTAAAGATTCAATGTACTCATTCATAAATTTTTCACAAGTTACGTATTTTATTTTTAAATTAGGGCTATATTCGGTTAAATAATTACCAATTGCGTGCATAAGGTGAGTTTTACCTAACCCAACACCGCTATAAATAAATAATGGATTAAATTTTTTGCCAGGACTTTCAGCAACTGCATGCGCTGCTGCATAGCAGAACTGGTTGCTTTTACCTACAACAAAGTTATCGAACGTGTATTTTTCATTAAATTGATGTTTGTCGGCGTAATTAATTGAGTCTGAAACATTTTTATTATTTTTTGTTTCTGCTAAATATTGTTCTTTTTGGTCTTTATCTAAAATATCAAAACTTACATATTCTCCAAAAACATCATGAATACATTCGGTAAGTTGCTTAGAATTATGCTTTAAAATTTGGGTTTTTGCAGCATTTATAGGTGCAAAAAGCAACAATGTTTCGTTATTTTTTAATTCAATTGGTTCTAATTTAGATATCCACAAGTCAAAAGTTATTGCAGATACTAAATTTTGCATTTTTATTAGAACTTTTTGCCACATTTCTTCCATTTCTTGCATAATATTTCTCCATTTTAGTATTTGTATGTTTTGTTTGAAACCTTAAGTAATTGTTCTTTATTGTCATCTTCTGCGGTTTTATTACTGTGAACTTTTCCACATTTTTGACATTTGTATTTTAACACATAGCCTTTATTTTGATTAAACTCTAAATCTGTAGGAACAAGTAGGCCCAAGCATGTATTTAACCTATCTCCAGGGTTAATGTCAATATGTATTGAACAAAGACAAAAAGGACAATGATCCCGTGATGTGTATTTTAATGGTAAAACTTGTTTTTTGCAATTTACACAAATAAAACCAGAGTCATTTTTTGTAAAGTTCTTCATATTTTAATATATTAATATTAAAAACCAAAAAAGTCAACCTCAAAACTAAACAAATTAAGAATTTGTGAAATTATATGAAATTTTTATAGTTATTTAATAAAATTTTTAACATTAATGTAAGACTTAACATAATTATTAAAGAGGTGATATATGGAAGAAAATAGTATTGAAGTAATTCCAAACAATAATTCTTTAAACAATAAAACAGAAAAAATTAATATAAATGAAAGCTGTGATTTTTTAATTGCAAAACAATTAAAAAGGCTTTTGTTTTACAAGGGCGGAGAATTAACAAATTTTAATAACTATTTGTATCAGTATTTTGTATCCTCAAAAGAAAATGTGACTTTGGCTGCATTAATAAACGATGTTTTAGAAGATACATTAGATCAGGTTAAAATTGTTGGGAATGAAATTACTCAATTTTGCGGAAAACCAAATTTTTGTTTTAATGGAAATATTTGGAACGCACGAAATGTTAATACAAGACAAATCATTTTTGAATTTTTAGCTAACAACATTCTAAGAGAACAAAATTTGATTGTTGAGTATACAAAAATTTTGAATGGCACAAATAATTTACGTTTAAAAAATTTAATTAATTC
>JAZSMW010000093.1:0-8414 GCA_045536095.1 Clostridia bacterium
AAGCGGTCTTAGGAAGACAACACTTGAAACCAACTCCTTGGCTCACAGAACGACATGGCTACGATCCGACTTAGATATGACATTGCCAGGGAACCAGTAAAAAGCACATCCTTTTGGATGTGCTTTTTTTAGTTAAAAGTGAAGAGGGAAGAGTGAAAAGTGAATTTTAATAGAATAACTTGAAGGGGTAAGATAAAAAATAGCAAAATGTTGGCGCAAAAAAGAAAAGATAAACAGTTTTTTGTTTGTTATTTTTGATGCATAATGCATAAGTATGCAAAAAAATGAAAAAAAAATAAAAAATGTTAAAAATTGTGTTGATTTTTGTTGACGAGAGAGCAAAATAAAATGTAATATAAAACCATGAAGACACAAATGGTGTTTTCTAAAAGTTAAATGAGGGTTTGTTATCTCTTTGTTTGTTGGGGCATTTGCCTTAACGCATCGAGCAATAAGCAAAAAAACTTTAAATTATAACTTCAAAAAAACTTAAATTAAATTTTCTTAACGCGCCGTAAACCCGGTGGACCTAGAAAAAAGTTTAAATTTAATAAAAGTTGTAAGCAAAAAACACACAATATGCATTATATCACATTAATGTAGTTTTGTGGTTTATGTGCTTGTTGTGGATTTAGTTTTTTGTTTTTGCGTGAGTTGTTTGGTGGGTTAATGTAAGTGACTTTAACAAATAAACTGCTTAATAAATGTTCATTTACAAAATTTTAAAAAATTTTAAAGGGGTAAAAATAAATGAAAAAAAGATTTAAAATTATTACAACTGTTGCTTCACTATGCCTTGCAGTTGCTTTAATGGCATTTGGCGTTTATGCAGCAGCTAACTCAACATTTACAGTTACTTCTAGTGTATCATTTACATCACAAGTAGCAGTAACATGGGGACTAACCACAGAAGGTGGTGCAGAAGCTAACACTCACGTAACTGGTTATACAAAAGAAGTTACAGCAGATCTTGGTTCTACAAAAGATACTACAGATGGCGCAGCTACTAGTGCTGTAATTGAAAAAGAAATTGGTGATTTAGCTTTTGGTGCAGCAGATGATGATGAAAAAACAATTACATACACTATTACTGCTTATAACCCATCAGACTCTACAGCAATTACTGTAACTTGTACATCAGCTACACTTCCAACTCACAACAACGTTACTGTTACAGTTGCAAATTCAGTTGAAGATACAGAAAATTCTGAAATCGCAACTGGTAAAGCAGCTACTTTAGATGGTTTTTCTGCTACTGTTGCTGCTGGTGATACTTTAACAATAACAATCACTTGCACAATAGAAGACACTGCTATTGCAGTTGCAAACAATAACACATTAAACGTTACATTAAACGCAACTTCTGCTGCTTAATTAGCAATTAAAAAAATGCTCTACTTGGTAGAGCATTTTTTTTGCAATAAAATTTATTGTGTAACATAAAATGGGTAATAATTAACAAATAAACATTAATAATTTTGGTTTTAAGAAACAACTTCTTCTTCAATCACTCCGTCATCATTTGATGTAACATCTTCCACAAGCCAACTTTTTGTTGATGGAACATATTTAATTACTTTGTTTATGCCTGTTTCAAAGTAAAACGAGCAGTCTTCATACACTTCTATTAAGTCTGCATTGTAGTAGCCATTCATTGAGTTGTAATATAATTTATATTTACTTGTTGATGTTTGGTTGCTTATATATGCGTAATAGATGTTATCTTCGGAAGAAACAAATAATGTGGCTGTTTTGCCTTTTGCAACTTTAGATGGTTTTGTATAAGCGGTTCTAGGAGAAAAGTAAAAACAGTTATCTTGTTGATTAATAATAAGGGTTGGCATTTGTAGTCGGTCTGTAAAAGTGTCTGTAGCCATTTTAAATGGTATGTTGCATCCAATAGGAGTGTAACCAGGAGCAGCCTTTGACATAAGAGAAGAATTATCGTAATTTGCTGTTGTCATTCTACACTCTTTTTTGCTGTTTAAAAATAACATGGTAAATTTATTATAATTGCCGATACAATACCCATCGTAATGTTTTGTGTTAAGATCATCCATATTTTTTAAGTATTTTTCTTGTCCCCAAAGAATATTTTTAATTAGCAAAAGCTTTCTTGTATTTTCGGTTGTGTGTAAAACAAAAGCATCACAATATGCTAACAAATCATTATTTGTGGAATCATGATATAGGTAAGGGATGTATTCTACATATGTGTATGAGGCGTCTTCTTGTTGCAAGGTAAATGTGTTTGGTAGGTTATCTATATCTATTGTGTCGTTTTCGGTAAAAGCTCCATATTTTATGTAGCCATCGTACCTACGGCTTATATATAGCCTTCCATCAAAATTTCTAAAACTAATTTCGGGAGGCGTGTCGCACACAAATGCGCCCTGACCATGCACAAAAAGTTCGGTAGAAATATAGGTTATTGGCGCGGTGCAAGTGCAAAATATTTGTGCATATTTGTGCCTATATTCGGTTATTCCGTCGTACACCACATCGTAGTGGCTTGGGTTGGTGGTTAAATCTACAGTGTATGTTTGGTACAAGTTATCGTCTATGTAATAAGTAATTGTTAATGTGCCACCTTGCTGAGCTAAATAGTTTAATCTTAATTTTATTGACCCATAGGTGTTTTGTTTATATAGGCACCCAAATTTTGGTGATACAAAACTATAACTTGTTGGTGTTACATTATATACAAATCTTTTGTAGTAAAAAATGTTGCTATAATCACTTTCTGCCTCTAGGGCTTGTAATCTACTATCTATTGCGCTAACATCAACACCGCCCGTTAATGCCGATATGTTATTCTCTGCAGTGGTTAACCTGGTGTTTAACCCAGAAATAGAGTTGTTCATAGATGTATGCGCGCTTGCCATGCTGGTTTGTGTAGATTGAAGATTTGTTATGGTGGTTTGCATATCTCCAATATTGGAGTTTATTTCCGAAAGTTCGGTGGTTTTTTGATCTAACTCATCTTGTATGTAGCCTATTTCGGTTTGCAGATCTGAAATGTCGGTGGTGTGATTGTTTAAAAGAGAGGTTAAAAGTTGAATTTCGGACTCTATAGAAGATAGGTCTGTTTCGCCACCCGATGGTAAATTTGAAATGGTGTTATTTATGGTGTTAATTTGTTCTTGAAGGTCGGCAATTTTTTCTTCACAATTTGTGCAAGAATTTGTGCCGGCAGAATATTCGTCTTTTAATATTTCTAAATATTCTTGAACTTTGCTAAAGTAATCTCTAATTGCAACTAAGTGTCCTAGTGCACTTTGTGCGTTAGAAAGAGCTTTAATGCGTTTTTCAAGTTCTTCTAACTCTGCTTCGAGTTTTGTTATTGTTGTATCCATAAATCTCCCACTAGCGTAAAAATAAAAGAAAACATAATTATTTTATGGGTAAAAACTTTGTTTTTCAAGGGTGGCATGCCAAAAATTTAAAATTTAATAAATAAAACAATATAAAAAAGCAAGAGGGTTAATCTTGCTTTTGTTTATGTGGTTTATATTGTTTAAACGCAAATTTATTTGTAGGTTTAAGGCGAGATTGCCGTCCGTACCAAAAGTCATTGCTTTTGTTATAACAAAATGTATTTGAATTTATTCAAGAGCATAACTTTAAACAAATTTAAAGTTGCACAGTTTTTTTTAACTATTTTTCTATGCCACATATATTAGTTTGGTAATATTGTTCTAGTATTTCTACCGTGCGCTTAGACATTGCAATTGTTGCTAAATCGGAAATGCTAAATGTTGGTTCTTTGCCAAATAAAATGCCTCGGGTTAAATCGTATTTTATTGCATTTGAGCATAATAACCCGTCATCTTTTTCGTTGGCTAAGGTTTGAGGGTGGTCGAACAAATAATCTCTATATGTATATGGATTAGCTCCGTTATATTTTAGGCCCTTGTAACTGCCCTTAAACCAAAGTGGAGAAAGGTGTGAGTAGGTGCTTAACACATCCATTAACTTTTTTTCGCACGAATTAAGTTGGTAACTGCATAGCGCTTGTATTGCGGGGTTAGAATTTTTGTAATTTAAATATATTGCGCTTTCGAATAATCTTAAATATTGAGAGGTCAAAAAGATTGCTAATTCTATTTTTGCGCCAATTTCTATTATGTCGTCTTTAACCGAGTGGGCTTTATTTGGGCAACTGTTTTGAATTGTTTTAGCAAGGGCAACAAATTGCTCTATTGATGGGCATAGCTCTACATACGCATACTTGCCGTTTAAAGACAGCCTATGAAAAACTTTGTTTTTAATTTTTATGCTACATCTGCTAATTTTTTGATTTTTGTTAAATAACATATTTTGATCCTTGGCTTAATATTAGCAAACTTTTTGCCAATAGTCAATGGGCAATTTAAACATATTGCATTATAAAATATAAAATAAATAGGGCAGTTATTACATAAGTAAAAACATTTATTTTTTTATGATTTCCAGTAAATAAATTAATTAGAGTGTAGGTTATTAAGCCACTTGCAATGCCAAAAGTTATGTTATTTGTTAATGGCATAACAATTATTGTTAAAATGGCAGGGAAGCAGGTTGAAAGGTCTTTGTAATCTATTTTTACTACTGAATCAAACATTAAAACGCCAACCAAAATTAACGCAGGAGCGGTGGCATAAACGGGTATTAGCATAATTATTGGGCTTATAAAAAGTGAAAGAAAGAAAAACATGCTTGTAAATATTCCAGAAAGCCCGGTTCTTGCTCCACTGGCAATGCCGGCAGAACTTTCTACATAGCTGGTTGCATTTGGTAACCCCAGGCAAGTGCTAAAGAGTGCTCCGCCACCGTCTATTAACATGGCCTTATTAATGTTTAAGACTTTTCCATTTTCATCCAATAAATTACCCTTTTGGGCGGTGGCATAAAGTGTGCCAACTGTGTCGAAAAGATCTATTAAAAGTACGGCAAAAATTACCAAAATTACACTAAGTAATACAGAAACTACATTTCCAGAAAACAAACCTCCAAAATCAAAAACAAACAAACTGTTGTTTGCAAGGTCGGCAAATGGAGGCGCCCAACTGTTTTGCGTTAAGCATAAAAATGGATTTTGCCCCATGCAAAGTTTTGTAATAATGTCTAAAATGGATGCCGAAATTATTCCTATAAAAATTGAGCCCCTTACATTTTTTATGTATAAAATGGACATTACAATTAAACTAAAAATAGCAATTACTGGTGCATGAGAAGTTGCGGTTCCATTTAAAAGGTCTAATATTCCGCTATTGCTACTAGACATGCCAATTCCTAACACAAACAATCCAACCCCTGCGGGAATTGCCATTTTTATGCATTGGGGAACTGCGTCTATTATTTTTTGACGGAGTCCTGTTATTGTTATAATTATAAAAACAACTCCAGCTAAAAAGCAAATTGTCATTGCCTGTGCATAGGAATATGCTCCGGTTTGGATTAGCTGAACAACATAGCTGGCAAGACCAATGCCGGGTGCCAAAACTATTGGCAGGTTGGCATAAAAAGCCATGCTAATGGTTGAAATAATTGTTGTTAGTATTGTGGCAACAAACAGCGCTTTCCAAAGGCCAGTGTCACCAACTCCGCTAAATATTCCAGGAATTACTATCATTATGTAAGATAGAACTAAAAAGTTAACCAAACCGCCAAGGAATTCTCTTTTTATAGAACTGCCACGCTGAGTCATTTTAAAAAGGTTGTCTAGTTTGGTTTTAAAACCTTTATTTTTAGGTGGTGTGGTTATATTTAATTCTTTTGAATCTTTGTTTGTGCTTTTCATAAAATCCCCTTTATTAGCTAAATTATCTACATTTTTGATATTTGTCCACAATAATTTAATTGTTTAACTAATTGTAGTTTAACTTATATATTCAGATGAGTCAATTTTATTGACAGTTATTCACAAATCTGCGGGGCATGATGCTGGTTGTGCACATATTCGATTTAAATATTTGATATTAGACTATTGTAAAATTGACATTTTTTTTACAATTTGGTTATAATACTTTTGAGGCGTAAAAATGAGAAAAAAATTTTCTGTAACTTTAAAATATTTGGTTGCAATAATATCTTTTTTGGGAGTTGTTGTTGCATGCGTTTTTGCTGGTCGAGATGGTTTTTCTGTTTGGCCTAAAAGATTGTTGTATTTTACTCAGCAATCTAATATTTGGATTGGCGCTATTTGCTTAATTATTGCAATTTTGTTAACCATTGAATTAAAAACAAAAAAGAAACTGGTTAAAGATTATTTATATGTTATTAAATTTGTTTTTACAATTTCCATAACAATAACAGGTATTATTTTTTGCAGTTTGCTTGGGCCGTTTGCTGTTGGCGAATATAATGCGTGGTCGTTTTCTAGTTTAATTACGCACGTGTTTGTTCCAGTTCTTTCTATTTTAGACTTTTTTGTTGACGATTATAAAATTATATTTAAAAAATGGCATACACTTTTGGGGCTAATTCCGCCGTTTGCGTATTTCATTTTTGCCACTATTTTGTCGCTTTTTAATATTGATTTTGGCAGGGGAGAGTTATTTCCGTATTTCTTTTTAAACATTCGTTCGCCAGCAGGTTTTTTTGGTTATGTGCCGGCTGAACCATATCCACACCTTGGCACTTTTTATTGGCTATTAATTATTTTAATATTTATTCTTTTACTAAGTTATTTATATTACCGATTGCATCCACAAACAAGAAAATTTATTAAGCAAAATAAAAAACATAAAAACGTTTAAATATGTAGGAATAAATATAGGATAACTAAAATTTGACAATCTTTTTTAGTTGTGCATTAAAAAAATTAACCCGGATATCCGAGTTAATTTTTTGATTATAAATTAGTAGTCTTATTGCTTACAGTCGTCTTCTTTATTGGTTTGTCGCTCTTTTGCGTAGCCAATTATATCTAATTTAAATGTTCCATTATATGTGCTTGTGTAAGCAATATTTCTTTTGCCGGTAATGTCTTCAAACACAATAACGCCATTAATATCGTTAGAGTGTTTGCTTTTTTCGAGATATACTTTTATGATAATTGCATCTACCCAACAGTCGTAATCGCCATATTCAAAGCGGGCTACTTCTAGAGGAGTTACAGATGTGTAGTCTTTAGAAATTTTTTTGTTGTATTTTATTATATCGTATTTATATTTCATATCTTTCTCCAATGTTATTGTTTGCATTATAGCATGAAGTCGTTGAAATGACAACGCAATTTTACAAAAAGGCATTGAACTTTCACACGTGTTTTTTACTACATAAAAAAGAGCCTTGCAAAAAATGCTAAGGCGCTTTGTTATCTACCTTTTGTGAGCTTTCCTATATTTTTCTCTATTTCATCAAGCGACTGCGATTGCTTGTCACACTCTGAGGCATCAATAATAAGCTGTTTCTTTTTCTTCGTTTGGGCCTTTTTAGAAAGAATTGCACATTTTGCTAAATATTTAAGCGCAGCTTTGTATTTAGGTAAATAATATGTTTCATAATCGTGTTTTAATTCTTCTGCAGTAACGTCTTCTAAAACGATTTTTGCAATTTGAGGATATGTTTCACACACGTATAAACCACCAAGATTTAGGTCCGGAAAAAATTTTTCAAGATATGATTGCGCAAGAGTTATTTGGCCATTTGGTGAAAACGGTTTATCTAAAACATAGTTTAAAATAACAATTTTTTCTTGTTTAATTAAATCATCAATTTCTTCAGGAGTGTAGCGCTTGAACTTGCTAAGATTTATGTCGGTTTTAGCCAAAACGTTTAATCCACAATAATAAGCTCTTGTTGTGCCGTTTGATTGTGTTTGTGAGCTTGCTAAATAAGATTTGATTAGTTTTGTTTTGCAGAAGCCTTGATCTGTATACCAATTAAGCAAAGAACTTTTAACAGCAAACCAATCTTTTAAATAATAGTTGAATATATATGTAAGTTTTTGCAAGTTGTCTAAGTTTTTAAAATTGGAAATTAAAAACTTAAAACTTTCTTTATGAGCGTAAATTTTTTGAACTCGGCTTTTAATTTTGTCGGATGTTAAAACCTGACAAGAAGGCTCCTCTAATTCAACAATAGTTATTTCTTTTGGTGTGCCAAGTGCTAGTTTGGTAATGGCAGTATCGTCAAATGTAAAATATTTCATAACAATCCTTTTATTTATAAATAAGTTTAACATGCAAAAAAGTTGTTTGTCAAGGTGTATAAAAAAATAAATTTTGGTACATTTTAATAAAATTTTAATTTTTTTATTGACAACGCTTTAATATATGTGTATAATTACAAAGTCTTTAATAACTTGATGGATTGTAGCTCAGCTGGTTAGAGCACCACCCTGATAAGGTGGGGGTCGGTGGTTCGAGTCCACTCAATCCAACCAAGAAATCTACTCTGCAAGGGGTAGTTTTTTTATTTCATATTAC
>JAZSMW010000086.1:0-5391 GCA_045536095.1 Clostridia bacterium
ACAAATTTTGACTTTTTCGTAAATTTGTAAGTTTCATGTTAATTTCTTTTTTTAGAAACTAACAGGTTTGTTTATATTCTCTAAACATCTTAACCTTTACTATTCTATTAAATTTTCATTGTTCTTGCCACCCAGGCTTTCCGAGTGACTGCCTTATATTATCACACCCCACATTTACATGTCAACAACTTTTTTAAAAAAATTTAACTTTTTTTTACATTTTTTTACCCATCCCACAAACACTCGGGCAAGAGGTGGCAACCTTTTGGCTTTTTCAACGGTTCACAAACCTCAATTTATTTCCATTTGTTGTTCTTTTTGATTCACAACGCACTATAAAATGTTACCAACTTTTAATTTTAATATTGCTTTTATATATATATTATGTTATAATATTTATAACTAATAAAAAAAGGGGTTTTTATGGCAAGTAAAGTTAAAAAAGGTTTTTTATATTATTTACTATGGTTTGTTTTTATTGTTTTTGGCATTGCGTGCATCTTTGCAACAATTTTGTTTTTTAATCCAGGTAAAGATGTTTTTGGCATTGGTTTAAAATACATATCTAACTCAAACAATATTAAAGAAAACCAAGTTTTAATTAACTCACAAAAAGTATATATTGAAGATTTAGAAATTTCGGACATTAATGTTTCTGCCGGGTTTTCTACCGTTAAAGTTGTTGAACAAAACACATACGATAGAATCTCTATTTTAATTGATGGCAAAATTTCGGGCTTTGCAAAAAAAGGCGAAAAGGCTACACTTTCATATTCTATAACATACAACGATTCTGTTTTAAATATTGCAATTACAGAACCTCAAACATGGCTTTCATTTTCTAAATCGTCAATAGTTACAATCTGCTGTCCGCTAAGATCCACTTTCTTTTCTAACATTAATTTTAATATTCAAACAAAATCTGGCGATGTAAACATTGGAACAAGCAGAGAATACGATTTATTAACACTTAACTCGGTTAACGTTAAAACCGAAAGCGGAGATGTAAATTTTTTAAGCAATGTTGGTTTTGCCAGTGGAGAGGCAACAATTGAAGCCCAAAAAAGTATAACCGTAGATTGCAACATTACAAAAATGCTAACAGTTAAAACAAACAGCGCAAAATTAAAAGTAGGAGATATCACCGGCGGACTAACAATAGATTCAAACGAACTTAGTGCAAAATGTGCAACAATTGGTGGCGATGTTATTTACTCTAGCGCAAAAGGTTTTATAACAATAAATAAAGTATGTGGTAACTTTAGCGCAAGCACCGATGAAGAAAAAACACACATTGCAAACGTAACAATTTTAGAAGCATTGAAAGACGTTACAATTCCAGAAGGAAAAGCATCTACAATTAAACTTGGAAAAGTTTTAGGAAACATTAAACTTGATACAACAACTGGCGACATCACAATTAACGAATGTGGCGGAAATGTAGATATTAGCACAACAAAGGGCTCGGTAAAACTTATGCAAACATCTCCTAATTCTACAGTAATTGTTTCTACACAAAGCGGAGATATTGTGGCAAATTATTTAGAAGCATGCAACACAACAATAACTTCAGAAACCGGCGACATAAAAATTAATATTGCAAGCGGAAAGTCTTATATAGTTAAATACTCTACACAAAAAAGCATTTCTATAGACTGGGTTACAACAGAACTAGCAAAACAAGGCGAACAAAAATCGCCAGATTATGCAGAGGCACATGCAACAATTAATGCAACAACTGAAAAAGATATTGTGATAACTTCTAATTTTGTTAAAGAAGAAGACTAATTCGTATTAACATTAATAAAAAATTTTAAAATAATATTTATAAAAACAAATTAAAAACACATTAAGCAACTTTCACTTAATGTGTTTTTTTCTATTTCACTGCGATGGTTTAAAAGATAAATTAAGATATTTTATAAAATTATAAACTAATCTTTTTTAATTATGCTTTGTGCAATTTCATCAAAAAATTGTTTTTCGTTAATAATATTTTCAACTTTAATATAATCATTTTCTGTGGCAATATAAAAACCGTCGCACACATACTCTGACTTTTCTAAAACAACAATATCTTTTATTTCTATTTTTTTAATTGTTTTATATGTGTTATTTTCACAATAATAAATTATATCTTCGGTTAATATATATTCCGAGTTTTTTATTTGATTTGCCAATTTAAGCACTTTAAAAAAAATAATCCAAACTGCTAATAAATTTAACCCACAAACCGTAATTAAAACAAACCAAAACTGCTGAGAAACCGCCCTCATTGTTAATATGTATATAAAAAATGCATCAAATGCCAACCACAAAATTATATACATTAAATTTGCAAGCGTTGCATTTTTTAAATATGCCTTTATGCTTTTTTGTTCTTTAAGCTTGACACCTTTTATGTTTAATTGTTCCATACCCTCTCCAATACCATTATTTTACTCCATTTTAACCGTTTACACCAAATGATTTTAATATTTGTTTTTGTTAAATTTTAACCATTCGTAAACGTATGGTTCTTTGCCAATCACAAGTTGTGCTTTGCTGTCTGGGTGAAAATACGGCCACGCCCCAAACTTGCACTTAAAAATATCCCCACCACCACATAAAAAAATCAACCCACACATTTAGGTTGATTTTTTTTACTATTCCTCAGTTTCTTCTTCTGTTTCTTCGCCCTCTTCAATAACGTCTTCTTCTAAAAGTTCGGCAATACATTCTGCGTTTGCTCCTTGTGAAGCTGTTACATCTGCCCTAAATAAATATTTATTTTCGGACTCTTGCCCTTCTTGACTTGCAAAGAAATATACATATTTTCCGTCAAAATCCATAGCGTTATTTGTAATATTTTTTTGGCTGGAAATTTGTTGAACTTCTATTTCTTCACTGTTTTGGATGTTGTTATATGCATTTATAACAGAAACTCTATAAATACCATTTTCGGTTGAATAGTATACATATGTTCCATTAAAGAATTGAAGTGTTGTTTCTTCTGTTGATATTTTTTTAGCTTGCGCTTGGCTTGTTGCACTTAAAAATTGAATATACAAATTATTGTCATACATAAACACAAAGGCACTTCTTCCATCGTCGGCTGTAATAAATGCAATGTCTGTTTCGTCTTCTAAACCAGTGGTTAAAGTTCTAATTGGAGATGATGGCATAGATGACGATTCAAAGTTGGTTGTGTATAACCCTTTTGTTGTTTCTTTGCCAGATTTTGTATAGAATAATCTACCATCTTCGTATGCCAAAATTTTAATTGTTTCGCCAACTGGAGCATAAACTTCATGCTTTTCCAAAGTTGTTAAACTAACCTTTTTTAAAACGTTACCACCTAAAAGTGCCTCTTCTGATTTAGTAGAAGTGTAATATAGCCAAGCAATATCTTGTTCTAATTTTTCTGGAAAAACAACATTTTCCACATCCTCAGCAACCACGGTTGTTTTTGTTTCCCCTCTAGATGCATCTACTTGTTTAATTTTTGAGTTATCAAAAATTAAAATTGTTTTTTTAGATGTTCCTTGCAAATAAAATTTTGCATTTTCGGACTCGGTTGTGTAAACCTCTTTCAAATCGGAACCGTCTAACTTTATTTTAAATAATGTTGTTAACTTAAAGTTATATTCGTTACTTTTGTTTTTATGAACGTTTGGTGTTGTAAAATATAAATTTTTTCCAACAACAAACATATTAGAACACTCAAATCCTGCAATTTTATTTATTACGTTGTTATATTCTATTTTGTCGTCTTGTTTTTTTATATCAAACCAACCTGTATGGTCGCCCTCTCTTAAAACCTCAACCATTTTAATGGCCTTATGCGAACTGCCATCTCCACTGTTGTCTGCCTTAGAGGTTAAATTGGCTTTTGAATTAAACGTATTTGCAAAATACATATAATTGCCGGCACCAACAACAAAGCCCCCGTTAGACGAAACCTCGGTATAATTTTGAGGCATGTCAAATTTTGCCTTGCTACAGCCAGTTATTAAAAAACAAAATGAAATTAAACATAAAAATAAAGCCGTTGTAAATTTTTTCATAGCATCACCTTTTAATTAATACGATTTAAAGTATAGCATAACAAAAGTTTGCGTGTCAATTAATTAACAAATTAATTCACGTTGTTAAACAATTAATTATTTTTAATTAATTTATTACCTTAAAATTAATGTTTAATCATTAAATCTGTAAAACGCAATTATGATTTTTATAGTGGTAAAAAAAATAGTTAACGCGTAAAAAACATGTTTTGTAAATTAGCATATTTAACCACTAATAAACCCCCTACGCCAATTTAAGCATAGGAGGTTTTTAATTTAGTCTTCAACAACTTCATCTATTTTAATTGTAAATTTGCATGCCTTTGCACCAAACTTATTGTTTATAGATTTTGGCAAAAGCCTAACTTCTATTGTTGATGTTTCATTTGGCTGAATTACTGCATGATTTCCAACTACGGTATATGTAATATACGCAGTGTCAACGTCCACATAATCGATAGAGATTTTTAATGGAACTACTTTTTCTGGGTAAAGCGTGTTTACCGACTTATTTAAAATTGTAAAGGTATAACAAATTGGATCAACCGACTCATCTCCAACCATATGGTAAAAGTTTAACGGTTTAGATATTTCCCACTTGCCAACGCGATTACCATCTCTTTCAAATTCATAATTCCATGGATTCATTGTTAAATATGACGCCCCGTCATTGTCGGTTCCTGTAATTTGCCCTTCTATTTTAAAAGCAACATTTACGCCAGAACAACTAAACTTAATTGTGTTTAAAATTCCAACAGTATTATTCATTGCTGCATAAACACCAATTACAAGCATAATTAATGTTAGCGAAATTCCTAAAATAGACGACCCTATTAATACTTTTCTCCTCATTTTTCCCCCAAATAACTTTTAATAAGTTAAAAATAAAATACTAACTATTAATATATTGAGCACATAAAGTAATTTATTAAAATTATTATGCCACTTTCTCCCTTATAAAAACATTTTAATATTAATTTACCAAAATTGTCAAACAATATATGTTTTAAATGTGTGACATTTTTGATATTTTTTAAATATTATGTTGTAAAAAATAAAAAAATACTGTAAAATTTGTTTAAATAAAATAAAGGAGGATTAAACTTATGCAAAAATATTTACCTTATATTATTGCTGGCATTGTTGTTGTTTTAGCCATTATTTTACTTGTTATTGTTTTGGGTGGAACAAAAAGAAAAACAAAAAAACACACAACCAAACAAGAATTAACTGCCCCAAAAGCAAAAAATGAAAAACAAACAATTAACAACGAACAACCCCCTTTAAAGAATGACGAGCCAGTTCCTCAAAGCAAGGCAAAAAAACAAACAACAAAAACAAATCA
>JAZSMW010000082.1:0-3137 GCA_045536095.1 Clostridia bacterium
GAATTAAAGTTTATGTTTTTATAAGGATTTTCAATTATTGTAAAGTTTTGTTTTACAACCTTTACTTCTTTAATTCCAAAATTATCCAAATCTGCTATTTGATTCCATCTATAAATTTTATTTAATTGCTCGAATTTTAATATGCTTTCCAGTAAATGATTGCTAAAATCTAATTCCGTACAGTTGTTTGTTTTTATAAAATGCTCTTTTGCTTTATCACCATTTCCCAATCTACAGGAATTTTTAAAATGTTTTACACCATGACATTTTGTGCATAGTGCAATTATATTAGATAATGTTTGTGTTTTTGTTTTTTCATTAAATTCCCAAACCTCATGTGCGTCCAAATCGGTTGTTTTGTATCCACACACATCGCATTTATAGTTTGCTTTTTTGTAACATAAATTTCTAATTTTATCCCAATCTTTTTGTGGGAGGGTTTTACTTAAATCATTGTTCCATGCTCCTTTTGGTAAAAGATCTATTGTCAACTTAAAATTTTTCATAACTTTTACCTACACTTCTGGATATAATTCGCCTGCGAAATATTTTTTTGTAAATTCGGACAATCCAATTTTTTTAATCAATTCTTCTTTGTTAAAAGGGTCAATTGCTTTAATATTACCATTCATTTCTGGAAACGGGTCACCGTAACAAAGAATTGCACTTGGTTTAATCTTTTGCATCATAAGATCATAACCCTCCATAAATTCTTTTTTATTGTCTTCTCTTGTATATGTTGAAACGGCTACAACACTTCCTTCTTCAACACCATCAAAGCAAAATTCAAAACACCCATAAGAACCCCAAGAAATCGTTGGAATAACAAGCATTCCTTGTTTTTGCCAAAATGCACCACACCATCTATTTTTAAAAACACTATCAATTTGTCTGGCAAGAGGCATATCTTTATATGTGCTAAATTCTGGAGTAAGTAGGGCATAATATTGGCCTAATTTTTCAAGAGCCGTTTCTGGGTTTTCATATACATTTTCAAAATTCCAATCATAAGTAAAAAAATGTATAGTTTTATATTTATTTTCTTTGTCTGTTTTTCTTGTTTTTAAATAACTTAAAAGTTCAATTTTATCTAAATCTATATTTTGTTTTTTAATGAGTGGCATTCCATATTTGCCACATTTTTCAAACTCATTTCGTACGAGTTTTTGTTTTTTCTTTCGCTTTTCTTCTTCATAATCAGAATCGTTTTCTGTATGAGAAAAAAGCGAACTAAATAGTTCACTTTCGTTCATTTTTGTTCTCCTTTATATTTTTAATTTATTACACAGATAATTAGAGCTTATTGAAGCCAAGTTCTATCAGTGGTTTTGTCCCAAATGTCTTTTAAAAATTCGTTTCCGATTTTTGCATTATTTATAAATTCTTCTCTTGAATTAAAAATCTGAGAAATTTCAGTTCCGGATTCAAATAGTTCAATTGCTTCATTTGTTTTATTTGAATTAATTATAATAACACCATAATATTTGCCATTGTATTCAAATTGCATTTCACTATAAAAGAACAATCCTTCAACAAATTCGTCCAAATTTGGTTCGAATGGTAAATTGTTTTTAAATAACCATTTTGCTTTATTTATTGAAACCCGGTTAGGATAAATTACTTTGTTTTCATTTTCTTCTCCCATTATATTATTGAACCATCCGCATTTTTTGCATTCTCCTTGCCCAAACGCGTCAACCATAACAATATCTCCACAAATAGCACATTTCTTTTTAAATATTTCATTGTAAATTTGTTTTTCCATATTTTCTCCTTATTCAAAATTTGGATCCAGATTCCCATCAATATACTTGCCCCTAGGAATTGTTTTGCTCCAATCCCAATGATGGTCGTGAGGGAATATATGTTTAGTTCCTTTATTAGAATGTTTCCAGTCTCTATTGAGTACTGCTTTACCATTAGAATCATACCATCTTTGCTGTAATAGTTCACCAGTTTCTGAATCGTACAAATCAACCCTTGAATTTGGTAGGCCAAGAGCTTTTAGATCTCCAATCTTGCCAAACACAGTATTTATCCCACCGCTGGGCTTACACATTCCCATTATACCACCTCCTTAAACAAATTAATACTCTTTTTTTAACATTCATTTTTCCTCCTTTAATTTTTTCACATCAAAAAAGTTAACCACAGGATAATTTGTGATTAACTTTAAATAACTTATCAACATTTAATATTGGGTTATTTTTTTGATTAAGAGTCAAGTCCTAAAAAGGATTATTTGCCTACTCAAATCAAGTGTATCATACATTTTTCAAAATGCAATTGGGCCATGCCATTTTTTGAAGCATAAAAAAAGTAGGCATTTAAACCTACTTTCTACTGGTTGCGGGGGGCAGGATTTGAACCACTGACCTTCGTTTTTAACCAAAAATTATCATTTTAAAATCTAAGGAAGTAATAAATTAAGAATTATAATCGTAAGGTATTTTATTTTTTATTTTCCCCTCGGCATTCATTATATAACCGTTTTCAACTTTGCACCAACAATCCTTATGTCCCTGAGGAAGATTTTCTTTTAAATATTCATTAGTGCAATTGCTTGATTTTATAACTTCCATATCTTCAATTTTTATTTCTGTGTAAATATCATTTTTTAACTTTAAAAGGGTTTCTTCGCTAAAAATAAAACTTTTATCATATATTCTTTGGTCTTGAAAATTGACACAAAAACAATTCCATCTTATATCTGCATCTACAATTGTTCCAATCATTCCTTTTGTAAGCCCTTTACTTTTGTAGTTATCATTTAAAAGTTTTACTTCATCTAATAATTTCATTTTTGCCATCCTCCTATTGGTGTGTTCATTTTTATCATCTGTTATTTCTATCCAATTATTTAGTGTGGTTTCAAAAATATTCATATTATATCAAATCTCCTTTTAATTTGCAAATTATTAATTTTTCATATTTTAATTTCGACATTCATTTTTCCTCCTTTAATTTTTTCACATCAAAAAAGTTAACCACAGGATAATTTGTGATTAACTTTAAATAACTTATCAACATTTAATATTGGGTTATTTTTTTGATTAATAGTCAAGTCTTAAAAAAGATTATTTGCCTACTCAAATCAAGTGCATCATACATTTTTAAAAATGCAATTGGGCCATGCC
>JAZSMW010000001.1:0-4737 GCA_045536095.1 Clostridia bacterium
TTTACAACTTTATTCATTCTTTGCCTCCACTAACTTTATAAAAGCTTCTTCAAAGTTTTGTGTGTTTGTTATTTGCTTTATTTCTTCAATAGTTCCTGTTTTAAGTAATTTGCCATTTGATAATATTGCAACTCTATCACATAAATTCTCTATTTCTTCTAAATAGTGTGAAGTTAATATAATAGTTATATCTTTTTTTAGTTTCTTTATAATATTCCAAAGTTCACGCCTGGCAAAAACATCTAAACCAAGTGTTGGCTCATCAAGAAATAAAATTTTTGGTTTTGAAATTAGTGCAATTGCAATAGATAATCTTCTTTTAAAACCACCAGATAAAGTTTTGGCTCTTTGATTTAACACCTCATTTAGATTAAAAATATTTACAATTTCATTTATTGTATTACCATCATTATTGTTGTATATATTTGCAGAAAATTCTAAATTTTCTGCTACAGTTAAGTTGTTTGCCACTGATGTTTCTTGCGGTGATACATCTATTATTTCTTTGATTTTATCAATCTCATTATCTAAATTAAAATCATTTATCGTTATTGTTCCACTTGTTTTTCTTGTTAGTCCACAAAGAATTTTAATTAGAGTCGTCTTTCCTCCACCCTTTACTCCCAAAAGACCAAACAATTCCCCTTGTTTTATTGATAAAGAAACATTGTTTAATGCTATCTTTGATTTATAATTTTTACAAACATTATTAATTGTTATAATATTCATATATACACTCCTTATTTTTTTAATACTTTATCTGTTAAACCATCAATAACATCTGCCTTTAATAGAGCAATACCTTTTTCTTTATCGCAAAGAACAATCACAGAATCTCCTGGACTTATGTCAAACATTGTTCTTATTTCTTTTGGTATAACAATTTGCCCTTTTTCTCCAACTTTACAAATACCAACAAATTTGTTTTTATCTCTTTTATTTTTTTCCATATCAAACTCCATTCCGTATAATAAGTTATACTTTTCATACTAATTATACTTACGTACAACAACTCTGTCAACCTATTAACAAAAAAACACTTTATCTATTATGATAAAGCGTTTTTATAATAATTACACTAATTTAAAAAGTTGGTGACTAAATTATTTTGTTTTAATTACAAATTATTTAATTGTTTAAATTTCGCGATTTCGTTTGTTGCCAAAAAATCACACCTATTGTTTTTTTCATTATCAGCATGACCTTTTACCTTATGCCAAGTTACTTTATGGGAGGCACATAGGCCAATTAATTCTTGCCAAAGTTCAACGTTTTTTACTGGCTTTTTGTTGGCATTCTTCCAGCCATTAATTTGCCAAGATGTTATCCAATCTTCCAAAAAGGCATTAACAACATATGCCGAATCACTATATATGTCTACCACACATGGTTCTTTAAGTGCTTTTAGTCCATTAATTGTGGCAAGAAGTTCCATTTGATTGTTTGTAGTGTTTTCACAAACACCACTCATTTCCTTTTGTATTCCTGCAAACTCTAAAATTAAGCCCCAACCACCAATGCCAGGGTTTCCAGAACAAGCTCCATCTGTATATAAAATAACATTCTTCATATTTCTAATATACAAATATTAACCAATCTTGTCAATTTTATTATACAAAAAATAGAGGTAAAAACCTCTATTTTTATACTAAATAAAATAAATCATAATTGCAATTGATATTTGTCCTAGATAATATATGGCATGATTTAAAATTATAAATAATTTATTATCTTGCTTTCCACCAAAATATTGATTAGACAATATCAAGTCACTTGCAAAAATTAAGAATAAACCAACCGCAAAAATAATCAATTTAGAAATTATAACACCAGCAGCAACTGCATACGAAGTCATAAATGTTAATGCAAATGTATAAAGTGCTGTTTGAATTCTAAATTTTCCAAAATTTAATTTTAATAATGGTTCTGCAAACATCATAATCATTGAAGTTATAAACAATGCAACACCAAACGCAATTAGCATTAAAGCCATTGTCCTTTTTCCACCAACAAAAATATTATTTACCAAATATAAAGTTAAGGCAACAAAATACATAATATGGCCAACACCAAAACATAACATTCCAGCGTTTAAGTGTTTTTCTTCATCTTGTTTATAAACAACTTTTAAATCTAAAACAATGTCTCCTAAAAGGCCAAAAATTAAGCCAAGTAACATAAATACTGCAACAAGTGTTAGTCCCGATTTATACGCACCTAGTAGGCCCAACAAAACAAATGCAATACTAGCAATAGTTTTGGTATAAACACCCCAAACGCCGCCTTTTGTTACGCGAACAATAATAAATGCCGCTGCCAAAACAATAGCAATACTTCCTAAAATATACATCATATAATTTACCTCCTTTGTATATTAATGTATTAACATATTTATAGCTGATTTCCATCCACTATATAATTTTTCTCTCTCAGCAATTTTCATATTAGCCTTATAAGTGTTGCCCGACAAAATTCGTTGATTAATAGTTTTTAAAGTAAAAGTTTTTGTTGCAATCCCACACAAGAAAATTGCCCCAAGCGCAGTTGCCTCCGATTCTTTATTTTTAACAACTTTAATATTAAGCATATCGGCCAAAAATTGGAGTAAAAATTTATTTTTACTACAACCCCCATCTACTCTAATTTCATTAATCTTAACACTATTTCCACCCATTTCGTCCAAAATGGCCTTTGTATTGTATGCCATACTTTCTAGCCCTGCCCTAACTATATGGTTTTTTGTTGTATCAAAATTAATTCCTACCAAAGCTCCTCTTGCATCTGAATTCCAATATGGTGCGCCTAGCCCAGTAAATGCCGGTACAAAATAGACACCATTTGTATTTTTTATGCTCTTTGCCATATTTTCAGTTTCTGACGGATTAAAGAAAAAGCCAAGACTATGTTGCATAAAATTAATTGTTGAACTTGCGCTATAAATGCTCCCCTCAAGCGCATAACTAGTTTTTCCATTTATTGTATATGCAACTGTGGTCAATATTTTGTTAACATGATGTATTTCACTTCCTGTGTTAAACAAAATAAATCCTCCAGTTCCATAGGTTGCTTTCGCCTTACCTCTAGCAATACAACCCTGACCAACCAAAGACGATTGCTGATCTCCTATTAAGCTGGCAAGTGGAAATTTGTATTTTAAAACTTTTCCAATAACTTCTGCACTAGAAATTACCTCTGGCAAAATTTGTTTTGGAATATTAAAATACTTTAATAACTCTTCATCCCACTTGAGCGTGTTAATATTAAACAGCATGGTTCTACTTGCATTTGTTGTGTCTGTTACAAACCTTCCGGTTAATTTATAGGCCAAAAAAGAGTCCATTGTTCCAACACATAAATTATCCTCTTTTAATAATTTCTGTGCCTCTGGTACATTTTCTAATAACCATTTAATTTTTGATGCACTAAAATATGCATCTGCAATCAAACCTGTTTTTTGTTTTATTTTTTGTTTTATTTTTTTTGGAATCGAATCTATATAATCTGCTGTTCTCCTGCACTGCCAAACAATTGCATTATATATTGGTTTACCAGTTTTTTTATTAAAAGCAACAACCGTTTCTCTCTGGTTTGTTATCCCAACACCAATTATTTCATCTTCAGATATGTTAGAAATAACACTTTTTAATGTTTTTAATTGTTTTTTATAAATTTCTTCTGCATTTTGTTCAACCCAACCAGAGTTTAAATAAATTGACTTAAAAGCTTGACTGCTTATATTTACTATTTCATTTTTTGTAATGTCATAAAGCACGCTTCTGCAACTTGTTGTCCCTTCGTCAATTCCAACAATATACCGTTTCATATTTCCCCTTACAACTTTATAATAACACTTTTAGTTTTATTGTTGCAAACATTTGTATTGGCATTAATATATTTTTTTTTCAAAATGTTTAATTAATATTTTTTTAGCAAAGTCAGTGTTTACATATGCCAACCATTTTAATTGTGCCATTTCTATAATTTTTCCATCCTCTGCTTTTTCTACAACAATTTCAACTTTATCGCCGTCATACAGTTTGGTATAAGGTGGCAACTTTGTTTTTGATCCATTAACAATAGCATATTTAAACCCCATTCCTATATCTTTATGAATTTTAAATGCAAAATCCAAAACAGTACTATCACTTAATATATACTTTGTCTCTCCGGATCTAGTCATTACTTTAATTAACTCATCATTTAACCTGTCTAAATTATCATCATCAATTAAATCACCAATTTGCCCATTTATTGTTCCATTTCTTTGCACAATATAATCGTAATGAGACATTAAATATAGATTATATTTATTCTTATATTTATCCTCAATTTGATAATACGGCTTATTTGTAAATGATCCAACATTTGCATCAATAATTTTAATGCTGTTTACGCTTTTTGTAGAAACAACATTAAGAACTTCCTGAACAACATCTTCATAGTTTTTATTTGTATATAGTAAATATAAATTGTAACTAGACACCTTTAGTATTTGACCCTGCGAAACATTAGATATGTTTATATTTTTAACTTTCTTACATAAATCTTCAAATATTTTATACTCTCTAACTCTTTTTAGCTTAACATCCAAAATACTGCTCCCACAAAGCAGTTCTCCTAATTTATTAATAAAATGTTCTGCATTGCTCTTGTTTGATGTAAAATAGTTTTGACATTGCTGTAAAAACATTTCCCCGGTATGCTTATATTTAATCTTAAAACATTCATTTTTAATTG
>JAZSMW010000040.1:0-5217 GCA_045536095.1 Clostridia bacterium
GGGGTGTGAGTGTACGGCGTGTGCAAGACAAGTGAACAAGTGCCGTTGCTTTATTTTTAACAAACAAAAAAACCTAAACCGAATGTATCGATTTAGGTTTTAATTGGTGGAGGCGTCGAGAATTGAACTCGAGTCCGAAACTAAACAAAAAAACTTTTCTACATGTTTAGTTTGTGATTTAACTTTAAACAATGCACGCACACAAACATGCTTACAGAGTTCTATCCTAAAATAAGATTAGTCATTAAGGAGAGTGACTAAAATTTGTGTACATAAATAAAAATTTAAAACTCGCACACTAGTTTTAAACTCGCTTATTACTTAATACTTAAGCAGCTAAAGCGTAGCTATTAGAATTGTTTGCGTTTAATCGCTAGACATTTTTTTAGGTGGCACTTGTCTAAACCACCACATGCTTTACATTTTTGTGTTAAAAGCCCCGTCGAAACCGTGTCGCCCCCATACACATATATATTATATGCAATAAGAAAAATTTTGTCAATGCCAATGGGCTAATTTGCAAAAACGCATTAAGTATTTAACATATTTGCTATTTATTATGCTTTTTGATATTTGTACAAAATACATCTAGTTAAGAAAAACTACATAAAAAAGTCAAACAAAAACGAAAGTATTTGTCTTGTGGGTGGAACTTTATCTCCACAAAAACATGGAACTGTTTTTAAAACACCTTTATTAAATGCCTTTTTTATTGCCCATCTAATATCGCCACATACGCTTTTTCGCGTTTTGTTGTATTTTGTTGCAACAATGTCCATTAGTTTTGTGCAAACCGAATGGAGCATTTGAGGCTGGCCAATAACAATATGAATAATGTCTTTTAAATAAAAAGATCCCAGCATAGAAAAGTCAAAACCCATATTTATTAAATTTTCTTTTACAAACATGTCTTTTTCGTTAAATGAATTAATATTATTATAAATGTTTCCTTGCATTTTTTTTGCTCCTACAACACAATTTTACGAATAAAAACAAAATATGTCAATACTTTTGTACAAAATGTTGACAAAATTTTTAAATTATGATAAAAATTGCGTATGTATAAAAAAATAATATATTTTTCTACAATAAAAGATTTGCAAAGGTTATTTTTAGTTAACAAGTATGCACAAACCTATAAATTAAAATTAATTGTTTGTTCAACGGTTG
Source organism: Clostridia bacterium (assembly GCA_045536095.1). GTDB lineage: Bacteria > Bacillota > Clostridia > Christensenellales > UBA1242 > HGM11367. Next base: position 1,171 of record JAZSMW010000040.1, read on the forward strand.
TTGAATTTTTAAACAATTACACGAGTGAATGTTTTATTGTGTACAATAGTGGAGATAGGGAAAGTGTTGAAAAAATAGACAAACTTTTCTCTTTTGCAAATGTTCAGTTTGTTGCTGAAAATAATTTAAACAATTTTAAAATTTTACAAACAAAAACACATAAAACAATTACTAAAAATCAGGCTTCACAGTTTTTTGACCATATAAATATGTTTTCAAACGAACCCGCTGTGGTTGTTTTAAAAAAAATGTTTATTAATTGTATAAACTATGGGGGAAAATTTAATTATAACATATTAAAAATAACTTGCATGCAATGGGGCTTAAAAGAAAAGCAAGAATTGTTTAGTTTGAGAAGCTACATAAAGCAGTGGCATAAATTAAATGATAATATAATTTCAACGTTTTTATTTTATAATTATAAAAAAATAACTATTAAAAACTTTATTTTGGGAGCAATAAAGCACTATTTGTCTATGGAATTTAATGGGGACTATATTTTTCACTCATGCGAATATTATTTAAAGACAATATGTGGAGAAAGAATTTACAAAACAAACAATAAGTTTTTAGATGATTTTTTTCAAAAACAAAAAATAAAATTATAGAATTTAACAATTGCTTGCAAAAATGATGTGGTGTGTTGTAATATAAATATGTATGGTAATATCATCTTTACAAAATGTTAAAGTTAAACAATTAAAAAAATTGCAAACCAGCAAGGAGTTTGTTTTTTTTGATAACCCAAAGTTAATTGAGGAGGCAATTTCTGCAGGCCACAAAGTAGAATATATTCTTAAAAAAGAAGGCTGCTTTGAAAAAACAGACTATGGCGGAGAAGAAATTATTTTGTCGGATAATGTGTTTAAAACATTTTCGTCAACAGAAACTTCTCAAGGAATAATTGGGGTTGTAAAGTTTATAACAAGAAAAATGCAAAAACCAGTCACAAATTTTTTGGTGTTAGATTCGCTTCAGGATCCAGGAAATGTTGGAACGCTCATTCGCTCTGCACTTGGTGCAAATTTTTTAGATATATATTTAGTTAACAGTGTTAAGCCAAGTAACGACAAGGTTATTCGCAGTTCTATGGGTGCAATTTTTAAAACTAGAATTTACTCTTGCACCAAACAAGAATTTATGATAGAATATAAAAAATGGAAATTACCACTTATTTCTTGTAATTTGCAAGGGACCAACCTTTTTACATCTAACATCAGCGGTCAAGTTGGTGTTTTGGTGGGTAATGAAGGAAATGGTGTTAGCAAAGAACTTCAAGAGTTAAGCACAAGCACAATAAACATACCAATGCAAAACAATTTAGAAAGCTTAAATGCAGGGGTATCGGGTAGTATTGTTATGTACTACATAGCAAATAAAATAAATAATTAGGAGAGAATAAATATGTCAGGACATTCAAAATGGCACAATATACAAGCAAAAAAAGGAAAAACAGATGCGGCTAGAGGCAAAATTTTTACCAAAATAGGTAGAGAAATTGCGGTTGCTGTTAAAAATGGGGGAGCAGACCCAAGCACTAATAGTAGGCTTAGAGATATGATTGCTAAGGCAAAACAAAACAACATGCCTAACGATAGTATTCAACGTAGCATTAAAAAGGCAAGTGGAGAAATGGGTTCCGTAAACTACGAAGAAAAAACATATGAGGGGTACGGAATTGGTGGAACAGCAGTTATTGTTAGATGTTTAACCGATAACATTAACAGAACTGGTGGAGATGTTCGCCATGCCTTTGATAAACACGGCGGCAATTTGGGCTCTACAGGTTGTGTTTCATATATGTTTAAGCAAAAGGGTATTATAATATTAGAAAAAACGATAGACACAGATGTTGATGAAGTAATGCTTTTGGCTTTAGACTGTGGAGCATTAGACATTGTAGATGCAGAAGATTGTATTGAGGTAGAAACAGCGCCTCAAGAAGTTGGAGAAGTGGCACAAAAATTAGAACAAGCAAATTTAAAAGTTTTGTCATACGAAAGTACTCTTGTTCCAGATAATTATGTGGATTTAGAAGAAAAGCAATTATCTTCATTCCAAAAAATGTTGGATTTACTAGAAGATAACGATGACGTTCAAGAAGTAATACATAATGTAAATCTTCCAGAGGAGTTAGAAGATTAAACTTATTTTGAGGTAAATGCATGAAACTTTGTAAATTAAAAGAACACTTGTTGCCATGTTTAAAAACATGCCAATATAAAACAATATCAGAAGTTATAGAAACAGAACAAATAATAACAAATATGTATAACAAATTTTGCGATTTTGCAAACAGGTTTGAAAGCTTAACAAATGATGAATTAAGCCATTTTGTCTTCTTCTTTTATAGTGTAATAAAATACGATGTTGCAAAAGTTCATTGTGAGCAAAATGGATTAGACTATTTTAAAGAAAGAGATCGTGCTTTGAGTAATCATGACTTGATAAAATATATTAGGCAGGAAAACACAAAACAAGAGGTTTTAGAAGATTTACAAATTATTAAGCAAAAATATTTAACCGATATGCAGTTTTTAAAAGAACAAAGAAGAATAATAAATGATCAAAAATCTTTATAAAAATTAAACAATAAATAAAATTAGGATTAAGCATATCCTAATTTTTTAATTTATAAAGAGTTAATTAAAAGCTTATGGGTAATTAACTTGTTTGCATTTTCAAAAAACAGAATTATTGCTAACTATTATAATTACTAATATATTTGACAAAAAAATCAATATATTCTAATATGTAAATATGAGAATTTTAGGAATAGATCCTGGCTATGCATTAGTTGGGTATGGGTTAATAGATTATGATGGATACAATCCACAAATTGTTGATTATGGGGTAATTTCTACACCAAAAGAAGAAAGTTTGCCAAATAGGCTTTTTGTTATTTATAAAACGCTAAAAAAAATAATAGAGGTTTACAAGCCTGATGTTGTTGCTGTGGAAGAACTTTTCTTTTTTAAAAATCAAAAAACAATTATACCAGTTGCAGAAGCAAGAGGCGTTATTGTTTTAACATGCAAGGAGTGTGGGCTAGATGTGTACGAATATACTCCACTTCAAATAAAACAAGCATTAACTGGTGTTGGTAGAGCCGAAAAGGCACAAGTTCAATTTATGGTTAAAACACTACTAGGGCTAGATAAAGTTCCAAAGCCGGATGATGCGGCGGATGCTGTTGCAGCAGCACTTTGCCACAGTCAAATAAACTCAAGGCTAAATTTTAATAAATTATAAAAGGAAAAGTATGTATAGTTATATTATTGGCGTTGTTACGCATAAAGAAGAAGGAAAAATTTCGTTAGAAAATAACGGAATTGGTTATGAAATTAATGTTTCGGGCTTTACTTTAGACTCAATAGAGTTTGAAAATGAACCAGTTAAAATTTTTACTTATTTGGTAGTTAGAGAAGATGAAATGTCTTTATATGGATTTTCTTGCATTGAAGAAAAAGATATGTTTTTAAAACTAATATCAGTAAGTGGAATTGGACCCAAAATGGCAATTGGTATATTGTCAGAAATTTCAATTTCTGGGTTAATTACTGCTATTGCATCAGAAGATTTAAAAACCATTTGCAAAATAAAGGGTCTTGGTAAAAAAACTGCCGAAAGGTTAATTTTAGAGCTCAAAGACAAGGTTAACCCAATGGAAGCAATTGCAATGGGGCAAGAAATTGAAGCAGATGAGGTTAATGAACAAGTATTTGATGATGCAGTTTCAACACTTGCAGGTTTGGGTGTTGGCAAAAATGAGGCATATAAACTTGTTAAGCAAGTGGCAACAAAAGATATGTCGTTAGAACAAATTATTACAAACGTGTTAAGAGGAATGGGTAGATAATGGAAGATGTAGATAGATTTATAACAAGCACAAAAAATGCCACCGACCTAGAAATCGAAAACTCACTTCGCCCAAGAGCAATGAAAGACTATGTTGGGCAAGAAAAAGTAAAAAGTAACTTGGAAATTTATATAAAGGCGGCAAAAAATAGGGGAGAAACTTTAGACCACGTTTTGCTTTACGGCCCT
>JAZSMW010000121.1:0-35833 GCA_045536095.1 Clostridia bacterium
ATTAAAATTCTGTATTAATAAAATTGATACAAGCGTTTTAATGCATACACCACAAAATAGTGACAATGTTGCATACCCTGCCCTACCTATGGCTTGCAAAATTGAATTTGTAATAGTCACAAAGCATAAAAAAAACATCTCAAACATGGAAAATTTTAGCAACACATTTGCAACATTAAATAAATCGGCCGAAAGGGTTGGATACAAAATTTGTAAAATATTCTCAGAGAGTATAAACATCCCTACCATACAAGGAAAAATTAAGATGTATGTAAATTTTATCATTAAGTGGATTTTTTCGCCTAACTGATTTACCTTATTAAGATTAAAACACAAAATTGGCATAGCTGATAAAGCAATGGCAACAATAAGCACATTTGGCAAGTTAATTAAAGGGATTATCATTCCCGACTCTATTCCAAACAGGCTAGTTGAATAACTGGGCAAATACCCACATTTATTTAATAAGTTTACAACTAGTAAAGAGTCTATTAATGAACTTAATGGAAAAATTCCACTACTTAAACTTATTGGTACACATTCTTTAAAAAAACTAAAACAATCGTAAGATGTTACTTTTGCTTTATTTATTTTGCTCTTAGAAATTACTACAAAATATATTAAACTCAACATTTCGCTTATAGACACACCTATTAAAGCACCTATTACTCCATATAATATTCCCTTTTTAATTAAAATGGCAGAAAGAGTTAACCCCAATAGCAGTTTAAAAAACTGCTCCATAACTTGGCTAATTGCTGTAGGAAACATATTTGCATGCCCTTGATAATACCCCCTATACACACTTAGCATGCATGCAAATATAAAACCAATAGAAATTGCTAAATGTCCATATGTTGCGTTTGCATTTCCTTGTAATAATGCAATTGGATAAGCCAGCATTACAATTAAAAGAAAAAATACACTCCCCAAAATAAGTGCTATTTTTTTTGCAACAGCAAAATTTTTATTTTTTTGAAAAGCCGTATTTTCTGCAATACAATATGCCGTTTTTTTTGTTAGTATAACACTTATTCCTCCCGTAATTATTACCAGTAAAAAAGAATATATAGGAAATGCCATTTGATACAACCCAATACCCTCTGTTCCCAAAATATTTGACAAGGGTATTTTATATACAGCCCCTATAATTTTTCCAAAAATATTTGATATAAACAGAACTGCCGCTCCGTTAACATAAAAAGATTTCACATTATTATGTTTATTTTTTTTAATTTTTTTATACTATTTTTGTTTCAACTATTTACAAACAAAAAGTTTGGTGATAAAATAACAACGAAAACTAAAAAGACAGCTTTAGGAGGCAAATATGAGTGTTATTATTAGTGCACCGCTAGAAGATAATGAGTATTGTCCAAGCCAACAATTAGGTAGGGCTTTTGATATTATTAGCAAAATGTTTTATTATAAAACAACTTATTCTCTTGCAAAAATAAAAAACGAACCAATTGATGAGGGCTACAATTTAGACAATATTGGTGTTTTTAATGATTTTGCCACTGAGATTATAACTAATATATCTGATAGAGGCTTACAAAGTTATTTAATCCGTTGCCTACGTGAAATAAGAAAAAATAATTTAAAAGTAAATACGGTTAAATCATCTTATAACTACTTACAAAATCTGCTTACACCTAACGAACCAGGCAATTTGCTTTTGCGCGATTTAATTACATATAATAACGGTAATGCTTTTATAGATTTTGCCTCTATTTTTAAATCGTGTAACACTTATGCCGTTACATCTCAAAGTGAAATTGGTAAAGAAATTTCAGATTTTTGCCAAAGAAGAGGTGCCGAAATTAGTGAGGCAAAATATCCATTTAGAAGGTTTAGTTAATTATATTTTTTATTAAAATAGCACCAAAAAATTTAAACAAGTTAAATTTTAATCATTCATAAATGAATGCTTTCTTGCTAATCGCTAGTGTTGGTGTTTTTTTAATGCGGGCGGAAATACTGTTTCAAACTTGCAAGTAAACTTGCGTCTAGAGATATTTCCTCCTACATAAAAAAGTTGCAATTTGTGAAAAACCCAAATGCAACTTTTTTTGATTATTTTTTGTATTTTATATTTTCTAAATTATAAATTTTTAATTAATTGTTCTACCTCTAGATTTGTTAATTCTCTAAATTCACCTCTTTGTAGAGTTGGATCTAGTTCTAATGCACCAAAATTTGTTCTTTCTAAAAACGTTATTTTATTCCCAACAGCCCCAAACATCCGTTTAATTTCATGGTACTTTCCTTCGGTTAACTGAATATAACCCCTGTTTTTTTCTTTCATATGAATTCTACACGGTTTTGTCACATAACCATCTTTTAACAAAATTCCCGCTTCAATTTTATGCTCATTGTGTTTTGTTAATTCTTCGGCACATTCAAAATAATAAACCTTGCTTACATGTTTTTTTGGGGCAAGTAATTTATGCGCTGATATTCCATCATTTGTTAATATAACTAAACCTAACGTGTCTTTATCTAATCTCCCACATGGAAAAAGCCCCATTTTTTTATACTTTTGAGGTAGCAAATCTAAAACGGTTTTTTGTCTAGCATCTTCGGTAGCACTAACAACTCCGCTTGGTTTGTTTAGCATTATATAAACGTATTTATTGTAATTTATTACCTGACCGTTATAAATAACTTTTGCAGTTTGTTCGTTAATTTTACAATCAGGCTTTTTTATTATTTCACCATCTACTGTAACTCGCCCCTTTTTTATTTCTGCATTTGCTTCAGACCGTGAAAGTGTTGCTGTTTCGGTGAAAAATTTATCTAATCTAATCATCTAGTCCTCTTGTTGACAATCCTTTATTGTTAATTGAATTCTCTTTTTTTGAACATCTACCGAAAGTACTTTAACATTTAGTTGTTGTCCAACTGTTAGTTCTTCTGATGGATGCTTAATGTATTTATTAGATATTTGTGAAATATGAACTAAACCATCTTGATGAACACCAATATCTACAAACGCACCAAAGTCTATTACATTACGAACTGTTCCTTTAATTATCATACCCTCTTTTAAATCTTCTAGCCCCAAAAGTTCTGCTCTAAGTACTGGTTTTGGCATATCTTCACGAATGTCTCTTCCCGGCTTAGAAAGTTCTTTAACCATATCTATAAGTGTTGGAACACCAACCCCAATTTCTGTTGCAACTTTTTCTTCGCCTTTTAGTTTTACTAAGCTAGAAAGCGTTTCTAAGTTACCCTCTTTAACATCTTGATCTGTCAAGCTAAATAATTTTAAAAGCTTTTGTGCACTTTCATAACTTTCTGGATGCACAGCGGTGTTGTCTAACACGTTTTGTCCGTCAACAATTCTTAAAAAGCCCGCACACTGTTCATATGCCTTTGGCCCAAGTTTTTTTACCTTTAAAAGCTGTTCTCTATTAGTAAAATTATTAATTTCCTTACGATACTCACATATGTTTTTTGCAATAGACGAATTAAGCCCTGAAACATAAGATAAAAGGCTAGGCGATGCTGTGTTTAAGTCTACACCAACACTATTAACGCAATCTTCTACCACGCCTGTTAATACCTCTGTTAAACGGTTTTGCGGCATGTCGTGTTGATATTGTCCAACGCCAATAGATTTTACATCTATTTTAATTAATTCTGCAAGAGGATCTTGAAGCCTACGAGCAATAGAAACGGCACTTCTTAAATTAACATCAAAGTCTGGAAATTCTTCGGCGCCCAATTTACTTGCCGAATAAACAGACGCTCCGGCTTCATTTACCATTGCGTAATTTAATTTACGATTTACTTGCTTAATTAATTCGCATATAAAAATTTCAGATTCTTTACTTGCTGTTCCATTACCAACAGCAACAATGTCCACATTGTGTTTTTCTACTAACGCCTTAAGTTTAATTAATGATTCTTCTGTTTTATTAAATGGTGGGGTTGGATAAACAACTGTTGTGTCTAATACTTCTCCGTGAGAATCAATTATGGCAACTTTACATCCCATTCTGTAACCAGGATCAAAACCCATAATAACATTATTTTTTAATGGTGACTGTAAAAGTAATGGCTTTAAATTTACTTCAAACATTTTAATTGCTTGCTCGCTTGCAAAATCGGTTAATTCATTTCTGCACTCATTTTCTAAACTAGGGAATAGCAACCTTTTATAACTGTCGGCAATAACCTCTTCCATAATTTCTTTTGTTGTTGAATTTGGTTTAATGTATGCATTAGATATTTCAGTTAATGCCAATTGCTCCTCTAATTGAATACTAACCTTTAAACACTCTTCATTCTCTCCCCTATTTATTGCTAAAATTCTATGACTAGGGATGCTTTTTACAGGTTCTGAGTGTTCTGCATACATTTCATACACTTCGCTGCCCTCTTTTTCTACTAAAGTGGTGCAAATTTGTGCATGATTTTTTATAACTTCTCTTAAAGTTTTTCTAAGTTCACTATCATCTGATATTCGCTCTGCAATGATATCTTTTGCCCCTGCAAGAGCCTCTTCTACAGAGTTGACTTCCTTTTCTTCGTTTACAAATGCTTGAGCAACTTGCAAAATGTCTTGAGTTTCTTCTTGCTGTTGCAAAATATCTGCAAGAGGTTCTAGCCCTTTTGCGATAGCAACACTTGCTCTTGTTTTACGTTTTGGCTTATATGGCCTATAAATATCTTCTACTTCGGTTAATGTTTTTGCTTCCTTTAACTTTTGCTCTAATTCTTCGGTCCATTTTTCTTGCTCTTTTATAGAATTTTCTACCTCGCCCTTTCTTTTTTCGAGGTTTCTTAAATAATTTAATCTATCTGAAAATTCTCTTAAAACTTGATCATCACATGAACCATGCATTTCCTTTCTATATCTTGCAATAAATGGGATTGTGCACCCCTCATCTAATAAAGTTATTATGTTTTGAACATACTCCGTTTTTAAACTAAATTCTTCGCTTAATGTATTTACTATTTCCATTTTTGTAACAATTTCCTTTTATTTTTCTAGTTTATTTCTTATTTCATTTGCTTTTTTTATTATTGTTTGTATATTTTCGCCTATGTTAAACTCGCCATTTTTATACAGAACTTTACCATTTACCATTGTAAAATATACATCACTACCTCTTGCACTATACACAAGGTTAGAAACAATATTTTTTTCTGGTTGCATATGAGGGTCCTTTATATTTACCAAAATTATATCAGCATTTTTACCAGCCTTAATTTCACCAGAGTTAATTTGAAGTGCTTTAGCGCCATTAATTGTGGCCATTTTTAGCACATCCCTCGCGCTTACCACACTAGCATCGTATAAGCTAACCTTAGAAAGTGTTGCAACTAAAAACATCTCTTTAAACATGTCTAAACAGTTGTTACTTGCTGCACCATCTGTTCCTATTGCAATGTTTAACCCTTTGTTCTGCATTGCATAAACTGGGGCAATTCCACTTGCCAGTTTTATGTTAGAAGACGGACATGTTGCAACATCTACATCATAGTCTGCCAAAATTTGCAAATCGTCTTTATCCATATGAACACAATGATATGCTAAACACTTTCGATCTAAGTATCCCATTTTTTCTAAAAGCGCTGGTGGAGTAAGCCCTCCATTTTTTGCCGTGCAATCTCCTACCTCTTTTAACGTTTCAGACAAATGTATGCTAAGAGACAAATTATAATCATTAGCAAATTTTAACATTTGTTCAAAAATTTCGTCGCTTATTGTATATATGGCATGCGCAAAACATGCACAAGTTATTAACCCATTTTTATCTTTTTGCTTCAGCATACTAAAGGTTTGCTTTAAATTTTCATAATAATTTGTACTATTTGAACCTTGAATTCTTGGCCCTATTCCAATTCTTGCCCTAATGCCAGATTTAGCAATAGCATCTGCCATAGCATCAAAGTGGAAATACCCTTCTTCCAGAGTTGTAATTCCATTTTTAACACATTCGGCAATACCCAGCATTTCTGCCCAATAAATGTCCTGCTTGGTCATTTGTTGTTCTATTGGAACAACGCCATCAAACAACCACTCGTTTAAATTAACATCATCTTTTACGCCTCTTAAAATTGCCATGGGTGTGTGCGCATGTGCATTAATAAAGCCCGGCATTAAAACATTTCCACTAACGTCTATTTGTTCGTCAAAATCTCCATCCGGAAGGCTTTCTCCCGCATACTCAATAATATTATTATTAACAACAACATATCCGTTATAATATCCGTTTGAATGATCTAAATTTAACACTTTTGCATTTTTAAATAATGTTCTCAAAAAAAATACCCACTTTTTTATAAAATTGCTTTTATTTGTCTTATTTTAGTTGTATAATACAAAATAGAACATTTGTTCTTGTTTTGGTTATTTCTTACTAAAACATGATGTATATTACCATAAAACAAGGGGGTTTGGCAAATGAAAGAGCGAGTTATCTTCCATTGTGACGCAAATAGTTTTTATGCTTCTGTTGAAATTGCAAATAATAAAAACTTAACAGGAAAACCTGTTGCTGTAACTGGCAACCCAGAAAAAAGAACAGGCATTATTTTAACTAGAAGCCTTGAAGCAAAAAAATATGGTGTTGAAACCGGTGAAGCAATTTGGCAGGCAAAGCTTAAATGCCCAAACCTTGTTTGCGTACCACCAAATCACGCTCTGTATGCGGAATATTCTAAAAATCTACGCAAAATATATGAGAAATATACCGACCGTGTAGAAAGTTTTGGAATTGACGAGTGCTGGCTTGATATGACCGATAGTTTAAAGTTTTTTGGTTCTGCAAAAGAAGTTGCCGACAAAATAAGAGAAGATGTAAAAACCACTCTTAACATAACAATATCTGTTGGAGTTAGTTTTGGAAAACTTTTAGCAAAACTCGGTTCAGACATAAAAAAACCAGACGCAACAACAATTATAGACAAACACAACTTTAAACAAATTGTTTATCCATTACCCATAACCTCAATAATAGGAATTGGGAAACGCCTAAATAAGCGATACAACAAAATAGGCGTTTTTAAACTTGGGGAAATAATAGATATTCCCGATAGCGTTTTAAAGAAAAACTTTGGAATTTTAGGACTACAACTAAAACAAAAACTTTTGGGCAACGATTATGACGAAGTAAAAAAATGCAATGATATATCGGCCCCTAAAAGCATTGGAAACGGAACTACAACAATAAAAGATGTATACACTCGGGACGAAATAATGGGTGTTGTTACTGCTCTTTGTGAAGAAATTTCTACCAGATTAAGAGCAGAAAACTTTAATGCTGGAAGTGTTTCTGTCACTATTAAAACCGCAGATTTTCGTTATATTCATGAAACCTCACGACTTTTATTTAAAACAAACACAAATTTAGATCTCTGTAATTGTTGTATGCGTTTAATTGATTCTTTTTGGAAATATGGAACCGCAGTAAGAGCAATAAGAATTTGCACATACAACTTAAGTAGTTGCAATGAAACTCAATTAAACATGTTTAGCAATTCTCTTAAAAATTCCAACCTAAACAGTGCCCTAGATAAAATTAGAAACAAATATGGATACTATTCTATTACTCCCCTATCACTTGCAAAATCCACAGTTTTAGATCTATCCAGAGTAGAAACAACCCCGCCCCGAACATAAAAAACCATCGCAATTTTAAATAAATTTAAAATTATGCATTTGTTCCACAAATACACTTTTGCTATTCACAAAAGCGATGGCCCTTTGGTACGGGCGGAAATACTGCTTCAAACTTGCAAGTAAACTTGCGTTTAACGATATTTCCTACTACATAAAAAAACAGGAGAAACTCCTGTTTTATCTACCCCTGTCTCTTTCATCAACCCTTGGAGGCAAATTATTTCTTTGCTTATTTTGATCAACCCACTCACCCAAAAACGAAGAATAATCGTTTTCGGCCTCTAAATTATTCTTTTTTGTTCTTGTAGGTTTAGGCTTAAATTCTCTTGGAACATCCTTACTTGGGGTGGCAGGTTTAACCGCAGCACTCCCCTTAGAACCTCCCTTTTTCTTTTTTTTGTCGGCCTTTTTGTCTTTTCCTGCCTTCTTTTTTTTCTTTTTATCATCACTCTTTTTTTTCTTTTGAGCTGTAACAACCTCTTCTGGTGCCATAATTTTTACATTTTTAATAGCACTTAAATATGCCTCTTGAAGTAAAATCATTTTATCTAACACTGGGCCTGCAAAAACATCTTTATTTTTTAAAAGCATAGAATCTATCATTAATTTTAATTCACGCCAATATTTTTTATCGGCTTTGGTTAATTTTTTTAATTCTATTCTTTTTTTAAGTTCTAATAAAAATTGTTGTCCATAAGGGCCTGCAGTTTTAATTAATGCAAGCATTTTTAAAACATATGCCTTGTCTGCAGGAATAGAAGCCATCAGCATTGCCTCATAATGCATTTTTAATTTTTTAAGGCGTTCTTGAATTTTTAAAAGGGTTGCATTGTCAATATCTACCCCCTCAGACTCGTCTTGTGCGTAAAGATGAAACGCCTTTTTAATTTCAATAAAAAAGTTTGCATCATTTTTTAAAACAACGCTATGCACATAAGTTTGTAAATCTTTATCTATAAAGCCTAAAGTGCTTTTTTCTAACACAAACAAGCCTGCTCTTTTTTGGTTGTTTTCTCCATCTTGTATATATACAACAAATTTAAGTTTTGCATCACCAACCTTGGCAGTTGCCAAAATTTTATTGTCAGAAAATGAATCTATAATTTTATTACATATAATAAGCTCTTGAATAATATCTTGATCAATAACATAGTTATCATCAGCATCAAAAAAACCTAAAAGGCCACTGGCCTCTGCATCTAAATTTTTTAAATAATTTATATACTTTTTGTTCATATGGATTTATTATATAATATATTGTTACTTTTTGCAAGTATTATTTAATAGGCCCCTAGAAAAATCCTTTTAAATTTTTATAAAGTGTTTCAAGCTTGCAAGTAAACTTGCGTCTAGAGATATTTCCTACTAAATAAAATAACACCAAAAAATTTAAGCAAGTTAAATTTTAACCATTCATAAATGAATGCTTTCTTTGTTAAGCGCTAGTGTTGGTGTTTTTTTAATGCGGGCGGAAATACTGTTTCAAGCTTGCAAGTAAACTTGCGTTTGACGATATTTCCTTCTACATAAAAAAGCCAAAGACAATTAATTGTCTTTGGCATGTTTTTTACTTTATTATTCTGCAGCTATTACACTAACATACTTTTTATCGCCACTGTTGTGAAATTTAACAGTGCCATCTACTTTTGCAAAAATTGTGTAATCTTTGCCAAGCCCGCAATTTTCACCCGCATAAACTTTTGTTCCGCGTTGTCTAATAATAATTGATCCTGCAAGAACTGGTTGACCGTCTGCTGCTTTAACGCCTAAACGTTTAGAGTTACTATCTCTACCATTTTTAGTGCTACCGCCACCTTTTTTATGGGCAAAAAGTTGAATATTAATAAATTTCATTTTTGACCTCCAAATTAATGTATTTTTTATAGTTTTTATTACCACATAATAAGCATTTTACTGACTCTTCAAAAGTCATAAACAAAATTTGTGCTTTTTGCATTTGCTCTTTTGTTAAATCATTTGACAAAAAGCATGACAAATATGCATTATTGTTTTCTATTTTTATTATGGGCTTTAGGCTTAAAACATTTTCGAGCCCCACACAAACCATTTGTGATAAAGACGAAATTGCTGCACACACTATGTCGCTTCCTTCACCTGCATAGCCAGAATGTCCAGAAACAACAAAGCCTAAAATTGTGCCATTGTTTTTTGTTATTTGAATTTTTGTCATAATTTTTTACCTATCAAACATTATATAATGCTTGCTTTTAAAGGTTTAATTACTTAATTTCAACAATTTTGATTGCAGTGTATGGTTGTCTGTGACCTTGTTTTCTGCGATAGTTCTTTTTTGCTTTGTATTTGTAAACAACAATTTTATCGCCTTTTCCATGTTCAACAACTTCTGCAACACAAGTAACTCCATTAACAACTGGGTTACCAGCAACAATTGTTCCGTTGTCAGAAACAAGTAAAACATCGAAATTAACTTTTGAACCAACTTCAAGTTCTAGCTTTTCTACTTTAACAACGTCACCAACTGCAACTTTGTATTGTTTTCCACCAGTTTGAATAATTGCAAACATTTGCGCCTCCTAAAAATAAATCTCACTACGCACAAGGCGGGTTAAACCACTTTTTAAGCCCTGCATATGTGGCATACGGGTAAGATTATACAACAAGTATACTTGTTTTGTCAACAATTAAATTAATTAATTTTGCCTTTTGTTTAAATTAGAATAAAATAACACCAAAAAATTTAAATAAGTTAAATTTTAACATTCACAAATGAATGCTTCTTTGCTAATCGCTAGTGTTGGTGTCTTTTGGTACGGGCGGATATCGCATTTAATCTGAGAATAAATTCTCTTGTAAATGCGATATTTCCTACTACATAAAAAATGCACTAATATAGTGCATTTAATTTTTTATTATAATTTTTTTGAGGCCGAAACAGCATTTAATACATAATCGTAATATCTTGGTTCTACACCGCCAATTGCAATTGCATTTGCTTTGTTAATTATGTATGCACTACCATTTTTTAAGCATTGGTTTAGTTTATAAAACCTAATGTTCCCTAAACTTGATGTAGAAGTGTAATAAGTAACTGGAGTTTCAAATGCCACCTCGGCAAGTAAATTAAGCTCTGGACAAGCATGCACAAGCTCGGTTGCATCTTCGCCGTCATGTGAAATATTTTTTATAAAACCAAACTCTGCCATTTCAGAAATAAACTTAATTGCATTAATTAAAATACCATGCATACTAGAAACTTTTGAAAGCGTTTTTTCATTTTCTTTTATTGGAAAAATCGAATTTGTAAATTGTTTAAACGTTGGGTTAGAAAAATATGATTTTGCACTTTCAAATCTGTCATCTAAATCTAACGAATGCGCAATTTTAATTTTTAAGTCATTTGCGTCTTGTGCTGTTCCTGCTATGTATTTAATTTGTTTTTCTTCTAACACAAAAAGAGAAAGCAACCTATCTTGTTTATATTCTCCAAAAACCAATTTTTGCGCTAAAATATTAAATACTTTTTTTTCAATAAAAATTTCTTCAAATTGTTGTTTAGAATAACTTTTATTTGCTATAAAGCCAGCATATAACCTCTGTTTTTGAGAAGCAATAGCCTCTTCTGTAATTTCATCGCTTGCAAGCATATCTAAAACATCTGAATTTGTTTTTTGCAAATTTTCAGAATATATAGAAACAAAATAATCTTTATCTTCTAAAAACTTTGGATTTTGTTCTTCTATTAATTTAGAAATTGTTGTAATAACTCCCGCACGTTTTGCGTAAATTAAACATTCCATAAAATATTTTGCCTCTTTGTGGCGGTTAAGTTTATATAATCCTGCAATAAATTCATATATCTGTTCCAAAAGTTGTTCACTTGCAAGAAGAGAAATTAGCCTTATTGCCCACTTCGCTTCTTTAATATCTTTCATGTGGCTAACAACAAAATATAATTTTTCGGCAAAATTGTTTAAGTCTATTTCATTAAACAATGTTTTAACGTCACTTAAACCACATAAATTTAACAGGTCTTTTTCTTCTTTAAAAATATTAATTAAATACGTTTTTACAATGTTGTTTGCCGGTGTTCCATCAACAAAATTTAAATTAACTTTTTCAAAAGCAATACCAAGCGTTCTTTCTTGAATGGTTTCAACTTTTTTTTGTGCCATTGTTTCAAAATGCTTAGGCGAAACACCTAAATTTTGTTTACTAGAAATGCCCAGTTTAAGTTTAATAAAGTTTTTTATTTCTTCATTTTGTTCTTCTTCATACAAATCTTCTAGCCTAGCAGTAACTTCTGGATTTTCTATGCTAGCCAATATTTTTACATAGTTAAATTTTTTGTTGCCAGCCGTTTCTAAATTCTTGTCAAAAAATGCCATTGTGTCGGTATAATAGTGTTTGAGCATTTTTGCAATTAATTTATCATCTATTGCTCCAATTTCGGAATCAAAAATTTGGCTAATTGCCTTTTGCGTATTAAACTCAAGCCCCAGCTCTAAATATGTAAGATTATGCATTGAGTTGGTTGCCACAAAGCTTGCAATTTCCTCCATGTTCTCTCTATATAAATTTTGCAAATATTCAAGCGCAGGAGCAAGCCAAACCGAAATGGACGATTTGTCGTTATCTTCTACAATAGCAAACAAAAATGGCAATACATCACCAGTTGTTATGTCTGTGCTTTTAACAACTTCTATAAAACGGTCAAAATAACGCTCTTTGTGAGAATATTCTTTATTTTTGCTAATATATGTGCTTGGCCCCACGTGCGCCACAAATAACTTTTCTAAGAACAAAATTATTGCCCAATAATTTTTAGTATGCAAAAACATTTTAGTTAAATTGCAAAGCGCAGGTAAATATTCATTTAACTGAAAAATAAGTTCAGCTAATTTGCTAACCGCATTTTCGCAATTTGCACTTACCTGTGCATTTTTTAAAAGATCTCTAATGTTAGAAAAACTCATAGCATCTAGCATTGGGATGTTAGATACATCTATGTTAAAAATTTCATTAATTTTATCACTAATTTGTTTATAATTTCTTAATATTTCCATATTTTCTCCAATTAAATTTTATCACATCTAAAACTATTTGTAAAATTTTTTATGTAATTTCTTTTTATTGTTAAAAATAATTATTTGCTTATTTTATACAAATTTTAATTTAACACTTTACAAATGTTTTTTTTGCTGTTATAATCTTTTTGTAAGTTTTAAAAACTTAATATAAAATGCGCTACAACAAAAGACACGGCTTATGTAACCTTGTTTTTAGAGAGTTGCCGTTTGGTGCAAGGCAATAAACAAATACACAAGTTATCCCTTTTGGAGCAGGTTTACCGAACAAGCTTTTTGTTTTATTAGGTTAACACGGGTCTTCCCGTTATAGAAGAAGTGGGTGCTAGCCCACAGCATAAACAAGTGGTATAACTCTTAGCAAGAGTCTTGTTTTTGCTAGGAGTTTTTTTATTTAAAAGGAGATTATTATGTACAAAAAAGTTGGCGAAATGAACCTTGCTCAAACCGAAGAACAAGTTTTAAAGTTTTGGCAAGAAAACAACATTAAAAATCAATGTTTAAGCCACAACAAAGGCAAAAAGATGTATTCTTTTTATGAGGGGCCTCCAACAGCAAATGGACAACCTCATGCTGGTCACGTTTTAACAAGAACGCTTAAAGACCTATTTAACCGTTTTCATTTAATGAAAGGCTACGAAGTTCCAAGAAAGGGCGGATGGGACACTCACGGGTTACCTGTTGAAATTTCTGTAGAAAAAGAAATAGGAATTTCGGGCAAACAACAAATTGAAGCTTATGGCGTAGAAAAATTTATTACCGAATGCAAAAAAGACGTTTGGAAATATGTTGACCTTTGGAAAACATTTTCAGACCGTGTTGGATACTTTGTTAACATGGATGACGACTGCTATGTTACTTATAAAGACGACTATATTGAGAGCGAATGGTGGAGTTTAAAAGAGTTAAACAATAAGGGTCTTTTATATAAAGGTTACAAGGTTTTACCATGTTGCCCAAGCTGTGGAACAGCACTTTCCTCTCACGAAGTTGCTCAAGGCTATAAAGAACGAAACGATTTAACAATTGTTGCTAAATTTAAAGCGGCAAATCATATAAACACTTACTTTTTAGCATGGACAACTACCCCATGGACACTTCCTTCTAACGTTGCTCTTTGCGTTAACCCTGTTGAAACCTATGTTAAAATTGAATGTTTTGAAACTGGCGAAAACTATATTTTAGCCGAAGCATTAGTTTCTTCGTTTTTTAAAGATGAAGAATTTAAAATTGTAGAAAAATACACAGGTAAACAATTAGAATATCAAAAATATGAACCACTATTTAACTTTGCATCAAGCGATGTAACAGCAAAAGCATTTTTTGTAACATGCGATGCATATGTTACACTAACAGACGGAACTGGCATTGTTCACATTGCGCCAGCCTATGGTGCAGACGATGCCAATGTTGGAATGAAATATAACTTGCCTTTTGTTGCAATGGCTGGTCAAGACGGATTGTTTACATCCGCATGTGAAAAATATGCTGGCAAAAATGTGTTTGATGTTAACGAACAAGTTGCAGAAGACTTAAGAACTGATGGCAAAGTGTTTAAAAGTGCAAGACACAAACACGAATATCCACACTGCTGGAGATGTAAATCACCTCTTATGTATTTTGCAAGAGACGGCTGGTTTGTTAAAACAACAGCAATTAAAGATGAATTAATAAAAAATAACCAAGAGGTTAATTGGCACCCAGATTCTATAAAAGACGGACGTATGGGCAACTGGCTAGAAAATGTTATAGACTGGAACATTTCTAGAGATCGCTATTGGGGAACTCCTCTTCCTGTTTGGACTTGTGAATGTGGTCACTACCATGTTGTTGGATCTAAAGCCGAACTTAAGGAACTTGGAAATTTAAGTGAAGATATAGAACTACACAAACCATATGTAGATGATGTAACACTAACCTGCCCACACTGTGGAAAACCAATGAAGCGTGAGCCATACGTTATAGACTGCTGGTACGATAGTGGTTCTATGCCTTTTGCTCAATTCCACTATCCATTTGAAAACAAAGAAGAATTTGAACGTAGATTCCCTGCCGACTTTATTTCGGAAGGAGTTGATCAATGCCGTGGTTGGTTTTATACTCAACTTGTGCTAGGCACTGCTCTATTTGGCAAAGCTCCATACAAGCATGTTATTGTTAACGGGCTTGTTGTTGACGATAATGGGGTTAAACTTTCTAAGAGCCTTGGAAATTACCGTCCACCAATGGAAATAATAAACGCTGTTGGCGCAGATGCTGTTAGGTGGTCCTTCTACACAACAACCCAACCGTGGAATAACCAACCAATGTCTGTTAAAAGCGCATCAGAATCTGTTAAAAATTATTTTGGTACACTTTGGAACACTTATGCATTTTTTGTTTTGTATGCAGAAATTGACCAGTTTGACCCAAGCAAATATAACTTAAGCGATTGTAATCTTTCTATTATGGACAAATGGGTTTTATCTGAATTTAATACCCTTGTTGCCGAAGTTACAGAACTTGTAGAAACTTACCACTGCACAGAAGCAGCCCGCAAGGTTCAAGTTTTTGTTGAAAATCTTTCAAACTGGTATGTAAGAAGATGCCGCAAACGCTATTGGGCTGGAGGTATGACTGAAGATAAAATAAGTGCTTATGTTACTCTTTGGGAAGTTCTTGTTGGGCTATGCAAACTAACTGCACCATTTACTCCGTTTGTAACCGAAAGCATGTATCAAAACCTAGTTACTCCATTTTTTGAAAACGCTCCAAAAAGCGTTCACCTTTGTGACTATCCAGAAGTAAATACATCGTTTATAAATCAAAAATTAAGCACAGATATGGATTTATGTTACAAGTTTACTGAGCTTGGCAGAAGTGCAAGAAACCTAAGCAATATAAAAATCCGTCAACCACTTGCAAAGCTATATATTACAGATGCAAATGGCAAATTTGATTTGGATGCTAATTTAATTACCCAAATAAAAGAAGAATTAAACGTTAAAGAAATAATCGAAAATGAAGACTTGTCAAAATTTGTTAAATATTCTATAAAACCTCAACTAAAAACTTTAGGGCCAAAATATGGTTCACTTCTTGGTGAAATAAGAAACTTTTTTGCAAATTGCGACGCAAACCAAGTGGTTGCTTGTGTTAGAAGCGGAAATACGTTTAAAACAACCTTAAACGGCACTTTGGTAGAGTTTGCCGAAAGTGACATTTTAATTTCGGTTGAACAAACATCTGCTTACACTTCTGCAACCGAAGGGTCTCTTGCCGTTGTTCTAGACACAACCCTAACCCAAGAATTAATAGAGGAAGGCACTGTTCGTGAATTTGTTTCTAAAGTTCAAAACTTAAGAAAAACAAGTGGATATGAGGTAACAGACCGCATTAATATAAGCGTGGATGGAAACCCAGACCTTGTTGATTTAATAGTTAAAAACGAACCAACAATTGTTAAAGATTGCCTAGCTTTAAGCGTTAGTCAAGGAACCAGCGGAGAATTTAACGACGAGTTTGAATTTGACAATAAAACAATTACTGTTTATATCAGCAAAAATTAAAACGTCTTTTAAATAACACTTTTAAAAATATTAAACAAAAGCCAAAACTCTGGCTTTTGTTTTTTCTTATGTAGTGGGAAATATCGTTTAAACGCAAATTTATTTGTGGGTTTAAAACGAGATTTCCGCTCGTACCAAAAATCACTGCTTTTGTGATAACAAAAGTGTTGAATTTATTCAAGTGGATAATTTTAAATCTATTTAAAGTTGCGGTGTTATTTTATCTTACAAGCAATTTTACAAATAACCTTAAATGTTATAAAAAAATCAAGGGCATTTCCCTTGATTTTTATTTCTATTTTGTATATTTAACATAACCAGCTTTGTCTTGAGTTGCGCTCTCGCTAAACCCTTTACTTACCAACTGTGTGCTACTTAAACCATTTTTTAAGTATACGGTTGTGGTTGCAGAATTTGCTAACAAATAACCCATGTATGTGCTATTATTTGCAATTGTGCTACTATCTATTGTTACAGTTTGCAATCTTGAACAACCATCAAATGCATCGGAACCAATTCTTGTTGCAGATGCCCCAATTGTCAATGAAGTAATAGCAGAACATCCCCTAAATGCAAAGTCACCAATAACATCTGTTAATCCGGTTAAATTTACTTCACCACTTATGCCAGAGCACCCATTAAATGCCGCAAAACCTACTGAGTTTAGCTTTGACATGTTTACTGAGCCGGTTATTCCTGTGCACCCATTAAATGCATATGGCCCAACTGATGTTACATTTGATAAATTTAAACCTGTAATTTTTTTATAGTTTGTAAATTGTGCTCCCACACTTGTTACATCGCTAGGAACTGTTAATGTGCCATCAACCAATACATTGTTTATATATAAATTTCGTGCGCTTTCAAAGATGTAAGGATTACTTGTTATTTCTATGCCAAACCACTCTTTTAAAGTTCCTGCATAATAAACATTTGATAAATTACAATCTTTAAATGCAGCAACACCTATGGATGTTACATTATCAAGCATTAAATCACCAAATATTTTTACACAGCCACTAAATGCATAAATACCAATGTTAGTTGCATTTGATAAGTTTAAACTGCTTACAACTACATTTTTGCAATCTGCAAAGGCATACTGACCAATGCTTGTTACATTTTCTAAATCTAAAGAAATTAAAGTTTGACATTCATTAAACGCATATTCACCAATTGTTGCTCCGCTAGCAAAGCTTAAGCTAGATATTAATTGATTGCAACCACTAAATGCGCGCTGACCAACAGTAGCTAAATTTTGCGTGTTTATAACATCAAATATTTGACTACCATTAAAAGCATATTCGCCAACCGACGTTGCACTAGTTAAATTTGCAAAACCTTTAAATGATGTGCAACCATTAAAGGCATAATCCCCTATTGTTGTTACATTATTTAAATTAATTCCGTTAAGCGAAGTTTTACCTTTAAATGCATTGGAACTAATTGTTGTTGTGCTAGGCGTTAATGCAACATGTTTTATATTGCTAGAAAATGCATAAGCTGGCACCTGTGAAACAGCCTCTGGCAATTTAACTAAAGTATCTGAAATTGTTGTGCCTGCAGTTTGCGATGAACCACTAGGAAGTGTTGTTAAACTAGAAATTTCTTCACTTGGTGCATACTCTTCCATATTTAAGTAGTAAGAAAAACTGCAATTTGTTGCAACATTTAAGTTTGTTCCTGGCCTTATACTAAAAAATACATCCATGCTAATTTCGTCTTGATCGGAAGAATCATCTGCTTTTTTTAAATATGAATATGATGTTAAGTTAACATTAAGTATGTTCCTTAATGTGTCGGAGGTTTTAATGTCTGACCCTACAGCTAACGTGTTTGTTGTTTTTTCTTCTTCACCCGAATAAAAATAAACACCCAAATTTTTGTTACTTAAATTTTTAATATGTATTGTTAGTTTTGTGCAAACACCAGACATTTTGCTGTTATGAGATATTGCCAATGTTGGAATAGTTAAATCCACACCATATATGCTTTGCGTTGGCTCTAATATTTGTTCACCATTTATATAACCACTTATTTCTATATTACTATTTGGTGGGGTTATATGTACCGTGCCACCCAAAGTTGAATTTGATGGTACAGAAGCATATACTCCAATACCAACTATACCCACACACAATATTAATAATAAAACACTCAAAAATATTTTTTGTTTTTTCATGATTTTATTGTTTCTCCTTAATACGACTTAAACTTTAGTTTAAGTGCATGCTTGTACATATGTATGTTAACACAATTAATGTTTTTAATGCAAAACATTTAACTTATTATTTTGCTTTTTTTTATTTACATTTATTTTA
Source organism: Clostridia bacterium (assembly GCA_045536095.1). Classification (GTDB taxonomy): domain Bacteria; phylum Bacillota; class Clostridia; order Christensenellales; family UBA1242; genus HGM11367. Next base: position 18,572 of record JAZSMW010000121.1, read on the forward strand.
TAAAACCCAAAAGTTTTAATAAAGTTATTCTTATTTGTTATTGAATTTAACAAAATATCTCGCACAAATAAAAAACCATCGCAATTTTAAATAAATTTAAAATTATGTATCTGTTTCACAAATACTCTTTTGCTATCCACAAAAGCGATGGCCCTTTGGTACGGGCGGAAATACTGCTAAAATCTTGCGAATAAATTCGCCGATTTACGATATTTCCTACTACATAAAAAACGGGCTCATAATTGAACCCGATTATAATTATTCTTTTTTATCATTAGTGTTATCTTTACTTTGATCTTTGCCTTTTGGCTTCTGAACAATACCAAAAACCACAAGCAAGCCACATATTGAAAGAATTATTTGTTCAACGCCTTTAACATTTATGCTTATGCCAAGGGTATCGTTTATTGCTATAAACAAAAGCCCAACAGCTCCAGCAAGCGTTGTCCAAAACTTATAAGACTTAATTAGGTTTTTCATCTTTTTTCCTTTTTGTTTGGTCGTTTTTTAACAAACATTTTTTAATTTTTGATACATCTTGTTTTATTTCGTCTACAGTATTTAAACTGCTCGATAAACAATCGATAATGTTTTGGTATTTTGTCTCTCTTTTTTTTGTATCCTTTAAAACATAAACTAGTAGAGCCACAAACAAACATGCAAATATCCCATTGCTTAATGCAATGTTAAACACATCCGACCACATAAACTATTTAAGTTGTAATTCCTCTAATAATTTATTATAGTTTTTGTTGCCCAATTGATTTATAAATGCACTGTTATTTTTAAGTTCGTTTATGGCATCTTCTTTACTCATTTGTGCAAAATAATTTTTTGCAATTTCCAATTTTTCATTTTGTTTTAAAACATCAAATATGGCAGAGCCATACTTACCAATAAGTTCGGCTAAAGAAGTGGTTTTATCAAAGTTATCATCATTATTTTTTTTATCCCACTCTGCTTGAATTTGTGCTATTTGGTTGTTGTATTTAATAACATCTTGCTCGTTTTTATAAACTTCCTCATTTATTCCGTCTATTTTTTCTTGCAATTTTACTGCATAGGCAATATCAAATGCATTTAGGGCATTTTGCTTTTGAGTTTGTAATAACGCCAAATCCCCGTTATATGCATCTATTTTTTCATTAATTTGTTTTGCCTTTTCAGAAAGCTCGTTTAACATTTGCTGATCATGTTTTGCAAGCGTGTTAACAATTATACTAGAGCGAGCAAGACCTCTTTTTATTGCATCCTCTTTTGCCTCTTCTTTTACATTATCGTATGCACTTATTATGTTGTTTGTTTGATTTTTTAAATCTTCCTTTAAATTGCTAATGCTTTTATTTGCTTGTTCTTGCTTTTCCAAATATTCATTATTTATAGAATCAATACCTGATGTTTTATACTCTTGCAAACTGTCTTTAGCCTTTTTTGATATTTCTTCGTCGGTTGGCTTTGAATAGTTCATTTTTTCCAAATTTAATTCATTTTCCCCTTTTGCAAGTGTATTATATTTGTTATCTATTGCACCAAACTGGTCAAAAATCGCTTTTGTTTTTGCTGTTGTCGTTTTTAATTTGTTTGTTGTGTCTTCATCAAAAATATATTGATACATTGTCTTCTCCTTTTAGGAATTTTTGTTTGTTGTACCTTTTAAAAATTAGTTTTAATAAATTATAATCTATAATCATTAATTTGAAATCCCCACCATAATAACCGGGCAAGAAATTTCGGTTTCTCCAGCTTCATCAACCATAAAACCCACTTCTATTTGCTCTCCACTTAAGTTTAATTTTATTCTTTGAGCTATTTCACTACCCTTTATAAAAAATTCTTTACACTGCTTATTTGTGTTTATTTTAATTTTGCAATTACCCTTAGTTTTTATTAAACACTCTTTAATGCGTTTTATTTTGCTTGGGTATCCCATGCTACTTTTTGGGCTAATCCATTTTTTTGGCAATACTGTGCCAAAAACACAACCATCTGTTGTTAGTTCGCCAAGTTTGCCCGAATGTTCTCCGTTAAAGCAGGCAACAACTTTGCCAAACGATCCATCATCTAAAGCAAGCATAGACGCAATATCCACACCTCTGGTAATAGAAAGCTCATTTGTAGAAAGATCAATTTCTAAAAGTGCATTATTTATATAGCCGTTAGAATAATTTTCGCAACCTATTTTTTCGCCGTCATTAAAGTTTAATCTACAAGCCAATAAAAATTTATTGTTGAAATAAACAGCACATGCATTTTCATTGTTTACACCATCAAATAAACTATCTATCCCTAAATTTATTTTTTGAGTTGAGTACCCATCAAACACGTGCACGCCATCTCTAGCAAGAAGTAAAACTTTATTGCCACAAAGCGTTGCTGTGTTGCCATATAGCTTAACGCTAGATGTAAACAATTGTGAAACGCTAAAATCTTGCTGATCTCCATATGCCGAAAGCCTTGTTACACCAAAATCCCTAAATACATAAACGTAATCGTTATATGAAATAACAGAACTTAGCCCGCCTCTCTCGTCTTGCATTTCTATAAAGCCACCTCCAGATAAGTCTTCTGTCCAATCTGTTGGATCTAAATTTGCCGAAAATGCTAAGCGGTTTCTTTCCCCGCCAACAACTGCAAATAATCGTTCATAATGCAAACACATCGATTTTATATATGGGCTGTCTTCCACCTTTTGAATAGACTGATTTTGTGCATACTTCCACATACCGTCTGTTTCACTTGAAATTATTAATGTGTCGATAGAGTTTAATCTGTAATTTAGTGCGTTTGGAACACTAGTTAATGTTGTGTTTATATCTAATATTCCAACAAGTGGGCTATTAGATTTTAACAAACACGTTCTTACTTCTCCATTTTCGCAAAACATTATTAACTCATTATTGGCAGACTGTGTATCGGGATCAAAATATTTATAGTGCCACAATTTTTTTACTGGGCTTGAAGGAGGAATAATTTCTCTTTGCCCACCACTTTTGTTTGGCAAACATAAGTTTTTAAAACCATAACCATTGGTTAAGCTTCCTTTTTTTACATTAAAATTGTAAGATATTTTTGCTTTTTTATATGGAAGCAATGCCTCATCCACTTCGGTATCCATTGAAGCTTCAAAATTTGTAAAGTTAATTTGTGCATTTGTAACTTGTTTTTTAGGAGTTACTCTTGGATAAATCATTTAAAACCATCCTCTTTTTTTAAGTTTAAGTTCTCCCTTTTTTCTTGCATTTACAAATAGCGCATTTTTAAACCTGTTTTCCCATATTGTAGCATCTTCATAAAGCATCTCTAAAAAACAAAACTCGCTTGCAACACCATAAGCAAGTATGCGTGCAGAAAGTTTACCACCAAATGTTTCTGCTTCGCTTTCGAGTGTTATTTTTGTTGGATGAGCCTTATATGTTACTACAACATTCGTTGCAAAACAAATCACCTTATTGTTAATTAATTTATACTTTAACTCTCTTCCAAATTTAGATTTTATACTTACAATTTCATGAATGTTTGGATCTATTTCAAAAACTTCTATTTGACCATTTTGCAGGGTCATTTCTTTTTGCCTTAAAAGCGGAATATATTCAGTTGCAATTTCTTCTGTAACTAAATTAATACAGTTTACCATTTTGCCTATTTCCAAATTTTCTTGGTTGGTTAAACTTGTTCCACCCTCTTCAAATAAATTACTATTTAATATTTCTTCTTTTCCTAAATACACACAAACATTTTTAATTATTTCTTTTGCTTTCAATATTTTTCTCCATTTGCTCTAATAAATTTTTTTGCTCTTTTTTTAAAAGGAGAGCATTTTCGTTTTCAATTTCTTGTAAATATTTTTCTCGATTTTGAATTTCGCTTTTTTGAATATGTATCAACATTCGCTCATCTATTTGGTTAAACGGGAATGTTAAAGAATACTCACAGGGTTTTAAACTGTTTTCTTTTATTTTTAACACATACTTTTTAGTTTTTATGTTATAAAAAACCCTATAGTGCTTATTCCATGCTTTAATTCTTTTTATTATTCCTAGAGCATCGCTCTTTATTTCAAATTGTTCCATTTACCCTCCTTTTTTAGAGCATTTTTATTGGTTTGAATTTTCAAAACATACCAAAAAAGTATGCGGTTTTATTCTAGCCAAATAACCATTGTTTTCTTTTGTTAAACAATTGAACAAAAAAATTAATTAAGCGTTTACAACTGTTGTAAATGGATTAGTTACAGTGCTAGAAATACCAGTAATTTTTGCCTGTCCATTAGGTTTGTCGCAAATTAAATCTGCGTATTTAACTAATGTTGCACTGTAAGTTGGGAATCCCATATTTTGACGAATAACTCTTCCGTCTTCACCTTCTAACCATTTCCAGTCGCATAATTGATGAAGTGTAAAGTCATCTGTATTTAATAAATACATTGTGTCATCAGCAACAAATCTATCTGCCACAAGAGGAATTCCATTATAAGAAATTGCCTTGTAACCACCGTTTAGTTCTTGAATATCAATATTTCTTCTATATGCACCTAAATATTCTTGATAAGCTCGTCTTACTGCGCTTGAACACGCAATGTAATTAATGTTAGAGCCTGAAACTTCATCTAAAAAGTCAATTGCGCTTTGAATTAATCCATCGCTAATTTCTCCAGCTTCCGTTTTAATATATGGTGAAAGCCAAGGAAATTCAGATCTTTTTAAACCATAAAGAGTTTCAGAATTAGAAAATAATTTACCAAGCCCGGTTATTTCAAAATCTTTAGAGTTTTGAACATAAATTTTGTCACCTACTGCAAGTTCTATTTCAGTGTCTAAATAAACCGCTTTGTTTACTCTGTCAACATATTTAATTCTTACACCACTTTTTGCTTCTACTTTTGCATCTTGAGTATAAACATCAATAACCATACCCTCTATTAAATTTTTAACAGAATCACATGTTATTGCTTTTGTTTCACTATCAAATGCACTAACAGTTGCAAGTAGCCCTGTGCCATCACCATAAAGCATACGACCAAAGTTAAATGAAGATGCCTTAATTAACCCCTCCATTTCATCGTTTAAAAGATTTACAAATGCCCCTGCATTGTTTTCTGATGCTCTTATTGCTTTGTCAGAAAGTTCAATTTTGCCATATAAATTTTTAAGCTCTGAAATAAATTGAACATAGTTGTTTCCAGCGGCCTTTGGCAAAGCATCTGTTTCTGCCCCAGCACCAATACCACCATTAATTCCATATGGAGCAAGTTTTCTTACTTCTTTGCCCCAAACATCTTTTGTAGATTGTTTAATTTTTCCAAGAAGTGGGTTTGCATTAATATTTAATTGGTTAGAAACCACTCCAAGGTAAACTGTTTTTAATGCGCTTTCTGCGCTTTGTAAAGTAACCATTTTTTTATCCTTTTAAATTAAATAGTTTCTCCACCATTTGTTTTGCCTCCATCATGGTTGTTGGCTCTTTTTTTTGAATTCCTGCAACCACTCCAGTTTTTGCAATAACTGGTGGAGTTTTTGTGTTTTGTAAATTTTTAAAGTATTCATCTAATACTTGCTTTTTAACTTGCTCTTGACTCAAAATTTTTTCATTTATGAAGTTTTGATCATTCGCCAACGTTTGCGGGTTCTTGTAATTATCTTTCATTACTCTAGCCCAAGCAAGCTCTAAGGCATGCGGAGATGATTGTAAACTTTTGTCTTTTAAAATTTCGTTTGCAATATCCCCAGAATACTCTTTAGCCTCAGAATTTTGCTTTAAAAAAGTAGATACATTTTGCTTCCAATCGTCACTTTCGTAAACTGGAAATGTCTCTACTTTTTCACTTTTACCTTGCTCTTGCTTTTGCCCCTCGAGAAGGCTACTCACTTCGCTTAGTTTTTGACACTTTTTAGTAAACTCTGCCTGCAAATTGTTATAGGCCATAAGCAAACTTTGAGCGTCTTTAAATTTTCCTAGGGAGCCATCATTCTCTTGCGTTAAAGCAGTACCTTCTTCCTCTTCTTTAACAATTTCACTTTGTACATTAACCTCAAGATCAAGCGGTTGTTCCCCGTTTATTTTTTCTTCCATATTTTATATTCCCTTTTTATTATCATTATTTGTTAAACCATTTTGCATTGCATCAAACTCTTTGTGTTTTCTTATATGTTCTAAAATGTTTTGTTCAATTTTTTCACTGGTTTTCTTTTCGTACTCACCACTTAGCATAAATGCAATATGCTCATCTATGTGTAATTTATGATTATCTATTTCTTTAACTTGTGGCATTTGCCCCTCAATAAATTCTGCATTTTCTGCCGAAGCCTTTTTTTGATGTAATTCATTTATGTCTTGTGCGCTTTCCCACACACCAAACCCTAAAAGTTCTAATGCTTTAATTCTCATACGATTAGACAATTTTCCATTTTCATCTTGAAGTAGTCCTGCCTTTAATAAATCAAAAACCATGCTACGACGCTGAGCCAAAGACTCATTTAATTCTGTATCCGTTTCAAAGTTTACCTCATCGCTAGAGATATCCGATGATGAGAAATACATAACCTCTAATTCACCATGATCTCCAACAATTTTTAAAAGCCTTGGCACAGTGGCAAATTGTTTATAAAGCCTTAAAATATGTTTTGCCATCTGCTTTATTGCAAACTTTAATTGATCACTTGTTACAGAAATTCTAGTTTCATCTTGCTCAATTAAAAGTTGAAGAGCAACACCGCTCATATTTGCATAAGTTGAAGTGTTATTAAGGATATCCGACACTCCAGATATTGTTTTAAATTCATCTAAAAGTCGCTGTTCTTCTAGGGTAAAATCTGCTGGCACGTTTGTGTTAGCCATAAAGTTTGGAGCATTTGCGCCTTGCCTATATACTAAAATTTTCCCTGGAGACAATCCCTCCTCTTCTAAATTATCAACATCCACAGAGCCATCTTCAACGGTTAAAACACCCATAGATAGCCTATTCAAAAATTCGTGTTTCCTATTCTTTACTGCATTATAGGCTCGTTGAATAGGTATAACTCTTTCTATAATTGAAGTGCCCCAAAAACATCCCGTTTGTTCAATACAAACCTGTTGAATAAATGGAAAAGTTCTTTCGCCGTCTGCACCATTTTTATATGGTAATTCTCCAACATATAGTAACTCATCACCAGCAACAATAATTAACCTGCCATTTGGATATTCAATGCTCGGCTTTTCATATTTTTCTATAACTATTGCATAGTTACATTTTTTTGTATTGATTATTTTTGTAGCCTGCGAATTATATCCAAGCCCACCAATTCCCGAATTTGAATTGTCTAATGAGAACACATTTATGTCCTCACCTTCTACTTTTTTACCCCAAATTGCCTCAATATCATTAACATGATAAGCCTTTGCATGTATTATACTTTTTGAGTCTTCTAACGTACTTGTTGTACTTTCTGGAAATATTTCAAACGGTGTGCATACGGCAATGTTCACATCACCCATTTTTAAACTTTTTCCAGTGTCATCTTTTGCATAGGTTATGCCCTTATCGTTATCCCAAAATATTTTGTAAAAAACTGTTCCTGTAACTTCGCTCCATTTTGTTGCTTCAGATATTAATTTAGACATTTCCTCCTTCTTGTATATTGCGTTAACAATTTTTTTAGAAAGTTTAGCGGTTTTTACATCCGATTCATCATTAGACACGGGAACAATTGTCATTGTTGGCCTAATTGTATGCAATTTTGCTAACCTTGCCTCAACAATTGACGCAATATGGTTAAAAACTTCTCGTTGTTGCCAAAAATATTCTTTGTCAAACTCTTCTATTTCGTGATTATAGCCAATGCTACAATACTGATTACCCATTAAAAAGTTCATGTTCAACTGCCATTGGGCATCAAACGCCTTACGTTCTTGTTGCCTCTTTTTAAAATCATTTTTAATATTTTCAACTAGTAACTGTTCTTCTTTTTTCTTCATTTATTTACCTCAATTTTTTTTGTTTTTTAAAGGGTGCATCAACGCTTTTAGGCGTTGTAAACTTTGCGTATGTTTCATATATTTTTTTTAAACAATCTTCACACAAACACATCTTTTTCTTGCTATCGCTTAAAAATTCCAAAGAAAATTCTGCCAAGTTTTTACACCCAGAAAAATCGCATTTAATTTTGTTAGATATTTTTTGTAAAATCAATTTTTGCCCTACCTTTTTAATTATTTTGTTCTTCTTGCGGTTTATCTTCTAAAACCCTTTGCAACATATTTACATTTGTTAATTTTTGATACTCCTTAAAAAGCCTTATCATTTCTGCATCTAATTCTTCATCTGTCATATTTTCAAAAGTTCCTGATTCATTAAAAAACTCCAATAACATTTTAGAAGCAGTCATGTCTCCAGGAACATATTTTTTTGTAATCTTTTTTTTAGTTAAACATTCTTTGCCATCTTCGTAAGAATATTCCTCAACAATTTCGTCAGCATAATATCCAACCGCCTTTTTTAAAAGAGCCTCTTTAATTTTTTTTAATTTACTTTTTTCTATTTCACCCAACACAATCCTCCTTTTTTTTAGGTTGTATTTTATAACCAAATACAAATTTTAAGCATTTTTTTTGCTTTCAAAAAAATTGTACTATGTTCATTTTAAAAACAAAATACCCCCATGCCAATTTTTTTTATTTTTTATAATTTTTATATAAATCACTATTGACTATTAACTGCCCGTGTGATATAATTTCGCCAAAAGAAAAAAGAGGTGACTTATGTTCAGCAAAAGGCTTTCTACTTGTGACATACAAGAATTTTTAACCACATATTTACATAAAAAAGTTAAAAAAATAAATTCCAATTTAAACATGTCCGATTTTGATGACCCAAACAAAACTTTTTGTGCAACCGCAAAACTTAAAACAGCCGACACTATTTTTGGCAAAAATATTCGTATTTTATTTAATGATACAACATTTGTTATTTATGAAAATGATATAAAGCTAACATACAATCTTTCTTGGAAAAATTTTATGATAAAAAAATTTGGTGCCGACTATAAAGCTAAATATAACTTAGATAGGCAAAAATAATGACAGAACTTAAATTTGCAAATCGTCTTACCAAATTAGAAATATTAGAGTTTTTAAACAGTGTTAACATATATCCAAAAAAAATAAAAGTTGATATCAAACTAAATGGATGTTTGGGCTCTATTGGCTTAAATATAACTTATTTCATAACACCAAATCACGCCCTATATGCAACATGCAACGACTACTCTTTTATAGCCTCAACAAAATGCTTAAACTTATCAAGCCAATGGGTTAAATTTTTAGAAAAAAAGTTTGGGAAAATATACATAAATAGTACTAATACACAATCAAAATAATGGAGTAATTATGACAAACAAAACAAACTACGCAAAACTTTTAAAAAAAGAAGATATTATTAGGTTTTTAACCGACAGTGCAATTTCTACACATATTGCCTCTAATGATTTATCAAACATAAAATTATTAGGCCTTTTTTCTCTTACAAATGAACTTATAGAAATTCAAGTAACCAATAAAAATTCTCATGGCCAAGAAGTTGTTATTGCTCGTTTTTCAGATTTTATGTTTGAAACTGCAAACGGAGAATTTAAGTTTAATGAAGAGTGGCGTAGGTTTTTAAAAAGGCTGTTTGGTCAACCATATGTAGATGCCTATAAAAAATGGATTGTAGAATCCCTTTCTGAAATTAAATAATAAGGAGGACCCAACCATGCAATTTGTAAATAAATTAACTTATAATGACTTTTATAATTTTTTTAAAAGAAAGCATATAACAATTAAAAAGCTAACAATTACTTCTAAAAAACCAACTTGTTTTTTAGATAAAGACAGCATTGGTTTTAGCATTTTAACCGATCAAAACAAAACAATAACTTTTACCGTTTCCGATTATAGTCTTATATCCAATTGTTATTATTTTGACGAATGCTGGCAAATATTTTTATACGAAAAATTTGGGGAGGTTTACGCAATCGCCCAAAAAGAGCATTTTAAAAACTTAACAAAAAACAAAATTTATATTAAAAGAGCTCAAGCATATTTACCAACAACATTAATAAAATAACAATAACCTTTAAACCTTTTAAAATAAAGAAACCACACAGTGTGTGGTTTCTTTGATTTTCTACCTATAATATTACACAGAACACAAACTTGTCTTTCTCTCTTGTAATACACTATTTGCTTGTAAAAAAATTTAAATTAACACAAAAAAATAGCGGTTACCGCTATTTTTTATTTAGTATTTTATCGTATAGAATCATTATTTGTTTTTGCGACATCATCTCTTGTAAATTTTTTGTTTAATGTTTTATATTCCTCCAATTTTGGAAAATGACTAAAAAGATATCTTGCCAAATCTAACGAATAATCTGTTCTATATGGTGTTTGTATTTGTTTTACATTGGTACACCCTTCAAACACAGTCCAGTTCTCTAAAGATAATTCTCTTGGTATAAAAATTTCTTCTAAGCTAGTGCATCTTGCAAATGCATTAGATTGGAATTGGCAAAACCCACCCAATGAAGGTGTAAAATAAATGTTTTTCAAGCTTGTGCAATCTGCAAATGCATTCATGCCCAAAACTTTTAAATCACTTGGCAAGCTAACTCCTGTTAAACTTGTGCATTTAGAAAATGCGCTATCACCGATTTTAGTCACCTTGTCTGGTATCTTTATGCTTTCTAAGCGTTCACAGCCACTAAAACACTTAAGCCCTATTTCTTTTAAACTTCTTGGCAACTCTACTTTTTTTAAACTTGTACAATCTTTAAAAGCACCAATTCCTATTGATGTTACACCTTCTGACACAACAACCTCTTCAAGATTTGAAAGATAGCTAAAACCACTAATTGCCTCCGCACCTGGCAATAGTTCTACCTTAAAAACCGCAGGACTAAGTTCATTGTCTGCACAAATTTCGTCAAAATCTTTGCTTGTTATCGAAGCTTTTTTTACAGTACCATTAATGTTTATATAAAGCACTAAAACTTCATCTAAATTGCTCATATTTTCTCCCTCTATAGTATCATTATATCACCAGCCCATAAAAAAGTCAACCCATACTTTCGCTTTTTGTCTACTTTAATTTAGTTTATATACGTGTGCTTGTCTGTTCGAGCAAGCGAGAACACTTGTATATGACAAGCACACGTCTCGGTGCCAAAATATCTTTTTCAATAGATATACAAAATAAAAATTGTATGCTATAATAAATTATCAGTCAATTGATAACTTAAAAAAGGACACGCAATATGAAAGAAATTTACAAAGATAGCACTTATAGTATTTATATTATTGAACCTAATGGAAACGGATTTTATTTTCCTTATGTTATGTGTGTACCATCAAATCTACAAGATGGAGAAACATTGTTTGTTGAAACAAATAATGAAGAGAATCCAAATGAATTAAATAATTCAGCAAAATTTACTACGAAGAATATTTTAAATTTGATGAATGGGAGTTCAAATAAATCTCCCATAATAGTACCAATATTGCCTACAAACGGCATTAATGGTAGACCTTATTTTCAGCAATTAAGTCATGAATGTTTTACAGATTCTTTACCTGAAAAACATCAAAGAATAGATTTGCAATTAGTAAGAATTATAAATGATGCTAAAAATAAAATATTTGAAATAACTAACAAAAAAATGGAAGATAAGATTTTTATGCATGGATATTCTTCAAGTGGAGTATTTGCTCAGAGATTTGCGCTTGCACAACCAGAATTAATTGGCGAATTGTGTATAGGTGGAGCAATAGGAAGTATTCCTATGCCAATGAGTGAGTATAATGGGTTTAAATTAGATTATCCTGCAGGAATTAATAATTATCAAGAAATATTTGGAAAAGAATTTAATGTTGATGCATTTAAACTTATAAAGTTTAGATATTATGTTGCCGAAAAAGAAGCAGATAGATTAAGTAAAACTAGAGTTAAAGAAGATGGAAATCCAGCACCAATGCACGATATGTCATACATGGATAGAAGCATGTCAAGCAAAGTTGGACAAAATCTTAGAAATGCTTTTGGTTTAGATATGAATGAAAGGTGCAGAAATCAATTAAATATATATAAACAAATGGGTATAGATGTGTCAGCCCATGAACCATATAAAGGGATTATGCATAATGAAATAAGAAATTCAGCATTTAAGTATATAGATGATTGCTTAAGTGAAGTCATAAAAACCCCAATAATATAATAATGCAAAAAAGAACTCAAATGTAACTGAGTTCTTTTTTTGCTAGTTTCAAAAGGGATAACCCTTTATTTCTCTTTTTTTATTATTGCACACTATTTATTGTGATTGTTTGTTCTGTTTGTTATATCTTCTTTTGTAAATGTTCCGTTTTCTGTTACAACACTTTCTAAACCTGCCAAATTGGTAAACAACCTCTTTGCCAACGCTTCATCTGCTACAGGAGTTATCACCGTTTTTACTGATTTTAATTTAATAAATGAAAGCCAATTAACATCTCGTATGCCGTCTTGGATTTCCAAACATGTTACATTGGAACAATTATCAAACGCGTTTATGGCTATTTGTGTTGCCCCATTTTGAATTGTTACTTTTTGTAAACCAGAACAATTTGCAAATGCTTTAGAACATATTGTTTTTACGCTTTTTGGTATTGCTATGCTTGTTAACCCAGTACAGCTAGAAAATGCAAAAACATCTATTTTGGTAACACTCTCTGGAATAGACACACTAGTTAAACCTGAGCACTTACTAAATGCAGACATTTCAATTTGTTTTACACTATTTGGAATTTCTATATGACTCAAACCAGTACATCCAGCAAATGTATGCTTAGGTATAACCGCTAATTTTTTAGAAAGTTCTACACTTGTTAAACAGATGCACTCTGCAAATACAGCATTCCCCATATTTAATACGCTGTCTGGAATGACTACACTTCTTAAATTCGTGCATCCAGCAAATGTTTTATGAGGCAAATAAGTTATTTGGCTTGGAATTTCTACACTTTTTAATCTTTTACAATTTAGAAAGGCGCTCTCCCCAATTTTTATTACTGAATTAGGAATTTGAATACCAGACAATCTTTCACATCCACAAAAAGCTTCATTTCCTATTTCATATAAACCGTCTGGAATGTCTACTATCTCTAATTTGGAACAACCATGAAACGCCCTAGGTGATATTTTTCTTAATTTTTTTGGTAGAAAAACTTCTCTCAAGTTAGCAAAAGAACTAAACTCAAATACCCTTAAATTTTCTAAATCTCTATCATTGTTTATTTTAGTAAAAGAATCTAAAACCTCAATTTTATAAACGCAATCTGCAAGTTCTTTGTTTGCACGAATCTCGGCAAGGGATTCTTCTGTTACAACAACTTTCTTTAATTCTCCATTAATATTTAGATGCACCTCAGCAATTTCATGTATATTATCCATATTTTCTCCTTTTTAATTAATAGCTAATTTTTATCTAATATTACCAGTTCCGCTTTTTATATGTTCATTAGTAAATGTTCCCTTTTTTGTTACCACTCTTTCTAAACTGTGAAAATTAGTAAACAACCTCTTAGCCAACTCGTCATCTGCCAAAGGAACTATCATTGTTTTTAGCGTTTTTAAATGCATGAACCAAAGCCACCCAACATCTCGTAATCCATCTTGAATTTCTAATGTTGTTATACCTTGGCAACCAACAAACGCTCTTTCGCTTATAAATGTTGCCCCGTTTTGAATTATTACATGCTGTAAACTAGAACAATTTCTAAAGGCACCAGAAATCACCCCTTTTACACTTTTTGGTATTGTCACACTTATTAACCCCGAACATCCAGTAAAAGCCCACATGTCTATTTGCGTTACCCCTTCTGGAATAGAAACATTAGTTAAACCTGAACAGCCCATAAATGCAGATGATTCAATTCGCTTTACGCCTTCGGGAATTTCTACATATATTAAACTTTTGCAACCGGCAAAAGCACCTTCTGATATGGTAATTACGCCCTTAGGAATTACTACACTTGCCAAACTCGTACAATCTGCAAATACCTTTCTCCCTATTTCTGACACGCTTTCTGGAATAGCTACACTTGTTAACTTAGTACATCCAGCAAATGTTGAATGGCGTAAAATAGTTACTTTGCTTGGTATTTCCACCTTACTTAAACTTTTACAATTTTTAAAAGCAAAATACCCAATTCTTCGTACTTCATTAGGAATTTTAATATCTGCCAAACTTTCACATCCACAAAAAGCTTCATTCCCTATTTCATATAAACTTTCTGGAAGACTTATGTGGGTTAAACTTGTGCAACCTTTAAATGCGCCGGAGCCTATTCTGCCCACCCCCTCTGGAATACTTATGTTTGTTAAGCTGGAGCAACCTAGAAAAGCTGAACCTCCTATTTCTATTACCCCATCTGGAATTTTTACTGATGTTAAATTAGAACAACCATCAAATGAATGTTCAGAAATGCTTCTTAAATCTTTTGGCAAAACAATTTCTCTTAAATTAGTAAAATCACTAAAACCAAACTTACTTAATTTTTCTTCTTTATATATATAACCAAACGCATAAAGGTTTTGGCGTTCTCTATCAAGAGCTAATTTAATAAAACCATCTAAAACTTCAATTTTAACAACACAATCTGCAAGTTCTTTGTTTGCACGAATCTCGGCAAGCGATTCTTCTGTTACAACAACTTTATTTAATTCTCCATTAATATTTAGATGCACCTCAGCAATTTCATAAATATTATCCATATTACCTCTTATTTGCCTTTATTTTATTACAAAATTATTAAAATGTCAAGAATCTCTCAAAATGAAACCAGCCATATATATTACATAAATAATAATTAAATAACATTATTTAAATTGTTTCTATTTTTACTAAATTTGTGTTTGTCATATTTCCGGTCCCTCCGGTTATAACAATGTTATCTCCAGCCTTTAAATTTGCCTCTTGTTTTGCAATTTGTGATGCGTTTTTAAAAAGCACATCTAATGTTTTATAATCTTCTGTTAAAATTGGTTTAACACCCCAGCAAAGAGATAACTTATGGAACATTTTACTATTAGTAACAAGACCTAAAATGTCTATTGGCGAACGGAATCTTGCAACCTTTTTAGCCGTTCTACCAGTTTTTGTACATGCAACAATTACCTTTGCATTTGTGTCTATTGCAAGCCCAATTGTTGCCCTAGAAATTGCATCTAAATTCGACTCTTTTTCCACCTCAAAAGTTTTAAACCTTTTAATATAATTAATATTATTTTCTGTTTCTTGCGCAATTTTACTCATAGTTTTTACAGCAAGAACAGGATGCTTACCCATTGCAGTTTCACCAGAAAGCATAATTGCAGTTGAACCATCATAAACAGCATTTGCAACATCCGATGCCTCTGCCCTTGTTGGTCTTGGGTTTTTAATCATGCTTTCTAGCATTTCTGTTGCAGTTATAACAATTTTACCTTTTTGTAGGCATTTGTTAATTAGGTATTTTTGAATTTGAGGAAGTTTTTCAAAATCTATTTCAACCCCCATATCTCCTCTACCAATTAAAATTCCAGCACATTCTTCTAAAATTTCATCTATGTTGTCTACACCTGCTTGGTTTTCTATTTTTGCTATAATATCAATTTGTTCCCCACCGTTTTTATTTAAAAGTTTTCTCACATTTAAAACATCATTTTTGCAAGAAACAAACGAACACGCAATGTAGTCTACATCATTTTTAATGCCAAACAAAATGTCTTCTTTATCTGTTTTAGAAATATATTTATTTTTTAAAACCTTTTTAGGAAAATTCATACTTTTTTTATCGGAAATTTCTCCACCATCAACAACCTTGCAAACAGCATCAGTTTGTGTAAGTTTTGTAACCATCAAAGAAATTAGCCCATCACATACTAAAACCACATCTCCCACTTGTAATTCGTTTATTAAATTTTTGTAATTAACCGAAACAATGGTTTCATCGCCCAAAACATTTCTTGTTGTTAACGTAAATTTTTGTCCTTCTTTTAAAAACTCTTTACCATTTTTAAAACAACCAATTCTATATTCCGGCCCCTTTGTGTCTAGCATTATGGCAATCGGTTTTTTTAATTTTTCTCTAACTTTTTTTACATTATTAATTTTAACCAAATTATCTTGGTGCGTCCCATGTGAAAAATTTATTCTTGCAACATTCATTCCTGCATTTACCATTTCTTCAATTATATTAACGCTTTCGCATGCTGGCCCAATTGTACAAATAACTTTTGTTTTTTTCATATCCCCACCTTTACTAATATAGTTATACCACAAAAAAAACAATTGTAAAAGTTTTTTATAACTCTTATTAACTTTTTATTTAAACGTTTCTTTAATATACCAAAATAACTTTTAAGGTCCCCCGCAAAAGGCAAGAAAAAAAAGAGGGTTTAACCTCTTTTTTCTTGTCCACAAACATCTTGTTTTACCGATTTTGTGTTTTTTCCCATTTACTATCCCCTTTTTTTGTTATTGTAGCTTACTTTATCAATTTTTGCAACTCATTTTATTTTTTTACAACTCAAAATCAGTAATTATATAAAATTTATAATTAAAAAAAGCACAAACAGAATTTCTTCTTATTTGTGCGATAGTTTAAAATTGCATCTTAACTATAAATTATGCAATTTACTTGTTTATTTTAACATTATATCTGATTTTTTCTTTTGCAGAAACAGATTTAACAATTGCACGAATGCTTTGCGCAATTCTACCATTTTTGCCAATAACTTTACCAACATCCTCTGGAGCAACTGTTACCATAATGTTTATTTCGTCACCTTCTCGGTTAGACTCAATTTTTACTTCTTCTTCATTGTCAACTAAATTTGTTACAATGTATTTAACAAGTTCTTCCATGTTACACCTCTTGTAGTTTGTTTAGTAAATTGTATAATTTACAATTAGTTTTTCTTATCTTCAATTGCACCACTTTTTACAAGCAAGTTTCTTGCTGTGTCTGTTGGTTGAGCGCCATTTTTAATCCATGTTTTTGCTTTTTCGTTGTTTATTTTAATTTCAGCTGGATTAGTTAATGGATTGTAAGTTCCAAGAATGTCAATAAATTTACCATCTCTTGGTGAACGTGAGTCTGCAACAACTACACGGTAAAATGGTGCTTTTTTATCTCCTAATCTTGTAAGTCTAATTTTTACTGCCATGTTTTTTCTCCTTTTTTTTAATAAGTCGGAGGCCAAGCGGTCTTAGGAAGACAACACTTGAA
>JAZSMW010000083.1:0-2418 GCA_045536095.1 Clostridia bacterium
TTATTAAAAATTATTTATTTTGAAAAAATGCTTAAAAAACTAAAACAAAAATAATATAAGGGGTTAAAAAAATGAGAATTTAATTCTCATTTTTTTATGTGGTGAAAAATATCGTAATTAAGACAAATTAATTTGGAGATTAAATGTGAAATCCACCCGTACCCCAAAGCACCAACTTTGTGGTTGGCAAAGAAACATTCGTTTATTAATGTTTAAAATTTAATTTGGTTAAATTTTTTGGTGTTATTTAAATGTTGTTGCTTTTACCAAACAACGTCTCTTTTTTTGTTGAGTTTAACAATTGTAAAAACTAAAATGCCAGAAAGGACTGCAATAGATGCGCCAATAACAACAAAGACAACCCAAGTGTTTGTTGCTTTTGGAGAAACAACAAGTGTGTCGATTGTGGTTATTGTATTTTCTTCTATATACTTTGCAGCAACTCTGTAACTGTTTGTTGAAGTTGGTTCATAAATAAAACTGCTACCACGTGCAACTCTAATTGGTTGCTCTTCGTTTACGGATACATACCAAACAATATTATCGGCATTAATTTTGTCTGCATTTTTAATGCTGAATTTTGTGGCTTGAATGTGGGCAACAGAATTTGTTGCTTTAGATTTAATAATACAAATTTCATTTTCTTTAAACACGCTTGAGCCAACAATTGAAATGTCTTGAGATGCGGTAATGTTTATTGGTTCGGAATAATAATATGTTCCTCCCACTTTAACGCAGGCAACAAAGGAATAAGTTCCAAGGCCTAATTCTTCGCTTATTAATGTTGCAGGATTAATGGCTGTTGTGCTTAATGAGCCTTTGTTTTCTTGAGGCTCTCCAATAAAAACATATTTAGCAGAGTTTGGAGATTTATACATCCAAGAAATTGTTTGAGTTGTGTTTAATGGATAGATTGCATATAGTTTAAAAGTGGAAGACGACTTGGTTATTGTTGGCTGATTGTTTTCGGTTTCATAAAAAACTTGAACGGTTGCTCCAGTGTTGTTGGCTGGTGCAGATGCGGTAATTTTAATTGTTTTGTTTAAAGTAAGAGGTTCGCTGGCAATTGTAAATGTTGCTGTAACATTATATGTTGTGGACCCTACTACAATTGGTATTTGGTTTTTATTGGTTATGGTTTTGTATAGCGTTATATGGTTATTTTGCGAAATGGTTTTTTCGCTTTGCGTCCATGTAAAATTTGCAGCAACCGAGTCTTGCAATTCTGCTGGCTGAGTTAGAGATGCTGAAATTTTTATTGCGGAGCCTGAATCGACATCGGAATAATTAAATGATGCTGTGTTGTTAGCGAGAACAATTGGGTCGCTATCGGGTGTTAAATTTTCAACATTAAAAACAATATCAAAACCTTCTAGCGGGTTGGTTGTTTCTGCGTGGACATTATTTTTATTTAGGTTGAAAATTGTAAATGATCCAAAAATTAACAAAAAACAACAAAAAAATGCAAATTTTTTCATAAAAACCTCAAAAAAATAAAATTTTTGCCAAATTTATAAATTTTTAATAAATATTTAAATTTTGCAAATTGTAAAATACATTCATTAATATTATACACTATAAATAAAAATTAAAAAAGAAAATATTGGTTAAAATTTAAAAAATTAAAATTTTTCTTATTGGATTGAGTTGGTTTTTGCGGTGTGTCTTGCTGCGCTTTTTAATAGTATGTGATTTACATTATAATATTAAATGGATGATGATATTAATTTTGGTCGGTGCGAGCGAGGTGTTTGTGTGGTGCTGGCTGATTGGTTAAGGCAGTAACATTGCGCTGTGTTTCAATTTAGCTATTGTTTTTATGTGGGGAGGCTGGCAATTGCAAGTTGTCTTACGGGTATATGGGAGCGTTTCTGCCCACGCGAAAAAATAATAACTTTGCAATTAACAAAAATGCATTTTTTTGTACGGGTTTAAAATTTATCTTGTTTAAATTTTTTAGTGTTATTTTAATTT
Organism: Clostridia bacterium; assembly: GCA_045536095.1. Classification (GTDB taxonomy): domain Bacteria; phylum Bacillota; class Clostridia; order Christensenellales; family UBA1242; genus HGM11367. Next base: position 1,975 of record JAZSMW010000083.1, read on the forward strand.
AATGGGTGTGGGTTTCTTTGTGCTTTGTTTGTTAAAAAAAGTGTTTGGTTTTAACTAAAAAAATGTGTTATTGGAGTTGCATAAAAATGCGGGTCTTAATTTATTTGACTATTATTGTTGTAGGGTTGAATAAAAATTAATTATTTTTTTGCAAAAATATGTGAAAAATAGTTAAAAAAATATTAAATTTGTTAAAAAATGATTAAAAAATTGTTTCTTGTTAAAAAGTGCAAAACAAATTGTGTTGCCAAATTAAAATTAATAATGAGTTTAATTTATTTTGTTATTTTGTTTTGTGTTTGTAAAAATGGCATCGTTGAAAGAACGTGTGGACAAATGGGCTGATAAAATAATATTGGCGAGCAGGAAAATGTGGGGTAGGGTTTAATTTTTTTAAAAATATTAAAATTAAATTAAAACAATAAATTAAGTCGGATCGTAGCC
>JAZSMW010000029.1:0-3890 GCA_045536095.1 Clostridia bacterium
TAAGCATTGGCATATTAAATAATAGAACTCCAGCATTTACATATTTAGAATCGAAAAAGACTTTTCCATAATAGTCTCTTATGCCACCAATTTCATAATCTTTTATATCTGTACTATAAAGTTCACTAATGTTTCCATTTGCAACAACATCGGTGTCTAAATATAAAATCTTATCTGGCAAACCATCTATTTGATCGGCCAGCAATCTTAAAAATGTGTATGGCGTATAGTTGCTTTCTACCTTAGGACATTTTTTAAATTCTTTTTTATAAAGATCTGTTAAATCTATTAACTCTACCTTGCTTTGTGGATTTTCATTTTTATATAAATTGTTTAAAAATTCTATATGTTTTGCATTAATTGGTTTGTAATCTTCATTTTCTTCTTGCAAGTCCATTGTTAAAATATATGCCGTAATAGGCTCTTTGCAATGCTTTAAAATAGATAAACTTGCAATTAGCATCCCGTCAAAAACCTTGTAATTTCCGGCAAACATTATATTAATCATTTGTATCCTCCTTTTTTTCATACTTAATATACTCATACGTGCTGAGTTTTGCCCTTTCACACATTGCGTTATAAACTTGATTTCTTAAATCTTGTTCTTGCTCTTTTATTGGTAAATTTTTATTTGGATAAAATGGGCCATCTACATAAGTTATTACTTTTGGTTTTTTACTAAATTTTCTTTTATGAAATGTGTTTGTAAAGCAATATGTTGGCTCTTGTAATTTTACTGGATATTTAAAAGATACACTTTTAAAAGGTCGTACCTTTGTGTAATACGGCCAAATATGTGCCTCTGGATAAATTTGAATTACACTCCCCTCAACTACCCTCTTTTCTATTGCCTCTAAAAAATTTTTAGTTGCAGTTCTGCTTGCTGGGAGAGGCAACGCACCATTCATTTGTAAAAAATTTTTAATGCCAAATTTAGATAAATTATCTGGATGTACAATTGTGTATGTTTTTTTTGGTAAGTTAATTAGGTTTGGAATAAATGCGTCTCCACCCATTAAGGTGTGATTTCCAAACATAAAATAACCGCCACTTGTTTTTTTAATTACTTTTTTGTTTACAATTTTGTGATGAAATTTTAATTTACAATATAAATAAGCAAACGGAACCATTATAACCCTATAAGCAAAAAACGCAGACAAGTTCCATAAACTGCTCTTTTTTATATATTCATAATTATCATCAATTTTTATAGTGTTACGAACAACACCAGAAAATTCATCATTTAGTTCGTCTGAATAATATATTGTTTTTTGTTTCAATTCTTCCTCCTCTTGTATATTTCATGGCCATTATATAAATTCATATGTTTTTTTCAAAGAGAATTGACATAAAAAAATCTACACTTAAAAGACTTGAAGTGAGAATGTCTATTTGTTAAATGTCCAACAAATAATCGCATTCCCGCCGAGCGAGAATTTTAAAAAAAGTGCTTAAAATATTGGACATACGTGTGGATTTGTGGTAATATTTCGATATGAAAGATATAAATTTGGTTATTGGAACCAACATTAAAGAGCTACGAAAAGCAAATAAGCTCACTCAATATGAACTAGCAGAAAAATTAAATTATTCTAATAAAGCTGTTTCCAGATGGGAATCTGGCGAAGTCATTCCAGACGTCACCACCCTAAACGCCATTTGTGAGCTGTTTAATATTCCCCTTTCTCAAATGTTTGAGCAAAACGTTACAAACACAAAAGTTAAAAAAAATTATAAACTACAAATGGGCAACAAACTTGCCATATCACTTTTAGCAATTCTTCTCGTTTGGTTTGTTGCAGTTATTGTGTTTGTTAATTTTCAATTAACCGCGCGCATCAATTTGTGGCAGGTTTTTGTTTGGGCTGTTCCCCTTTCATGCATAGTTGCAATTGTTTTTAATTCTATTTGGGGCAAGCCAATGTTTAATTATCTTATTATTACTGTTTTTATTTGGTCATTAATTACAAGCATTTATGTTATGCTTTTAAAATATAATGTGTGGATGATTTTTTTAATTGGCATACCTGTGCAAATTGCAATTATTTTATGGTCTAACATTACAAGAAACAATTTAAGAAATAAAAGCTAAAAAAATGAGGATTTTAACCTCATTTTTTTAGTCTTTAAAACATTTTTAAATCCATATGCGAATACAAAACTTTCAACTTGATTAATTGTTTAATACTATTTAATAACCTCATTATTTTTAGTGTTTGTTGCGGGAATTGTTTGTGTTTGTTGCAACAAACTTCTATCTTGTTGCTCTTGCAGTTCGCCATCTTGATTTAACAACTTATTAATTTCTTTTTCTTGCTCATCTAGGCTTTTTAGTTTGCCAATTAATTCTTCTGACAATTCATCTGCATCCTGAGCTTCTTGCACTATAACATCGGTTTGTTCTATAAGTTCATAGTACTGGCAAAAATATTCAATATACATTTTTCTATTATATATACATGCACCAACACACCCAGCTGCTCCTAAAATAAAACTTGGAATTAACGTTGGAATACCGGCAAATAACATTGCCACAACACAACCTATGGCACATGCCTGATATGTTACCATCCACATTCCACTAAATATTAAATTTGATGATGCTTTTTTAACTGTTTTTTTATGCTTTTTTAGCTTATCAATTAATTCTGCTTCTTTTTTTAATGCTTTTTCGATTTGTTTGCGAACAAACTCTTTTTCTCTCCAAATATCTATTAGTTTATTTATAAGTTCTGGCTTAGTCATAATAATCCTCTGTTTGTATTTTAAAGCACATTGCCCCTATTGTCAATACTCTTTTTAAGGGATAATTTTTATATAAATTAATTAAATAAAGCATTCCTTATTAAAATTAACACCAAAAAATTTAAACAGGCTAAATTTTAAACATTTCCAAATAAATGTTTCTTTGTTGATAGAATGTTGGTGTTGGTACGAGCAGAAATACTGCTTCAAACCGACAAGTAAACGTGCGCAAGCCGATATTCCCTTCCGCATAAAAAACAAAAAAAAGACGATTTGTCTTCTTTTTATTTGATTAAATTGTTATTTTTGCTTGATCCATCACAAACAACTTTTTGTTTATCTCTTCCTTTTTGCATTATTGAGACTTGTGCTATACGCTCACTTTTTGCTATTTCATTTAACAATTTATGATTCTTCATTTTTTGATCTTCTAATTGATTGATTGCTGCTAATTTATTGTCTATTACTAAACCATATTCTTCAATTTTTTTTATAATTTCATTTCCTTCATCTTTTATCTTTTGTAATGCATCAAAATATTTAAATATTGCGCGAAAATTATAAGCCACTAAACACAAACTACCCGTTGTTCCTAAACCAAAGCTAGGAACCAAAGTGCTTGTTAACAATAATCCAAAAAAACAAGTAATTGCCAAAGCAGAATATATAAACATCCACAACCTGCCGTACCATATATTTTTTTCTATATTTTTAATATTTTGGTTTTTCTGTTTTAAGCAATCATTTAATTTTTTTTGCTCCAAATGCAACTCATCTATTTCTTTATGTAATTTTTTTACCTCAGCCCCAATTTTTATTTGCTCATTTAGGAGTTCTTGTTTTTTCATTTTGCCTCTCTCGTTTAATTATATATTACTGTTGACACGCTGTCAATACCCCCTATTTTGCCACATAACGAAGCACTTTTATTGATTTAGAAGAATAATTCAAAAATATCATTTATAATTTAATTTTAGGTTGAATTTTTGAATTTTCTTGAAAATAGACAATATTCCGGCGCCACAAAAAAACAACAGACATCTTCTGTTGTTTTTTGCTTTAATATTTTTTAACATTATCGGTAAAGCTTGTATACTTTGGATACATGTTTTCTTTTGTTAGTTCTTCTATTTCCTTTAATTTTT
>JAZSMW010000090.1:0-2905 GCA_045536095.1 Clostridia bacterium
AAAAGCATTAAACACAGATAGAATTGAATGGTTTTTAGATAATGAAAAAATCACAACAAAATACACCATAGCTGGATTATTTACTACAAAATTTTCTATAAAAGAATATACTGGAAATTATTTACAATTTAAATTGATTAACAAAAATGGAATCGTTATTTCTAAAAAGTTTAATTTAACAAAAGAAATTTAAACTGCTACATCATTTTTATTGGTGAAAGTGGGCGGGTTTGAAAAGCCTGCCAAGGCTTATATGGCGAAGTTTATTAAAACGAAGCCATATAAACCGATGACCAAAAAGGTCGCAGGTTCAAATCCGCCCCCCCCTTTAGCCATTAAAAAAAACACACCAAAGGGTTATCCATTTTGAAACTAGTGAAAAAACAACTCAAATAAATCTGGGTTGTTTTTTGTTTTATAATGTAAATATACTTAAATCGGAACAATTATAGAGTTTTTATTAACAATGCATATACTCAAATTATAATTTTATGCTATTATAATATCGTAATAAAGGAGATATTATGGATAATATTATAGAAGAAAGAGTTGTAATTGGTGGAGAAACTAAAATAGGTGCTACAATTAGTTACTCTGATAAAAGTAAAAAAAGACCTTTGGTTCTATTGATTATGGGGACAGGCAAAACTGATAGAGATGGCAATATGAAAGGATTTAAAACCAACATATATAAAAATTTATCAGATATGTTTGTTGAATTTGGATATGTTTGTGTAAGATATGATAAAAGAGGAACCCACGAATCAACAGGCGATTATAATACATCGGGGCTTTCAGATTTAGTTAACGATTCTGCAAGAGTTATTGAGTATGTAAAGGAATTGGATTTTATTGACGAAAATAAAATTGTTGCTTGTGGACATAGCGAGGGCGCCATGATTGCTACATTACTTACAAAACAAGAAAAACTTAATAGAATTATATTGCTTGGTGGTGCATGTATGTGTATGAGAAGTGCTTTAATGTATCAAAATACAAAAACAATACAAGAGTTTAAAAACAAAAAAGGTTTACTTGCTTGGTATATAAATAAAGTTGTTAAGAAAGAAGCCCTAGAGAAACGCGTCAAGTCAATGTTTGATAAGGCAAAAACAGCCAAAAAGAATAGATATTTCTTTAATGGTGCTTTCCTGAATACTAAATGGATGAAAGAGCACGGAGATCTTACAGATGATGAGTTTGTCGAAATGATTGCAGATTATGATGGTAAGGTTTTAGCAATAACAGGCACGGCAGATTTAAGTGCAGATTATACTTATTTAGATAAAATTTCAGAATTTGAACATGTAACAACATATACACCAGAGAATGTCAACCATATCTTACGAGAAGTTGATGATAATAATAGTTATTTAACAATCAAAAAACAATATAAAAGATTATCTCAACAACCAATACATGCAGGAACAAAAGAACAAATTCAAAATTTTTTAGAAAGAGAGTTGTAATTTGAGGAGCGTTAAGTGGACTATAATAAAATTGGAGAATTTATTTCAAAGGAAAGAAAATTAAAAAAATTAACACAGGTAAAACTTGCCGAAAAAGTTTTTGTTAGTGAAAAAACAATTTCTAAATGGGAAAAAGGCAATGGAATACCTGATACAAACACTCTTACAAAACTATGTGAAGTTTTTGATTGTACCATAAATGAACTTCTGAATGGCGAAAGAATTTCAAAACAAGATTATTCAAACAAAGCTGAAGAAAAACTTTTAGAATTGCAAAAAATTAAAGAAGAAAAAGACAAGTTATTGCTATTTGTTGAGATTATCGCATCTTTTTGTGTTTTATTGCCCGCTTTTACTATGTTTTTTTTATCAACATTCTTATTTGAAAAAGGATTTGTTACCATTCCTATAATAATGATAATTGTGGGTATTGTGAGTTTTTTAGCAATATGTCTAATAGCAATAAGAATTGAACAAAAAGCAGGTTACTATTACTGTGAAAAATGTGGTCATAAACATATCCCTAAATTTAATCAAGTATTATTTGCTACACACATAAATAGAACAAGAAAAATGAAATGTCCGAAATGTAAACAAAAATCTTGGCAAAGGAAAATAATTAAATAAAATAATATCATACCTCCTATTTAAATTCAAAAAGATTGAAGAATATAATACTCCTCAATCTTTTTCTGCATTTTAACAAGACTTTTCAAAATGTCAATACTACTACCAACTTTTTTTAACTTTGTTTTTTCTTTAATTGTTTTTTATACTCTAATTCCTTCTCAACATTTTTATTTCATAATTTAAGTCAAACTCGTTTCGTTGAATTAAACGATTAAAGAACGAACAAAAGCATGTTCGTTCTTTAATTTAGCTTTTTAAACAATGTCAACATTCTTTCTTCGTAATTATTCTTGTAATAAAAATTTTTTGCGATATTGTTATATGCAAACACATCAATTTGAGTATATTCACAGTTTATAGATTTAAAATAATCCTCAATGTTGTTTAAAAGCATTTGGCCAGTTCCTTTGCCTCTAATATTTTTACTAACTATTAATTCTGCGACAATTCCTTTTTTAGGACATAAATAATCCAGTTTTTCTCTTTCGTCATAATCCTGGACATATCCTGCAATCATTCCAATGATTTTATTTTCTTCTTCGGCTACAAAAATTTTCCCTTGTTGAGAACTACAATCCTCTAACATATATTCGAAATATTTATCTCGATATTCAGCTGAAATAATATTTAGATTATATTTATCAATCTCAATTACATACTGTTGTAATTCAACAAGTAAATCTTTTATTCGATCAACATCATTGTTTGTAACTTCTCTTATTATCATATTGTCATTATAACAAATTTCAAATTTATATTCAACCATTCTATTTGCTTTAATGTTGCAAAATTCAAAAAACACATTA
>JAZSMW010000023.1:0-28621 GCA_045536095.1 Clostridia bacterium
ATACACTTTTGCTATTCACAAAAGCCATGGCACTTTGGTACGGGCGGAAATACTGCTAAAATCTTGCGAATAAATTCGCCGATTTACGATATTTCCTACTACATAAAAAAACTGCAACCAAAATTGCAGTTTTTGTAAAATTATCTTTTTGAGAATTGACTTGCTTTACGTGCTTTTTTAAGACCGTATTTTTTACGTTCTTTCATTCTAGAATCTCTTGTTAAAAAGCCAGCTTGTTTAAGTTCTGCTTTATAAGATTCATCTGCTTCGCATAACGCTCTTGCAATGCCGTGGTTAATTGCACCAGCTTGACCAGAAAGACCGCCACCATAAACGTTAACAGCAACATCAAATTTTTGGTTTGCACCAGTAAGCTCTAAACTTTGAGTTGCAACAAGTTTAAGAGTGTCTAAACCAAAATATTCTTCTAGTGGCATTTTGTTAACAGTAATTTTACCATTGCCACCAGCAATTAATCTAACTCTTGCAACAGAAGTTTTTCTTCTGCCAGTGCCTAAAGTTTGAGCACTTGTGTTTTTAGAAACTTTTGCCATTATTTTCTAGCTCCTTTTAACTCTACAAGAACAGGTTGTTGAGCGGTTTGTTCGTGTTCTGCACCCTTGTAAATTTTACATCTTGTTGCTTGTTTTCTGCCAAGTGTTGTTTTTGGAAGCATGCCTTTAACAGCCTTTAAAACAACTTCGTCAGATTTTTTAGCCATCATAGTGCCATAGTCTGTTTCTTTTAAACCACCAATATAACCTGAGTGTGTTCTGAACATTTTTTGTGTAAGTTTTTTACCTGTTAATACTACTTTATCTGTATTTATTATTACAACATAATCTCCAAGATCAACATGTGGAGTATATTCTGGTTTATTTTTTCCAGACAAAATATCTGCAACTTGAGAAGCCAAACGACCTAAAGGCATGTTTGAAGCATCTACTAAAAACCATTTTCTTTCCACATTTGCTGGGTTTGCCATAAATGTTTTCATTGATTTTCTCCTAAATTTACTATTTAATTTATTTAAAAAGCAAACGCAAAACCATTTATGTGAGGGGCTAATTCACAAAAAAAATGCGCCTTTTTAAATAAGACGTCGTAATTTTAACACACACACGGACACTTGTCAAGTATATTTTTTATTATTTTTAATATATTTCATATATTTATAATAGCTAGTAACCATTATATAAAAATTTAAATTTACATTAAAAAACCCCGCACTTATTTGCAGGGCTAATTATAAATTACTTATCGTACAACAAAGAGGCATCTTGCTCTAAAAGAGATTGTAGTTCTGCAACATAATAATCTATCATTTTATTAAATGCATCAGCTCTTAATTCTTTTAACTCTTCTTTTAGCTCTTCGGCAGTAGAAATAAAGCCAGTTAAAAACTCTTCCTTGCCCAAACTAGCACCTTTTGCTCTAAGCCTATTAAATTCTGTACTATTATTACCAACAGACTTAATATACTGATAGCTATCTAGTGCATCTCTATACTTTGTAATGGCCCTTTGCATTTCATCATATTGGCCAGCAAGAATTCTTTGTCTTTTTAAAGACACAATATTGTCAGTAATATTTTCAAAATCTTTTTTAACTTTTATTTTTGCAAATTCTTTATGAAGCCATTTTACTCTATCATCCAACGATGTAAATTCTTTTAGCCTTTTAACATAAGGAAGCTTTTTTTCTATGTCTGCCAACAACTCATACAATTTTGCATCAGAGCCGTCTTTTTCCATTTCTCTCAAAACAGTTTTTCCCTCTGTTCTTAAAAAATCGCAAAACTTTTCGTACTCTACCTTAGATAATTCTTGTAGTAGTTTTTTATTTAATAATATATAATATTTAACCGCCTCTATTCTGGTTGGATCATCACTTTTAAAGCATTCTACTGGAAACATTAATTTTTTCTCCTTAACTTTGTATATCACAAAAAAATACAAAAAATCAAGCATTTTAACAAAAATATTCAGCATTTTGCATAAATATACACCATTTTTTTTAATTTTTGATTTCTAAACAAAAAAACACAGACATGGGTTTTGCACACCCAAGTCTGTGTTTTAAAGTTTTAACCAAAAACTATTCTAAACAATTATCTAAATCTGCAACTATTTGTTTCTTATCCATTTTTTTACCAATAAACACAAGCTTAATAATTTTATCGCCAACATCTTCTCTCCAATCGGCTTTAATATCTGGATTTTCTAGCAAAATTTGTTCTTGTTGTTCTTTAGGCAAACTTGCCACCCAAGGTCCTGCGTTAAATGAATTCTTTTGTTTGCCAGCCTGTTCAAACATATGCATATTTTCTTCATCATCCGAGTACCAAGTTACCCCTTTACATCTTATAACTTCTTTAGGGAAATTATTAACAAAATTTACAAACTTCTGTTTATTAAAAGGGGATCTCCTTGTGTAAACAAAAGTGCTTATTCCATATTCCAATTCACCATGATCATGCTTATGTCCACAAGAACATTCCCCATGATCGTGGTGATGCTCGTGGCAATCACATTCTCCATGATCGTGGTGATGCTCGTGGCAACTACATCCCTCTTCATGTTTATCATGGTCGTGGCAGTGACACTCTTCTCCATGGTCGTGGCAGTGGCACTCTTCTTCATGGTCGTGGCAGTGGCACTCTTCGTGATCTTCGTCATTACAATGGCAATCTTCATTGTGATGACTATGATCATGTTCACTTACCACCTCGTTAAGTTTTTTAACCCACGTTGCGCTCATGGCAGCCTTTTCGTAATCAAAACTCTTTGTGTTTAAAAGTTTACTTAAATCAACCTTTCCATGACTTGCCTCTAAAATTTCCGCTTCTCCTTGCAAAGCCTTAACAACGGCCTTAACTTCGTTTAGTTCGTCCTGCGTAACGGCATCAACCTTGTTAATTATAATTTTAGAACAAAACTCAATTTGTTCAATTATTAAATTTTCTATATCGTCACTTTCAAGGCTCTTATTTAAAAGTCCTCTACCAGATCCAAACTCATCAACTAAACGGCACGCATCAACCACCGCAACAACATTGTCCAGCCTTACACCAATTTCTAAGTTGTATGTTTTGCTTGCGTCTGTCATAACCTCCAAAGTTTGAATAATTGGCATTGGTTCACAAATTCCACTAGACTCAATTAAAATATAATCATACTTTCCGCTAGATGCAAGATCGGCAACTTGTTTCATTAAATCTTCTTTAAGCGAACAGCAAATGCAACCATTGCTTAAAGACACAAGCCCGGTGCTTTCATCCTTAACCACGCCACTCTTAGAAATAAGCGTGTAATCTATGTTAACTTCGCCAATGTCATTTACAATAACAGCAACATGGTACCCCTCCTGATTTGCCAAAATGTAGTTAATTAGTGTTGTTTTACCGGCCCCCAAATAACCTGTAAGTAATGTAATTGGTATTATTTTTTGCATTGTTTTACTCCTTTATATGCTTATATTTTATCACAAAAAAATTAAACCACAAGCATTTTTTTAAAAAAAACAAACAATTGCAATTAATTTACAAATTTTGCAATAATTTTTTTTTACATTTTTTGTAGTTTATTCTAAAAAAAAGTTTTTACAACATTATTGACAATTAAACCTATAACTTTTATACTAAACACAAATTAAAGGAAGTATTATGTTTATAGAAAACTTTGAATTCAGCCCAACAGAAATAGAAGGTTTGTTAAAGTTTATACTCTTTAAAGCCAGCAAAATAAATTACCTTTGCAAAAAGAACAATCAACCTGTTGAAATGTTTGCAAAAAGTTTAAATCTTAAAAGCACCGACCGCCTATTTGCATACAACACGTTAGCATTCAAAAAAATTGGTCAAACAATTGCCATTGGCCTGCATGGAAATTTAATAAGTCCAAATTTTTTAGGTTATGCGCCATTTGAGGAAGCAAACACCTTTATAATTTCAGACTTTGACATAAAAATAAAAAAAGTGGATAATATTTATCCAATCATTTACCGCGAGCACGAAATTGTTGAAAATGCCTTTTTTAACTATATGTATAAAAAATTTGGAGAACCATACAAAAATGCATACATTCAACACCGAGCACAACAATTGCAAAATTTAACAACCGACCACAACATTATAACAGATCAAATATTGCAAGAAATGGTAAAATAAAACCAACCAGTCTTTTTGCCAAAATATAAACACAAATTTTTAAGCATCAACATTTTAGCGTTGATGCTTTTTATCGCCAAAAAACCAAAACACACAAAAATACCAAGTTATCCACACTCATAATACCATTCGTGCGCGCGCGCATTTATTTATATATATTTATATATAATATATATATATTAATAATCTATTGTCGGAAAAATTTTGCCAACCCGTCGGCAATAATTTTCCGCAAAAAACGCAAAATGCCAAAAACCTGGAAAAATTTTGCCACCCTTTACAATGTGCCCTACTTAAAAAAACAACCTTTATAAATGCTAAAAAGGCCATTTTTAAAAAACATGATTAACGTTTTATTTAAAACAAAAGACGGGGCTCGCTCCGCACACCCATACTTACGTATGTGTGCTATCACGCCTGGTTTGCCACACTAGGGCAAACCGTTCTCGCCACCGTCCTTGCCTTAATTTGGAGCGAAAGACGGGGCTCGAACCCGCAATCGCAAGCTTGGGAAGCTTGTGCCATACCATTAGGCCACTTTCGCACACGCACTCATAATATCAAATATTTTTTATTTTTGCAAATGTTTTTAAAAATTACATCCTAAAACAATCAACATTAATTGCTAGTAAAAAAACAATGCTTCAAACAAAACAAAAAAATTCTATCTTTTTTGACAGAATTCTTTTGCTATATTATTTTTTTAATTGTTAGACAACGCATCTAATTTTGCCTGTTGATCAGCTATTTGAAGAGCCGAAACAAGATCATCCATTTCGCCGTCTAAAAATGGAGCCATATTAAAAATTGAGTAATTTATTCTGTGATCGGTTATTCTCCCTTGTGGGTAGTTATAAGTTCTTATTCTTTCACTTCTATCGCCAGTTCCAACTTGACTTTTACGATTTGCAGAATACTCACTGTCGGCCTGTTCCTTATAGTGTGTGTATAATTTAGATTTTAAAATACTCATTGCTCTTTCACGGTTTTTAATTTGTGATCGTTCATCTTGACAAGTAACAACAATTCCTGTTGGAAAGTGAGTTATTCTTATTGCGGATTCAGTTTTGTTAACGTGTTGCCCACCTGCACCACTAGAGCGGTATGTATCCACTTGAATGTCTTTTTCTAAAATTTCAATCTCAACATCTTCCACCTCTGGCAAAACAGCAACAGTTGCAGTTGATGTATGAACCCTACCTTGACTTTCAGTTTCTGGCACACGTTGAACTCTGTGCACCCCACTTTCATATTTCATTTTGCTAAATACATCCTTTCCCCTAATGGTAAACGAACATTCTTTAACCCCGCCAAGTTCTGTTTGTGAAATATCATTAATTTCATATTTCCAATGCTGACGTTCTGCAAATCTTATATACATATTCATTAAAACAGAAGCAAATAAAGCACTTTCTTCTCCGCCGGCAGCACCTCTTATTTCAACAATACAATCCTTGTCGTCATCTTCATCTTTTGGCAACAATAAAATTTGAAGTTTTTCTTCTAACTGTTCTTTTTGTTGTTTTAATTCATGATTTTCTTCTTTATATAAGGCAACCATTTCAGAATCGGTTTCCGTTTTTAAGCTTTTTTCATTTGTGCTTAAATTTGTTAATACTTTTTCATATTGATCTCTACACTCAACTAATTCCTCTAGCCCACTTCTTTCTTTAACAAGCTTTTTCCACTCTTTATTATCCGCAATAATTTCTGGTTTCATAATAAGCTCGGTTAATTCATCAAACCTTTGCTTATGCTTTAGCGTTTTGTTTAACATAATATCTCCTATTGTCTTGTAATTTTTGTACTAAATTTTAAGCCGTTTTTACGGCTTTTAACTACCCCATTTATAAAATTATTATTCAAACTTTTATATAAACTTAAATTAATGTTGCAAAAATTACACGATTTATTTTGTTATAGTCTTTTATTATATTAATATCTTTAAAACTTTTTTGCAATAGTTTTTTTACATCTTTTTCTTGCCCAATGCCAATTTCTAAAAATATTTTACCATTTTTTGACAAATGCGCTGGCGCTTCGTTTATAATTCTCTCATAAAAATTTAATCCCGACTCTCCTCCATCTAATGCCAAAATTGGGTCATGATTTTTAACTTCTTCGTCTAATTCTAGCACGTCCTTAGTTGGAATATATGGAGGATTAGAAATAATCACATCAAACTTTTGTTTTATATTTTTATATAAATCGGACTTAATAAACTCAACATTTGCACCTAATAATTTTGCATTTTTTTGTGCTATGTCTAATGCAAAATCAGAAACATCACAAGCATGAACTTTTGCTCCACTTTCTTTTGCAATTGTTATTGCAATTGCACCAGAGCCTGTTCCAATGTCTAACACCCTACAATTTTTATTAATAACCTTTAATGCCTCCATAACTAAAATTTCGGTTTCTTGCCTTGGAGATAAAACATTGTCGTTTATTATAAACTTGCGCCCATAAAAATACGCGCACCCAAAAATTTTGGTTAACGGAACTCCCTTTGCCCTTTTCATCGCAACATCTACAGCCACTTTATAATTTTGCTTTGTAATATTTTTAATTAGTTTAATTTCTGCTCTGTTTTTATTTAAAATTTCACAAAAAATATAATCTACATCACTTTTTTCATATTTATTTGCTTTAGTTAAAATATTTGTTATTTCCGCATATGCGTCCGAAAATAGTATCATATTTTTTTCTGTTTCCATCTTAAAATTATTTCCTCTTAAAATTTGTAATTCGTTTAACACTATTTTAGCACATTTTTTTTCATTTTGCGAAGCTTTTTTTAGCACTAAAAAAGAAAAGGGGAAAATTAAAGCATTAAACCACTTATATCTTATAAATAAAACAAAGAGTTCGTAAACAAATGCCACTAAAAAAATAAAAATCAGAGCGTTTACTAAAACGCTATACCACATTGAACCATGAATTCCAAAAAGGCTAGTAAATAGTAAGGAACAAAACAATACACAAACAAAAAATTCTAAATAATTTACATCATTATTTTTTTTCTGACTCTCTCGCACCGCCATGTTAAATTTATAATACTGCCCAAACACATTAACAAATTTAAACAATAACAAAATAGTAAATGCTAAAACCATTTTTAAAAATGCAATAATTGCCCTTTTAAAAAACACGTTATAGTTTTTTGGTGCCAAATAAAAACTTAGTTTTATGGGTAAAACACCAAAAATTAAATATGCAATAAAAATCGAAATAACAATTGTAACAAAATACAAAATACAACTAGCCGAAACATTTAAGCTGTTTTTTGTTTTGTTTAAAATCCCATCTCTTTTAAACAAATTAGAATAATCAAAAAGGCCTACAAGTGTTTGATATAACCCAAAAATAAAAAAAATAATACCTCTCACAAAAATAAAGTTTGTTTGCCAAATATTTTTATGTTTTTCATATTTAATTAACAAACTTCCATTTGATTGAACCAAACAAATTATTTTTTTATTTTTGCAAACAGCCCCAACGCCATACGCAAGAGGAAATAGTAAATTTTTCATATATTGCCTTTTAAAAACCTTTTGTTATTATTGACCAAATTAATTTCCAAAATTCAATGTTTCCACAAAAAAACATTCAGGCAATAATTATAATTGCCCGAATGCCTGCATTTGTGGTTAATCATCCTCTCCATTTGCCACATCGTTAATAAACTTTTTCATTTCATCATTTGTCATTGCAGTTTTAATTGGAGGCTTTTTAACCGAACCAATAATATCTTTCATTATTTGATCATGTGTTTTTTCTTGTGGCTTTTCATTTACCTGCACATTTACTGCACTTACATTTTGTGGTTGTGATTGTATATTTTTGTTTGGCTCATTCTGTTGTTTAATTACCGGCTTCTTAATAATGTTTAAATCTATTAAAATATTGTTAACTTCGTTATGTCTTTCTTGATTTCTTTGTTTGTAATCAATTTTATTCCACTTTGCATACAGCGTCCTGTTTTTTCCTTTTTTAACCTTGTTTACCGGCTTAGATAATTCTTCATCATAATACCATCCACCAAACTCATATCCATTTTTTTCGGGCTCAATTAAAACAAGCTTAGATTTATCCTTGGTTCTAATAGATTTAACATATGTTCCACCATTTGTTTCAAAGTCAAATGAGTATTTTTTTCTAGCCTTTTTAATAATTACAATCAACAACAAAAACAATAATAATCCGCCAGCAACATAATAAGGCACAGCTGTTATTTTATATTCAGCATTAACATACGTTATTTCATAGTTGCTATTGTTAAGTTTTGCCTCAATGGTGTATGTGCCTGGAGTTTTTAAATCTGCATTGGTAATAAGTTTAACATCTAATGGTTCTCCATTATAATCACCTTCTATGTTATAAGTTAACTTTTTACCGCCAATTAGCCACAAACCCACCATATCTTGAGCCTTAATTGTTATTTTGGCAGGAACAACCTCAATTTGCACATAACCTGTTGCGCTTGTATAATTTTGTGACTCTTTAACTGTTAATTCAACCCATCCATAATCTTTTGCATCTTTTATATTTTGATATATAACAGTCGCTTCTTCGTTGCCCTCATCTAAAACATATTTAGGTTTTATACTACTGCCAGTATATGTAAACGTTTGCCTTTCGCTAGCAGGGGTTATTGTTGCTTGTTTTTTATTTACTTTAACAGCCACATTTTTTTCTGATTGTTTATAATTATTATTAGTTGGAGTAAAAATAATTTTTACTACTATTTCTCCACTTTTTGGCACATCTTTAAATTTGTTGTTTTTAAAAGTAATGTTGCCAACACCATTTTCGCTTAAATAAACACCACCCACTACAACCTGTTCTTGTCCATTATATTCATACTGTCTACTTTCAAGTTCTGTTGCAATAATTTCAACATCTGCTTTATTAATTATTAAGCTAAACATTTCAGAATTTTGTGTGCGTGAAAATTTTTTATTAGAAGCATACGATGTAACTTCACAAAAATACATACCACTTTCGTCAACATTTACAACCTTTAATGTATTATTTGTTTCGCCGTCTAATTTAACATCTTCGCTTTCAGCTTTTTTGTACCACTGATAAGCGTACTCGCGGGTTTGATCATTAACGCTTAATGCTATTACTTGCCCACTTTTGTTATACGTTATTTCTTTTTTATAATAAGAATCATTGTTTTCTGTAATTAATTCCCAATTACTCTCTAATTCTCCCGATTGGTCAATCGAAATAGAAACGTCCTCCAACGTCCATTTTGCGTATAGAGTTAATTCATTGCTATCTATTACATCATCATTCAATAAAGAACTTTCAAAATTCCACTTTGTCTCATCACTAAAGTCTTCAGTTGTGTACCAACCAACAAGTTCTCTAAAACCATCTGGCACCTCCAACACCGGTTCTTCAACTAAACCATCTTTATCCATCAAAACAGAGCCTATTGAGTCTGTGGTATTTGTTATAAAATTAACATTAATAATTGTAAATCTTTTATTTACTTCACCAATTTCGGATTCGTTTAAATACTTTACAATTTTAAAAGTGTAGTCTCCTTTTTCTGAAATTTTTCCCCACACATTCTTAGACGTGCTTATATAATCTTTTTCTTCTTCTAAACAATTATCTCCTTTAAACAACGATACGGTATACCTTCTAGACGTGTTAACAATGTCTTCATCAGTCCACGTAAAATAACCTTTACCCTTATAAGTAATTTCCACCCCAATTCCTTTTTCTGCGAGGGTTATTGTTTTACTTATAACTTCCGACTCTGCAGTTTGTCCACCACTGGTTATTGTTATTTTTGCAGAATATGTAACAGAACTACCATAATTGCTCATAAGCAATAATTGGTCTTTTAGTTCTAAAGAGCCACTTACCTCATCAACAAATTCTCCATTTAATTTCCACTCAACAGTGTATGAATAACTTTCTTGTAGCGAATAATCGAACAATAATTGTAAAGCAAATATTTCATTCTCAACAATCTCGCAATTTTCTTGCCCTACAATCTTGATATCAATATTTGTTGGCGCAAGCAAAGTCCACTTTGCATAAAGTGTTATATCTCCATCACCAACAGGGCTAGTTTCCAAATCCCACTTGTTTAAAAATGTTACATCATCTTCATACCAACCATCAAATTTGTATCCATCTCTTGTTGGGTCCCCCATAGCGCCAACAATAGATAAATACTGAACAGATTTTGTTGTATATATGGCACCATTACTCATAAACGTAACTGTGTACTCATTAATTTGCCACCCCGCATACAACTCTAAATCAGCCGAAACTACATCCGTTTCAAAATTCCATTCATCTGTGCTTTCTTCATTTTTATACCAACCAATAAAGGTATAGCCATCTCTACTAGGATCAGTTACTGGTTTACTGGTTAAACCTCCCATATCTACCAACTGCGTTTCATAAACATAATCCGTTCCATCATTTAGCATATAAACAACTTCGTATTGAGTTAGCTCCCACTTGGCATACAAATGAATTACATCATTGTTTAAATAACTAACTCCAGAATTTAGCTGGGTTATTTTTGCGCCAGTAAAATTATCATTTAAATACCAACCTTTAAATTCATACCCTGGCTTAGTTGGCGTTTCAAGAACGAATGAATCGGAAGAATTTTGTAAATAAATTTTACTTAAATTATTTAATGCTTGAACTCCACCATTTAAATCATACACAACATCAATAATTTTATATGCATTATCAACAAATGTTACAACAAAAGACCTTTCTTCTCCGCTTTTTAAAACCAAAACAAATTCTCTTGTTTCCGAAACGTCAACATTAAACCCAACATAATTATTAGTTGTTGTGCCTATGCTATAAGTTCCCCCGTTGTATTTAATGCTACTTACTTGATTATATGGAGAACTAACAAAAAATAATTGGTGACCACTTTTGCCAGTAACGTCAATTAAACAATTATTTTTACCATACTCTGCCTGCCTGTAAATGTGATAATCATAGTTTACAGCTCCTGTGTAACCATAAAAAACTCCGGTAAGCTCCGAACCATCCACAACATAAAAGTTGTTAATATATTTTTGAGTATCTGAGCCATTTGTAAAATATGTAATTACTTCATAATTTCCGCAAAAAGCACCTGTTTTATTTATTACAATTTTGTTATCATCAATTTTAAGTTCGTTTAAATTCCAAAAATGCTGTGCTCCATTTTTATATATTTCTACCTTAGAAATATTATATCCAGTTTTAATTTTACCAAAAGAATAAGTTAGTTCAACATTTGCAGTATCTTCTCCCTCGCTATTTGCTGGAGCATAAAAAATGTTTTTTTGCATTGTGTCATTTTCTTGCGAAATAAACTCTGAGTCTGTTAAATAATACTTACCTTTTAAATTGGTTTTATATGATGCTGTAGATTCTGTAATTTCAGAGGCATAGTCTGAATTTTCTGTATTATATTTATATCCAAACATTCCACCATAAAAATCTGTGTCTGAATAACTTACATAATAAATGCCATCTGTTCCATAATTATTACCCCAGCTGTTAAGTACTATCCATGCCCCCTGACTTCCTTCAATTGTAATGTTGTTATCATACCCAATAATTGCAACCGAATGTCCATCCGTTTCTCCTTCGTTTGGAGCTTTATAGTAGATTTTTTTTGTGTCAATATTTTTACTTCTAGTTAAACTATCACCCCAATGCATTTGTGTAACAACAGCACCATGGTTAATAATATGGTTTTTAATAGCAATTTGAGTTTCTAATTCTAGCCCTCCCTCATCCATAACTTGTCTAGGAGAACTTGAAATAACCATATCACCTGCTTGCACTGTGTCTCTTTCTTCAACAAAACAAACAGGTTTAACATTTTGCAATAAATTTTTATTTGCATATTGTGAAAAAATTGTAAAGTACTCTTCTGCATTATAATTTGTTACCGATTGAAATTCATAAAATGGATAGTCTTGTTCTAAAACAATGCCATAATAATTTAATGTGGCATTATACAAAAAGAACAAAGCCCCTTCTCCAATGTTATATGTTTGAGGAGTTCCAATATCTAACTTAAATTCATTTTCTTTTACATTCTCATCCGAAAACCCTTTCCAAAGAGCAGTAGAAACCCAACCTTCAGAAAAATTATAATACTCATTTGTTGCCTTCATAATTGTAGTGGAGAGCGCTGTATCACCAGAAAAAGCCCAACATAAACCTTGTGGATTTTGGTTTTCTGTGTACACAATATAATCATCTCTTAAGCAATATGCATTCAGCGCAGGCTCAACACTTTCTCCAACATTTTTTTCATAGCCCTGGTACGCTAAACTAGGAAAATAAGATACAGTTGCCCCTGCAGTTTCTGAAGTTACAACATTTTCTGCGTACGCAAAGTTTGACTTTAACGCAAAAGCAAAAAAACTTGCGCACAAGGCAAATGTTACACAAACTATTTTTAACATTAATTTTTTCTTTGGCATAATTCCCCCAAACAATTATTAATATTAGTATAATATATTTTTATAATATTAACAAATTATTTAAGCCCCAAAGCATAAAAAATACCGAACTTCTCGCTTTTCGGTATTTTATATGTTGTAGGAAACATCAAAAATAGCAAGCTTGCTTACAACATTCATTCAGTATTTCTGCCTGCTCAAAAAAACACCAAAACTAGCGACTAGCAAACGAATATTAATTTATTTAATGTTTAAAACTTAATTTGTTTAATTTTTTGATGTTATTTTGTATTTTTTTTAATTATTTCATAAATTAATTATTAATTTTTATTGCCTTCATTAAAAAATTTAAATTAAATTATTTTAAAATAATTGTTTCTGCACACTTCACTCCATCTACAGCACTACTTATTATTCCTCCAGCATAACCAGCACCCTCACCAATTATTTTTAATCCCAAAATTGTACAATCATAATTTTTTTCTCTACTAAATTGAACAGGACAACTACTTCTTGTTTCTGGAGCAATTAATAAGGCATTATCTCCACTAAAGCCATTTATTTTTTTATTCATTAGTGGTAATGCTTGTTTTAAACTTTGAGCTACAAAATTTGGTAAACAATTTTTAATTTTGCAAAAGGTTACGCCGGGCAAATATGTTGCCTCCGTTAAATCATTGCAACCACTATCATTTAAAAAGCTTCCCACACTTTCACATGGGGCGTTATAATTTTTTCCCGCAATGTCATAAGCTAACTTTTCGTATTTGCGCTGAAAGTACAAGCCTCCCAAAACATCATCTGTTTCAAAATCTTTTGGCTCAACATTTACAAGCAATGCAGAGTTTGCATATTTTTTATTCCTGGCATACTCACTCATGCCATTCGTTACAATAGTACCTTCTTCGCAAGAAGACGCAACCACATCTCCACCAGGGCACATGCAAAACGTAAACACGCTTCTGCCACTTGGCAAATGCTCTACAATCTTATAATCCGCACTTGGCAAGTTTTTGTTATACCCTTTTCCGTATTGAGCTTCGTTTATGAGCATTTGTTCATGTTGTATGCGCACTCCCATTGCAAATGGTTTTTGGTGTATCTTAATGTTTTTTTCTTTTAAAAGTTCAAAAACATTTATTGCGCTGTGTCCAACCCCCAAAATTAAATTATTGGTTTTAATTTCAAAAACTGTATTATTTGTTAAATTTTCATATAAAATTGAGCAAATTTGCCCATTTTTTACATTAAAATTAATAAATTTTGAATTAAATAATACTTTTCCTCCCAAATTAATTATTTTTTGCCTAATATTTTTTACAATGTTTTTTAAATTATCCGTTCCAATATGTGCCTTATTTTTATAAAAAATTTCTTTAGGCGCACCATTTAAAATTAACTCATTTATTATTTTTTTACAATACTGGTTATTAAGCGTAGTGTTTAATTTCCCGTCACTAAACGTTCCTGCACCACCTTCTCCAAATTGCACATTAGAGTGCACATTTAATTTTTTATTTTTCCAAAAACTCCTCACATCCTCTTCTCTTTCATCAACAGTTTTTCCCTGTTCTAACACAATTGGCTTTAACCCTGCAAGAGCCAATGCAAGTGCACAAAACATTCCACTTGGACCAAACCCAACAACAACCGGCGAACAACTTTCACTGCTTTTTTCGTAATAAAGCCCAGAGCGGTCTATTTCAATATCCGCATAACCCTTTAATTTATTTTGCACGCGTTTTAAAAAATCAACCGCCACATTTAAAACCATAAAAACTTGTGGTTTTTTTCTCGCATCAATTCCCTCTTTAACAAGTTCAAAACGCGTTATGTCACTACTTTTTACATTTGTCCTTTTTGCAATTGCTGAAATAACGTCATCGTTTGAATATCCTGGCAATAGTTTTAACTCTGTTATTAATTTCATATTTGTTTCCCCACTATAGCACCGCTTGTCCACGCCCATTGCAAATTATATCCACCACACACGCCGTCAACATTGCAAACCTCACCAATAAAATATAATCCTTTTTGTTTTTTACTTTGCAAATTTATGTCTAGTTCCTCTAACAAAACGCCACCACTAAAAACTTGGTTATTATTATCTGCACTTACACTGTCAAAAGTTAAGTTTTTTATTATATTACACATTTGCCTTATTTCGCTATTTGTTAAATCTTTTACTAGTTTTTCTGTGTTTATATTTGCCATTTTTAAAACATATAAATTAATTTCTTTATGAAAAAATCCAGTTAAAAAATCTTCCACCTTTTGTTCTTTTAAATTTTGCTTACGAACAATAAGTTTATTTATTAATTCATCTATTTGAATATTTGAAGCAAGATCTATTTTTATTTTATAGTTATATTTTTTTGCCCTTGCCATATAACTAGACAAATTAAATATTACAATACCACTTAACGCATCTTCCTTAAAAAGGACCTCTCCAGTTTCTTCAAAATTTAATTCGTCACATTTAACTACAACATTACCAACTCTAACTCCAGCAAGCCTTTTTTGTTTTTGCTTTGTTTTAAGAGAGCAAAGACTAGGCAAAAAATTTAAAGATTGTATGCCCATATTGTCATAGATGCTTAAATCTGTTCGATTTCCAGAAGCAACAACAACCTTATCAAAAAAACAAAATGTTTCATCATCAAACTCAATTTTGTATTTGTTTTTATCAAAAATTACGTTTTTAACGCATTTTTTTGCATTTATTTCAATATTTTTCTTTAATTTTATGTAATTTTTTAAAACAGCCAAAACAGACGTCGCCGAGTTTGAAATGGGATAAACCCTTCCTTCTTCATCAGCATAAACTTCCAAGCCTATGCTATTAAAAAATTGCAATGTTTGATCCACATTAAATTGATTTAAATATTTTTTAACATTTATATTAAACGCGCCATCATTTACATTAATGTTTGTTAAATTACACCTACCATTTCCTGTTGCCAATATTTTTTTACCAACAACGTCTTGATTTTCAAAAATGATAACATCTTCACCGGCAAAACATGCACACATAAGTGCGCTTGCTCCACCACCAATTATACATGTTTTATTACTCATTCTCTGTATCCTTTTTACTTTTCATGTATGCAATTTGACCTTTTAGTTTTTCCATTTTAATATCTAGCATATTTTTAACCCTTTCTTCTCCAACATAGGCAGTTAATTGCTCTATACACATAGAAACATCTGCAAGTTCTTCTATTAAATTGTCTTCTATTTGCTTATTTTCAACATATTCTCCATATAAACATTTTCTTTTATATTTATTTATCGCAACAATAAGCTCCCCCATTTCTTCAATGGCTTGGTCATATTGGGCAACTTTACCCCACTCCTTTTCAGCCTCGTCATAAATTTTTAACCTTTCTTCTTTTTCCATATATGTACCTCTTTTTTATTTTACCACTATAACAACAATGTTTCAAGCTATATTATTCAATTTTAAAAACACAAAAAAATGGTGATTTATATTTCACCATTTTTAATTTTTTATAATCCCTTTTATACATATCCTCTTAATTTTACTTGACCTATTGTTTTGTTTAAAATTTGAACATAACTTTCAGCGGTTTGTTTATCCACTTCATTTAGTCCTTGCTTTAAACAAGTTGGAGAATCATTAAATTTTTGTAAATATAACTTTCTTGCCCCTGCAACTTCATTTGCCATTTGCATAATATCCTCTTCTGTATGAAATTCTTTTACAAGCGTTGTTCTAAATTCATAATCAACTTTGCCCAAAAGCAAAATATTTATGCTTTGTTTAATTTTGTTTATATCTACCCTTACCCCTGTGGTTTGTTCATATTTTTTTAAACAGTTTTTAACATCCATTGCAACATAGTCAACTAAACCTAAATCTATAACCTCCTGCAAAACTGCTGGAGAAGTTCCATTTGTATCTAACTTAACCTTATATCCCAAATTTTTAACCTTATTTAAAAATGGAATTAAATCCGCATCCAGCGTTGGTTCACCACCGCTAATGCAAACCGCATCTAGCATTTTTGATCTTTCGGTTAAATATAAAAGAACATCCTTTTCTAACAATTGTTCAACACTTAATTCTACCAAGCCTCCATTATGGCAAAAAGGGCATCTAAAATTACATGCACCAGTAAAAACCACTGCCGACGTACACCCCTCATAATCTACTAACGATAATTTTTCTAAACCATAAATTTTCATTAATTTGCCCTTGCATTTAAATAATTTACTGCATTTGTGCCAGCCACAGCGCCATCACCAACCGCTGTAGCAACCTGCCTAACACTTTTTGTACGACAATCTCCAGCAACAAAAAGTCCTTCTGTTTTTGTTTTGCATGTTTCATCTGATACAATGTAACCCTGACCATCAATTTCTACCAGGTTTTCAAAAATTTTATTATTTGGCACCTGTCCAATAGCAACAAAAAGCCCAGTAGTTTCAACATCAAATGTTTCTCCTGTTGTCTTTTTAAATGTTACACTTTTTAAACTTATTTCACCATTTAGCGCACACGCAACCGCATTAGGAATTACTTCAATTTTAGGATTTTTTAATATAGCATCCTGAAGAGCTTTCTCTCCAAAAAACTTATCAAACATTGTTACCATTGTTACCTTTTTGCAATAAGATGCCAAAAGCAAAGCATATTGCATTGCACTATTCCCATCACCAACCAATGCCACTTCTTTTCCTTCAAAAAGAGGCCCGTCACAAATTGCACAATAATACACGCCATTTCCTAAAAAATTATCTTCGTTTTGTAATTTTAATTTTCTTGCCTCAACGCCATTTGCAATAATTACACTTTTTGCACTATGTGTATTATAATTTGTTTTAACCAAAAAGTCATCGCCGTCTTTTATTATACTTTCAACATCTTCAAGTTCAAAGTTAACTCCTAAATCTATAATTTGATCAAACATTTCATCTACAAGGTCACTGCCAGAAATAGATTTTTTTGTTGGGTAATTTTCAACTTTTGGTGATTTTGCAATTTGTCCACCATAACTTTCTTTTTCTATAATTAAAACTGTTTTATTCCCTCTTAGGGCATAAAGAGCGGCAGTCATTCCTGCCACTCCTCCGCCTACAATAATTAAATCGTACATTTTTATTTTAATCCTTCAACATATTTTTTAATATCTGAAACATTATCTATTGCTGTTCCGTCTGTAAGAATTAATGTTGGAACTTTTTTCACATTTAGTTTTTCGCAAAGTTCTTTGTTTTCTGTTGCGTCAACCATATCCACACTTATTCCAGCATTGCTTAAAATGAATTTTGCCATTTTGCAGTTAGGACATGTAGGGCTTGTAATTAAAGTTGCTTTTTCTACCGCAACCTCTTGGCAACAGCAAGTATTTTCTTGCGATTCTTCATTTAAGCGGTTTTCGTTTAAAACCGATTTAGACATATCATATGTTTTTCTTTCTGCATATTCTTGAGTTTTTCCACTGTTCCAGTTTGCAACAGGTCTGTAATAACCAGTTATACGGCTATAAACCTCTGTTCCCTCACCGCAAATTGGACATGTTTTTTGTTCGCCAGACAAATAACCATGACTAGCACAAACTGAGTAGGTTGGGCTCATTGTGTAATATGGCAACTTATAGTTTTCTGCAATTTTACGAACAAGTGTCATTGTTGCTTTCCAATCTTCTAATTTTTGTCCTAAGAAAGTGTGGAAAACTGTTCCTGATGTGTATAAAGTTTGAAGTTCATCTTGAATATCTAGTGCTTTAAACACGTCTTCTGTGTAACCAACAGGCAAGTGACTAGAGTTTGTGTAATAAGGAACATCATCATTTTTAGATGCTGTTATTATATCTGGCCATCTATCTCTATCATGTTTTGCCAAACGATACGATGTGCTCTCGGCTGGTGTAGCTTCTAGGTTATATAAATCACCATATTGTTCTTGATAATTAGACAATCTTTCTCTCATGTGATTTAGTGTTTTTTTAGTGAACTCAATAGCCTCTCTGTTTGTTAAATCTTTTTTAAGCCAACAAGCATTTAAGCAAGCCTCATTCATTCCAACTAATCCAATTGTAGAAAAGTGATTATTAAATGAACCTAAATATCTTTTTGTATATGGATATAAACCATTTTCTAAAAGTTTTGTAATTGTATCTCTCTTAATTTTTAAACTTCTAGCAGAAATATCCATAATTTTGTTTAATCTTTCAAAGAACTCTTCTTCTGTTTTAGATAAATACGCAATTCTAGGCATATTGATTGTTACAACACCAATACTACCAGTGCTTTCTCCAGCACCAAAATATCCGCCAGATTTTTTTCTTAATTCTCTTAAATCTAGTCTTAAGCGGCAACACATACTTCTTACATCACTTGGCTCCATATCGCTGTTTATGTAGTTTGAGAAATAAGGTGTACCATATTTTGTTGTCATTTCAAATAAAAGTTTATTATTTTCTGTTTCAGACCAATCAAAATCTCTTGTAATAGAATATGTAGGAATTGGGTATTGAAAACCTCTACCATTTGCATCACCCTCAATCATAATTTCAATAAAGGCCTTGTTAATCATAGCCATTTCTTTTTCGCAATCTTTATATTTAAAGTCTACTTCCTTACCACCAACAATTGCGTTAAGTTCTGCCAAATCGTTAGGAACAACCCAATCTAGAGTAATGTTTGTAAATGGAGCTTGTGTTCCCCATCTAGATGGTGTATTAACGCCAAAAATAAAAGATTGTAAACATTGCTTAACTTCTTTATAAGACAAATTATCAATTTTTACAAATGGAGCCAAATATGTATCAAATGATGAGAATGCTTGAGCTCCAGCCCATTCGTTTTGCATTATGCCTAAAAAGTTAACCATTTGATTGCATAGTGTATTTAAATGGCTTGCAGGGGCACTAGTAATTTTTCCAGGAACACCGCCAAGCCCTTCTTTTATTAATTGCTTTAAAGACCAGCCGGCGCAATAACCAGTTAACATCGAAAGATCATGAATATGAATATCTGCACTTTTGTGAGCTTGTTCAATTTCCTTATCGTAAACATCACTTAACCAATAGTTTGCAGTAATGGCACCACTGTTAGACAAAATCAATCCACCAACCGAATATGTAACTGTTGAATTTTCTTTAACTCTCCAGTCTGCTAGTTTTAAGTATTTATCTACAGTTGCCTTATAATCCAAAAACGTATTACTAATGTTTCTAATTTTGTCATGATCTTTTCTGTATATAATATAAGCCTTTGCAACGTCTTCATAGCCATTTTTCATTAATACGGACTCTACAATATCTTGTATATTCTCTACACTAGGAATTTCATTTGGATACTTTTCCATAATATAAATTTCTGTAATTTTTGCCATTTTTTTACAGTCTTTAATTTCGCCGTCACCAATTGCCATCATTGCCTTTGCAATGGCGTTTTCAATTTTGGTTATGTCATAATCGGCCAAACTACCATCTCTTTTTCTAATTTTTGTAATCATTTGTCATTTCCTCCTAAATACACAATATGTTGTGTTGTTGAAAATTATTAAACACAACATTTACATTGTCCATAATATCAGACAAAAAACAAATATACAAACTTTTTTAATAAAAAATAAAAATTTTTTTCAATTTTTCGGTTGACATAGTATACACATAAGTGATATGCGAAATTTTTTTGACATAAGTATTGGTTATGGCAAGCCCATTTTTTTTATTTATTTAACCACTTCAAAAATATTTAATAATTTTTGTATTTTTTACAAAATAGGCCCTTCCCCTTACAACAAAAAACAATCAGTCCTTTTTGTACACAAACCAAACATTTTACCATGAAATAACATTATATTAATTTTTGTTTTAATTGTTTTTGCCGTTTTCTACAATTTGCAAACAAAGGTTTTATATTATATAAAAAAAACATCAAAACACAACGCAAAAACACAATTCGCCCCTATAACAAAAAATGGTGCAAAGAAAAAATCTTTACACCATTTTTTTTGTTATAAATTTATAATTCTTTAAGTTTTCTTTCAATTGCTTTTAACGCGTCAATATCATACACCAATAAAGATAGTTCATCTAAAAGCTTTATTTTTTCATTCCTAAACTCTTCTTTTTTTAACTCTGCCGCACGATTGTTTAGTGCGTTACCACAAATAGGACAAAAATTGTATGTATCATTTACCTTTTTATTGCATTTAATGCAAAAATCACCCTCAACTGTTGTTTTGATTCCTCCAAACATTATTGCCTCCCGTCATCTTCTTTTTCTTTAATATAAACCGTTTCGGCTAGTGTAGTTTGTCTTTTGCCTTGCTTTAATGTCCCTTCTAAAACCCCGCTTGCATTTTCGGCATCTTTTTTACCATAATATTTTTCTATTAATATATTAGCGTTTTCTTTGTTTATTTTATCAATTTTTTCTTGAACTCTTTGAAGCAAAGCTTCTCTGTAAATAATATTTCGTTCATTAAGTTTTGCTATTTCATCAATTAATCTATAATCAAATGAAAGTTCTTCGCTTCTTCCAAAATTAATGAATTCTTGACAAACCTTAAACGCAGGCTCGCCCAAATAATTGTTTCCTCTAATGTTGTTTCTGTCTGGGTTTGGCACAACAAACACTCTTATCATTCCATTATTTGTGTTTGTAGGGCCAACATTGCGATTAGATGTAAGTCTGTTTGGATAATCCCTATAACCAGTAACCGAAACAAAATAGCACGGTTTTTTAATCATATGAGCGGTGCTATCTGCTTGCAGAACTGCTGTTTTTTCTATAAACATTTTGTTGTAGTGACTGGTAAAATAAAAATCCTTTCCGTTTATTTTATCTTGTAGCCCTTTAGTTTTTTTAGCAACCGTTGGCATTACATTTGCCACTAAAAAACCATGATCAAACAACATGTTAACAACTTTTGGAACAAATCCAGTTTGCTCGTTTTTAAAAACAAAATCCACCTCTGCCATTTGCCCAAAATATCTATCTGCAAGACCCAATTTTTGCATTAATTTTTTAGTTAAATTAATTCCATCTTTTTCAAATATTTTTGTTTCGTCTGTTCCGTCGTATGCACAAATTATTTTATCCCTAATTGGCATTAATAGCTCATATAGCAAATCTACCTGATCATCGTAACTTGGCGAGTACAGCTCTCTATAAGAGGCACTGCCACCAGGAAAGTAAAATAAATCTCCACCTAAAAACACTTTTGCATGCGGATTGTTTTTTAACTCCGCTATGTGTGCAATAAGTTTTTTAATTCTAAAAGGCTTTTCAAACTTTGAACTTGGCTTTGCTGGGCCAGTTAATCCAACCATTATATTAGAAAGGACACAAATATCTATATACTGTGTTTTTTCCCCAAGTTGAACAACGGCATGTTTAGACCTTGGCAAAGTGTTGGGGTTATCTAAATATCCGCTAATTTTTTGTTGAAGATCATCTACTGTTTTCATATTTTAGCCCTCCCTACCGTCGTTATTTGTTGTTTTTGGCGCATTTTCAGAACCTTTAGGTTTTGGTTTTTTTGCACTCTTTGCAATTTTCTTTGCTATTTCGGTTGCCATTTTATCTAACTGCTCATCGGATATATTTATTTTTATTGTTTTGTTTGCAAAATCTACAATATCTGGCCTATCTAAACTAATTGTATCAATATTATAAGTATATGGTAAAACAACAAAATCTTCATTTAAATAATAATCTAACGCATCTAAATTTCTTTCTGCGCGTATACAAATTAAACTATTATCGGTATTTGGCGGAGGATAAGCCGATTCCATAGCATACTGACTTGCCTCTTCTAGCGATGGAACATTTATTGGAACAACCGACTTTTTTATACTGCCAAACTTTCCCCTTTGAATAACCTTGTCGTCTACCGACATAATGTTTTGATGTGTATGCCCCTCTAAAATAAGATCATAATTACCAAAAGACTTAACAATATCAAACATATTTTGAATTATTCTTCCAGACTTTCCACCCATGCCACTACCATGGCGAGCCAAAATTCTAAACTCACTAACACCACTTCTAACAAACGGGCACTTAATTTTTAAAACAATTTGTGCCATATATCTGGCGTATTTATCCATTAAATCTAAGGTTGCCATTGGTGTAACAAGCGAATCTAAACCACTATCTTTTGCACGAGCCCCACTTTCATGGTTACCACTGGTTGAACAAATTATTTTATCTCTAATTATGGGGTCCGAAAAAAGCGTGTGTACAACTTTTTGTTCATTCATTGGCGAAAGGGCATTTTCCAGCGGACTAGACTTGCCCAAGTTATTTGCGTTATTCATTAAATCGCCATTTAAAATTATATAGCAGTTTGGTATATGTTTTATTTGTTCTAAATATCTAATTAACTTATCTATATTACAACCAGGCGCACCAATGTGTAAGTCGTTAAGAACAAGTAGCATAACCTCTCTATGCTCCGAAAGGTCTACATTAATTGTTTTAATTGGGCTAAAATCATCCGACTTAATTTGCTCTCTAAAACTCTTAAGCCTTAAATCGTCATTTGCAAGAGTCGAAATGTTTTTAGATGTTTTAATCCTTGAATATTTTTTCTTTTGCTCCATAAACCCTGCCCCTTTTTCTGAATTGTAACATACACTTTTTAAAAGTGTCAACAATTTAACAAAAACGCTTTTTTTGCATGTTTTTTGAATAATTTGTATTTTTTTTACTAAAAAAGAGAGGTAGTTCACCTCTCTTTTAGTTATTTCATTAATGGAAATAGCACAACATCTCTAACAGATGCTTGATTATATATAAGCATAAGTAATCTATCTAGTCCACAACCAAGCCCACTAATTGGTGGCATGCCGTGTTCCATTGCAAGCATAAAGCTTTCGTCTAAATCCATTGTTTCGTCGTCGCCTTGGCTTTTTGCAATAAGTTGATCCTCAAATGCTTTTCTTTGTTCAATTGGATCCACAAGTTCCGAATAAGCCTTACATAATTCTGTACCCATAACAACAACTTGGAATACATCAATGATTCTCTTATCTTGATCATTTCTTCTTGCAAGCGGAATTAATACTGCTGGGTAGTTATATAGTATTGTTGGTTGTACAATTTTTTCTCTTATTTGCTTTTTATAAACAAAGTCTATAATTTGGCTAAGCGACTTATAGTCTTCTAACTCTGCCATTTTAAATAGTCCAGACTCTACAATTTTTTGTTTTAATTGTTCTGGCTCTGTTTCTGCCAAAAAGTCGAACCCTAAAACTTCTCTCATTTTTTCTACATAGTTAATTCTGTCAAAATTTTCTTTGCCAAAATCTAAAACATTTCCATCTTTTTCTATGGTTGTTTTACCTGTTAAGTCTAACAACAAGTTTTTAATAAAGCCTTGGAAAAATTTAATGTTATCTTCAAAATTCCAGTAAGATGCATACCATTCCACTTGTGTAAACTCTTGCAAGTGCTGTGTGTCCATACCCTCATTTCTAAAACATTTTGCAACTTCAAAAACTCTATCAAAACCAGCAGCAATGCATTGCTTTAAATATGTTTCTGGTGCAATACGTAAATTACATTCTTTATCTAATGCATTGTGATGAGTGTAAAATGGTCTTGCACTTGCTCCACAAACTGCACTTTGTAAAATTGGAGTTTCAACCTCCATAAATCCGTTTTCACCTAAATATTTTCTTATAAATGCAAGTAATTTACTTCTTCCAATAAATACTTGTCTAGATTCTTCATTGCTTATTAAATCCAAATATCTTTGACGATACTTTGCCTCTAAATCGGTAAGTCCATGAAATTTTTCTGGAAGTGGCCTTAATGCCTTAGAAAGCAAAACAACCTTTTCTGCTTTAACAGTAATTTCTCCTGTTTGTGTTGTATAAAGTTCTCCCTCTACTCCAACAAAGTCACCAATATCTATCATTTTTTTGTAAAAATCATATGCTTCGGCGTTTAGTTCATTAATTCCAACACTAACTTGAATTTTAGCCATTAAATCTCTAATTTGCATAAACCCAAATTTACCCATTATTCTTCTAAACACAATTCTTCCTGCAACTTTCACTTTAGTACCAGGTTCTACTTCTCTTGCATCTGCAATTGTGTGGGTTCTGTCGAACTTTTCTTTATATACAATTTCGTTTGCAGATTCTAGCATATTAATTTTTTCTTTTCTTATATCAAATTCATTTGATAAATTTTGTATATTATTATTTTCCATTTTATTTATTCCTTTTATTATATTGTTTTTACCCAAGCCCTACGGCGTCTATGTTGGTCAAATTTAAAATAATCCCAAGTTTGAGCAATTTTTACGTTGTCTTCTAAACAAATATTTGTTTCGCAGTAGCCCACACCAAACTTTGCCATATTATCCATTAAATATTTTATTGCAAGAGCATTAACTCCTTTTGTTTGATAATCTGGCCTTACCGCCATTAACGCAAAATCTACAACTTTTGGATGTTTTAGTGCTTTTAAAACTCTAAATAGGGCCGGAATTGTAAGCCTACCCTTAGATTTATATAACGCATTGTTAAGTGCAGGAAGAGCAACTCCAAACCCCACAACTTCATCTAATTCATTAACAATTATGTACATATATTTTAAATCTACAAATGTTTTAAACTGCCCTAGTAGTTGTTTTCGCATTCCTTCATTGTATGGCACAACACCGTACAAATCTTTGTATGCTGCATCTATTAAATCAAAAATACCATCTTTATATTTTTCAATTAATGCCTTTTTGCTTTTTTCTTTTGCAAAGCGAAGTTTATATCGTTTTGTAACAACGTCAACAATTTTTGCAACTCGCTCATCGGTGTGATCTGGTGCATATATTTTTCGTTCTAACCAGTCTACATCTTTTTTATACCCACATTTCTCCATCAAATCTACATAATAAGGATAATTATATCTTTCTTCAAAAGTACACCTTTCGTCAAAACCTTCAACAATCATACCCTCATAATCTAAGTCGCTAAAACCAAGTGGCCCATGAACATATTGCATTCCTTTTTGTCTTGCCCATGTTTCTATTGCACCTAAAAGGCTTTTGGCAACTTCTACATCGTTAATAAGATCAAACCTTGTAAACCTTGCATAGTTTTTTCCGGTTTTTTTGTTATATTCTTTTTGAATAATTCCTGCAACCCTGCCAACAACTTCGTTTTCACGATATGCCAAAAATAAAATTACCTCGCAGTCTTTATAGCAAACATTTTTTTTAGCGTTAAAGTTATTAAATTCATCCATTCTTAATGGGTAAGAATATTGCTCACAATTTTTATATAACTTTGTAGGAAAATCTATAAATAGTTTGAGCTCTTTTTTAGTTTTTACTTCTTTTGTTACAACCATATTAATTCCTTTGCCCTTAGTATACAACATAATAAAAACTTTTTCAACTAAATATTTTTATTAGCCCCCACTTTTATTAAAAAAACAACCTTTTGACCATTTAACATGTAATCATTTTTATATTATTATAATTTAATTTTTTGACCAACAAATAAATTCTCTCCACCCGCCTTATTTAAAAGCTCTAACCTAGAAATATTTAGTTTCTTTGCAATAGAGTCTAACGTATCCGAAGGTTTTACAACATATTCCTTAATATTACTTTTTATGGTTAAAACATCACCAATTTTAAATTCATTAACACTCTCACCATCCATATTTAAAAACTGTAAGTTTTTTGTTTCTTTTAAAAACTGAACAAAACTTAAATCCCACTCATCCTCAATAAATAACACCTTAGGAAAAACCTCAAAAATATTCATACTCGCTCCTTTTTTTTAATAATATATATTATGAAATCTCTTTTTAAAACTGTGTTTATTATCATGTTTTTCTCGGTAATAACAAGAATAATAGGTTTTTTATTTAGAATTTATGTGTCTAGATCAATCGGCTCCGAAGCGCTTGGCAAATATCAAGTAAGCTTTTCGGTGTTTATGGTTCTTCTCACAGTTATTTCTAGTGGTTTGCCATTTATAATTAGCAAACTAACGGCAAAGTATCAAACACAAGGACTAAAAAATGAAGAACGCAAAATGGTAACGGCAGGTCTTACAATTGGATTTTGTTTAAGTATTCTTTTGTGTGGATTAATTGTTTTGTTTTTACCCGTTTTAAGAAAGGTTTTAGCAGATGAAAAATGCATAACTATTTTGTTAATTTTATTGCCCGCATTAGTATTTTCTTCAGTATACAGCACGTTAAGGGGTAATATTTGGGGAAAAAATAAATATTTTTCGCTTTGTTTGACGGAACTTTTTGAACAGGTTGTTAGAGTTTTTATTTTCGTAATTCTAATTCAAGGCTCAATGGCAACCGCAGATGGCTCATATGTTTCTGCAATTTCACTATCTATTGCCTGTTTTTTTTCAGCAATCGCCGTTGTTTTTGTGTACTTAAAAAATGGTGGTAAATTTAAGTTTTCCAAAAATAAACAAATTTATAAAGACATAATTAAACAAGCCGCACCAATAACCGGAGTAAGAATCGCCGGCAGTTTAATTCAGCCTTTAATTGCTTTAATTGTTCCAATGCGTCTTGTATCCGCCGGGTACACTTCTGCTCAAGCACTAAGTTTGTATGGCACGGCAATTGGCATGACTGTTCCACTTTTATTTATTCCATCAACAATTATTGGGTCACTCTCTACCGCGCTAGTACCCGACCTTTCTTCCGCAATTGCAAAAGAAAATTCTAATTACATAAACACCAGAATAATGTCTAGCGTTAAGTTTGCCATATTTATTTCAGTTCTTTTTATTCCTTTATATATGGGGGCAGGCTCTTTTATTGGTAATTTTTTTTACGACAACGCTCAAAGCGGACTTTTGCTTGAACAATCAGCTTGGATTATGCTTCCTATGGGTTTAACCAATATTTCATCATCTGTTTTAAATTCGCTAGGTCAAGAAGTTAAATCAATGAAAAATTACATACTTGGGTCTATTTTACTAATTTTATCTATTTGGTTTTTACCTAAATTTATGGGAGTAAATTCTCTTATTTGGGGCTTTGGTTTATGTTTTTGCACTACTTGCATATTAAACCTAAAAATGATAAGAAACATCACAAATTCGCCTTTAAATATTTCTAAACACATTCTGTTATGCATTGCATTTATTCTGCCATGTGCAAGTATTTGTTCGCTTACATCCAACTTACTTAGCAATTTTTTACCACTGTTTTTAACAATTTTTATATCATGTTTAATTAGCGTTTCATTTTATGTTTTATTGCTTTTAATTTTTAACTTAATTGAACTAAACGTAGTTAAAACCAAACTAAAAGAAAAGTTCTTTACCCCAAAAAATAAAACTCGCACAAAAATAAAAAGTGTTAAAACCTAATATGTTGTTAATAATTTAAACATGACAACAATTATCATTAGAGTTTTAATTATTTATATTTTAATTTTACTAGTTTTTAGATTAATGGGCAAACGACAAATTGGGCAAATGCAACCTTTTGAATTTGTTTTAACATTAATCATTGCCGACCTTGCGGTTATTCCAATGGCAGAAATTGCATTGCCACTGTTAAATGGTGTTGTTCCTCTTTTAACACTTGTTGTGTTTCATTATGTAATAACTTTTTTAACCAGAAAAAGTTCTTCTTTTAGTAAAATTCTTAGTGGAAAACCAGTTATCGTGGTTAACCCAAACGGCATAGACTACACAGCCCTAAAAAAATTAAACATAACAATAGATGATTTATTTGAAGCAATTAGGGGTTCTGGATTTTTTTCTTTTTCAGAAATAGAATATGCCATTATGGAAACTACAGGCAAAGTTAGTGTCATGCCAAAATCAAAAAATGCTCCAGCAACTTGCCAAGATTTAAAAATAAAAAAAGAACCATCATCACTACCTTTAACAATAATAAGCGAAGGTTCTTTTATGGAAGATAACTTAAAATTAAGTAACAAACCTAGAGATTTTTTTATAACACTTTTAAACTCCAAAAAAATATCTTCAATAAAAAACATTTTACTGCT
>JAZSMW010000037.1:0-11433 GCA_045536095.1 Clostridia bacterium
TTTTTTCTTTATTTAATTTCTTAATTACAAACTCAACCCTTTCACTCATACATGCTCCCATGAACAAATCTTCCCAACAATAGAAATAGAATTTTCTGTTATATCTTTTATTTCTAATTGATCTCCTCTTACTGTAATTACACCATCTAAAACCCTTATTACAATATTTTCTTTTTCAAAAAGCATTACTGATAGTTTTCCTTCTATATAAACCAAATAGTTACCCAGCGCAACAACTTTGTATGGACAAACTTTATTTTTAATGCACTGATATTTTGATTTTAGTTCTAAAAAAAAATTAAACATACAAAGTATTATATGTTTAATTTTAAATATTTAGAATTTAACTGATTATTTATATCTCGTTCTTTTTTGTTCAAAAAAGTTTGTTATAATGCTGGAACACTCTGCCTCTAAAATGCCCCCTTTAAAAGTAGTTTTATGATTTAATCTATCATCTTTCATAATTTGCTCCAACAAATTATTTTTGCTTGTTTTATCGTAGGCACCAAAATATAAATTTTTAATT
Organism: Clostridia bacterium; assembly: GCA_045536095.1. Lineage (GTDB taxonomy): Bacteria > Bacillota > Clostridia > Christensenellales > UBA1242 > HGM11367. The sequence goes on from JAZSMW010000037.1 coordinate 530, forward strand.
CTTGCATTTAAGATTGCCCCCGCACACATTGGGCAAGGCTCGAGCGTAACATAAATGTCACAATTTTCTAACCGCCATGACTTTAATTTTTTACATGCTTTAGAAATTGCTAAAATTTCGGCATGGTTTATTGCGTTTTTAGTTTTATTCCTTGTATTATGTGCCCTGCTTATAATTTTATTGTTATATACTACAACTGCACCAATTGGAACTTCATCTTTCTTTTCACTTTTTTTTGCCTGTATTATTGCCGCCTGCATAAATTTAACGTCCATAAACTCACCTTTATTTATGATAACTAATATTGTTATTAATTGCAAAACATCTGTATATTTGTTCTAAAAGCATAACTCTAAATAGCCTATGCGGAAACGTCATTTTAGAAACTGCCAATTTTAAATCTGCCCTCTTTTTAACTTCTTCACTAACCCCATATGAGCCACCAATCACAAATGTTATTTCGCTATGACGTAAACTTATTTCCTGTATATTTTGGGCAAAATCCTCACTTGAAATTAAAGAGCCTTTTACATCCATTAGCACAACATAACCCCTTATGCTATTTAATATCTCACATCCTTCTTGCTCTTTAATTTGCTCAACATTATTATAATTTGTACATTCTTTAAGTTCTATTACTTTTAATTGGCAAAATCTAGATAATCTTTTTATATATTCCTCTGACGCATCAATAAAAAATTTATCTTTTAAATTTCCCACACATACTAAATTAATCTTTATCATAATATTCCCCAAATAAATGTTGAGATTGTAATAACAACTCCAATAAATATAGTTGAATACAAAAACATTTTTTCTATTAGTTTTGGTTTTTTTATAGCACAACCCATAATGTCTTCCGTTTTAAAATTAATATCTAAAACCAACCCTCGCCTGCCATTTTTGTTTATTTCTCCACCCAAAACAACCTCTGGAGCATTTTCGTCTTCTATTATTCCTTGCTCGCTATTAACTTCATCAATATCTAAATCAAAACTAGACAAAATGCTTTCGCGTTGTTTTTTATCCATAGCTCTTTTTATAATGGTTTCATAATATTTTACTCTTGTACTTTTTAGCAACATAAATGTGAACCAAACAAGCAAACCCAACAGTAAAAAAATGATAAGTAAAATTGTTCCAAAAACTGTTATAATGTTTCCTTGAAAAGACTCTACCAGATTAGAAGAAAAGCTGCCAAATGGCAAGTCGTTATACATTGCAAATGTCATATAAAGGCCAATTGCATTATTCAAAAAATGAACAATCATAGATGGAATTATAGAGCCTGTTATATAAACTAAAAGAGTTAAAAACATTCCAATTATACTAGCATAAAAAAATTGTTCTATGTTTAAATGCATAAGTCCAAAAATAATTCCAATTAAAATAATTGTTTTTTTAGGACCTAACTGTTTATATCCATTTAAAAGCAATCCTCTATGGCAAAATTCCTCACAGAATCCAGGAAGCAACGCTGTTAACACTAAGTCACCCAAAAAATTAATTAAAGGATATGTTCCATTTGCTGTGCTTGCCATTCCAAAGCTTGGATCGTAACCGGCTATTGTTATAAATACGCTAAAAAACGAAGCAACTGCCAAATTTAAAAAATATACCACAACACCCAGAGCAATTGCCCAAAGCACCGCCTTTGCATTAATTTTTTTAACATTAAATTCTTTTAACATTTGGACTGTTGTTTTTTTTCTTAAAAACTTATATAAAACCAATGGTAATAAAAACATTATTCCAACTTGTATAATAACCGATAAAAGAGATGAAACAGTAGTTCCCACGCTAACTAAACTAGTAAAAATTCTTAACACCACAAATGCTATAATTACAATAAAATATATTAAACTTGTATCAAAAAATAAACTTCGCTTTTTCATATATCTCCTACACAAAATTTAAACAAACCACCAAAAGCCAAAAGACAATTCCAATTGCCAATGAATAATATACTTTTTTATCTTCCGCTTTTTCAAATGCAGTAACTTCTGTATTTTCTTTACTTTGCGTCTCATTGTTTATTTGTTTTGACTTAAAACTTGAATTTATTAAAACAATAATAGTTGCAACAGAAAAGACCGCTAATAATATTATTAACAACACTTTTAATATGGATAATTCAGGCATATAAAATAAATTTAATTCTGCTACATTATTCAAATATTGTATTAAAAGTACAAAAAAATTATTACAAAAATGTATGATCATCGTATATATAATACACCCCGACTTATGCAAGACATAAGCAAACACAAAACCCATAATTAATGGATAAATTAAACTTCCAAGATTTAAGTGAACAGTCATGAACATAATAGAAGAAATAACACCGGCAAACACAAACCCCTTGCTTTTAAGCCCATTAAAAATAATGTCCCTAAACACTAGTTCTTCGGCAATTGCTGGCAAAATTGCACTTGTTATAACCAATAATATAAAATTACCAAAATTGGTGCAATTAAGTATTTGCTCTTGTGGTTTATACCCAATTTTTTGAAACAATATATCAAAAAGCCCCACAAAAAGAGTAAGCCCCACTATAGCTATTATTGAAATAACAATGCAAATAAAAATGTTTAATGGCTTAATATTCATTTTTATATTATTTACATAAGCCTTACTTGTTTTATGTTTTTTACTCATATGCCAATATATTAATAAAAAAGCAATTTGAGCGATGCACAAGCTTGTAATTATATAAACATAGGACTGTTCCATTTGCTCTGCATCCTTAAAAAATACTGATAACAGCATTATTGCAATTATGCCTAAAATTTGTGGCAAAAATAAAGCACTTAAATATGTCTTTGCACAGCTAGATTTACTGTATTTACTATGTATTTCCATTAACTCCTCAACTAAATCAATTATTAATATTATATATTATATCTAATAATAAAAGCAATTAATTTAAATAAGTTAAATTTTAAACATTCATAAATGAATTCTTCATTGCTAATCGCTAGTGTTGGTGTTTTTTTGTACGGACGGATACCACATTTGAATAAATTCTCTTGTAAAAGAAATATTTCCTACTACAAAAAAAACGGCAATGCCGTTTTTTAATAATAATATTTTTTATATGATTTTCCGCCAGTCCCTCTTTTTCGTTTTATTATAAGGATTATAACAACTGCAAGAAGTATCACCCCAATAGCCGAAAGAGTTATCCATAACCACAATAAGTTTGATCTTGCTCCTCCCAAATTGTTTACAAATATGCAATATATTTCTAGCGAATCATCATCGTCAGAAACTACAAACTCTCCTGCATAAAGTTCACCAACAACATCACCAAGTTTTACGTTTCCATAGCTCCACTCCAAAAATTGCATTCCAGATTGCATTTCATCAATTTTTATTGTGTATGTTGTTTCTTCTCCCTCATAAAAAGGAACTTTTGCATAGTACACTCCTTCTTCTTCATTCCATGTAAGCCTATCCGATTTATTATTTATTAAAAGTGTAGCAACTTGTGTTTTTATTTGTTCTCCCTTGTCTCCTTCGTATTTTAATACAATTTTTACTTGTTTTACCTGTTTTACATATACAATAATTAACTCGTAATTAGATGTTATAGTTTTATCTTCTAACTCTACTTCTTTATAGTCTTGAATATTAAAATACGTTTTTGAATTAGATGCATCATCTGGGTCCGGATTTAACAATTTGTTTTCTGATGGTTTTTCTGTAAACCGCCAACCCATTGTATTAGAGTGCAAATTGGCAATTTCATAATTTTCTGAATTATTAAATGTTTCGAGTTCTCCCAATGCATTTTTACTATCATTTTTAAATATATACCAATATGCTTTATCTGAATAGTCCATGTTTGTAACACTTGTGTTTATTATGTATTCGTCTCCGTATGAAAAACTTATAACTTGTTGATTTACAGCATTAGTGTTTCTATTTGTCTTAAACGCGCCAGGAATGTTTGGCACACCCTCTTCTGTACTTAGGTCTAAAACTTTAACATTTAAGTAATAAGTTTTTGACATTAACTTAACAAAGTAATTCCCTGACAAATTTGCATTAAAGTTATTAAGAGTGTAAACATAGTTACCATCTTCATCTATTTCGCAGGTGATATTAAACCCCTCTGCACTTTTTTGCGTTAAATTATCATATGCCTCTATATCATTAATAATTAACTTAGATACAAGAAAGAAATTTTTATAAAAATTACTTTCCTTTATTGCAACCTTTAGTTTAACTGTTTCTCCAAATTTAATATGTGTTAACTGATTAACAGCATCCTCTTCAAAATCCGGAAACGCATTTTGATTTGTAAATGCCGAATCTACAACATCATCTTGAGGAGGGACCTCCAATGTTAATGAATTTTTGCTATCCTCTTCATCAAAATACACATTATAAGTTAAAAATGTTTGAAGAGAAGGACTTTTTGCATTATTTAACCCTGTCCAAACAGTTTCAAAGTTCCACGGTCTTTCTGAATACCAATTTTCATTATTCCTTAATAGCCCACAACTAATATTCTCATATGGTTGAGTCCTTAATAATGCATAATCATGAATTGCTAGAGTACCAAAATAATTTGAATCATAATTTGTTAAAAAACCTTTAATATATGGCTCATCCGGTTCATAAAATAAATTTCCAACCACTGAACCAGCAATTAATGTTAATGAATTATCACAATAAAAAGATTGTAAATGTAATAAAACAACATTATTATATATTTTTGTTTTTTCTCCAAACAAAAGTTTACCTATTAAGCCACCAAAATAAATTGTTTCGCTGTAACCAGAACTTAACACAATTGTTGGGATAACAGCGAGTTCATTTCCTTGATATAAATTAATAATATTGTTTGCAAATGTTGAATTTTCTGCCATACCAGCCATGCCACCAAAATTTAATTCAGGACTTACAACATTTGAAAATTTATAACTCATTTCTACATTTTCTAATAAACAGTTAGTTATTTCCGAGCTAGTAACAGAGCCTGCAATAAACCCTATATTTGAGTTGCTAGACAAATAATCTTCACTTCCTGACACTAATTCATCTTCAAATGTTTTTATAACGGCATTTTTTATTTGTACTTGAGAAATTTTAGACTCCGAAATTTTACCAGCCAAAACGCCAACGTTTAACGAGTTTTGCAAAACATCATCTTTAATATCAACTTGACACCTTAACACTTGTACATTACTTATTTGTGCACCAACAATTTCTTTTGCCAACACTCCGCCAAAGTTTGCATCATTTGTTCCACAAGTAAATGTAACCGCACTCTCTTCTGAATTGCTTTTAATTGATAGGTTTTTTATTATTGCCCCCGCACCTATTTTATCAAAAATTGGGCCATTTAAACTTTGTACAATAAATGAATAACCATTACCCTCTAACTCCCCACAAAACTCATCGGCTATTTTTCCTGATGTTATGGTTATATCACCATCTAGTTTATATTTGCCCACACTGTTAGTGATCTCGGACAAACTGCGGATCGGCATATATTCCAAGCCCTCTTCTTGCCCTTGTGCATATACTTTTGCGCCCACCGGCACAAAAGTAAACATTAATCCTAACGAAACTAAACATATGAGAATAAAAGATATTAAAACCTTTACTTTTTTTACTCTTTTCACTTTAATCTCCTTTAAGTATTGTGTGAAAATATATCAAAATTATCTGTTTTTTAATATTTTATCACGAAAAATAAAATACTCCAAATATAATTAGGGCAAAAAAGCTAATATTTATTTTACTTTATATATACATATAAAACATATCACTTAAAAAAATGCAAACATCTTTTGATGTTTGCATTTTTTTTAATTAATCTTGACTATAAATTATTCTTCTGCAATGTTCACACTCTAAAACGCCTTCTTTTTTAAGAATAGACAAGCTTGCAGAAGGAAGCTCCATTCGGCAACCCCCACATGCTTTTTCTATACAAGGAACATAAACTGGATAAATTTTATCTTGTCTTTTTTGTTTATATTTTGAAAGTATTTTGTCATCTATCGAATCTTCTAATTTTTTTAATTCTTTTGCCTTTTCTTCTGCTAAAGGTTTAACTTTTTGTTCTTCTTGTTCGTAAAGCTCTTTGTGTTTGTTATATTTTTCTTTTGCAGAATTATATTTCTTTTTGGTTTGTTCAAAAGATGATAAAACATTTCTTACCTTTTCAGCTTCGGCTAAAAGTTTTTTTTCTAATATTTGCAAGTTTTTAGAAATAACACCCGCCAATTTTTCTATGTTTTTTACATCCTCAACACTCATCGCTTCAATATTTTTGCCTGCTACGGTTCCTGCAGATTTTAGATTATCTGCCATTGTTTTCTTAAGAGCTTCATAGCTTTTTATTATGGCTCCTGCCTGAGCCTCTAATGCAGAACTTTGATTTTGAGTGTCCTTAACTACCGCAACCATTTGTGTGTATGTTTTTTTATTCTCGCTAGAAGTTAATGTTCTTTCTAGTTTTATAAGTTCAGAATCTTTTTTTTGATATTCTAAAATTTTCTTTAAATCCATATTTCCTCCAGTTTGTGTGGTTAGTCTTCCATGAAGCCAATTAGTTTTTTGCTTCTTGTTGGGTTTCTTAATTTACGCAATGCCTTTGCTTCTATTTGACGAATTCTCTCACGAGTAACGTTAAATTCTCTTCCTACTTCTTCTAGAGTTCTTGGATGAGAATCATCTAGTCCATATCTTAAACGAATAACCTTTTGTTCTCTTGGAGTAAGGGTTTCTATAACAGCCAAAAGTTGTTCTCTTAAAAGGTTTTGTGCCGCAACCTCTGCTGGTGATTTTATTGTTTCGTCTTCAATAAAGTCTGCAATTTTAGAATCTTCCTCTTCGCCAACAGGGTTTTCTAGACTTATTGGATCTTGTGCAATTTTTTGAATTTCTGCAACCTTTTCTTCGGTTATTTCCATAGCAACTGCAATTTCTGCAATAGTTGGATCTCTTCCTAACTCTTGCAATAGTTGTCTTTTTACTCTTGTTAATTTATGAATTGTTTCTACCATATGAACTGGAATTCTTATTGTTCTTGCTTGATCTGCCATGGCACGAGTTATAGATTGACGAATCCACCATGTTGCATAGGTTGAAAATCTAAAACCTTTTGTTGGATCAAATTTTTCTACCGCCTTAATTAAACCTATGTTACCTTCTTGAATTAAATCTAAAAACTGCATGTTAGTTCTGCCAGAATATCTTTTTGCTATGCTAACAACCAATCTTAAGTTTGCTTCAGAAAGTTTTGCTTTTGCATACTCGTCACCCTCTTGTGCACGTTTAGCAAGGTCTAATTCTTCTTCTGGTGAAAGTAGTGGAACTTTTCCAATATCTTTTAAATACATTTTTACTGGATCGTCAACACTCACACTTGCAACTAGCTCTGCAAAATCCTCTTTAGAGATGTCGGCTGTTTGAGATTTTATTATTCTAACACCATTTTGCTCAAATAGTTCAATTACCTCGTTAATTTCATCCGCCGTTGCTTCATATTTCATTAACTTATAGGTTATGTCATCCTCGTTAATTGACCCTTTTCTTGTTGCAATTTCTAAAAGTTTTTTATATTCTTGCTCTATTTTTTCTTTAATCACTATTCCTCCATCTCCTTATTCTTTAGTTTTTTTGTAATTATTGAAATTTGTAATAAAATTTGCTTACGTTCTTGAACATCTTTACTTTTTGAAAACTTTTCGTTTAACTCTGCCTGCTGAATTTTTAAATTTTTTTCTATAATTTTCCACAAGCACTCTTCGTAATATTTTTTATTATTGCCATTTTGTTCAAAATTATAGTTTACTATATCCACCAAATTAGGTTCTGCATCAAAATCAAATTCATCATAAAGAGAACTAATTGTAAAGGTTTCTCCATTTTGAGTTTTTTCTTTAATTAAATTATATAGTTTTACATATGTATTGTTTTTTAAATATGGCAGTAAATTTACGTTTTTAATATAATCTTTTTTATATAACATTGACGCCAATAAAAACTTAATTGCTTTATTGGTTCCATCCTCTATATTTTGCATGTTTTGTGTTTCACCTGCATCTTGATTTTTGTTGCTTAGTTCTTTTAAATATAAATCTTGGCGCAACACATCTATAGGAACACCGCTTAAATTTTTTATGTGCTTTAAATATATTTGTTGTTCCGACTGAGTCCCCAATTTTTTTAATTCAGATAGCGTTTCTCTTAAAAACTTTGCCTTTTGATCTGATTTAGTAAAATCGACTCCTTCAGCAAGATGATCTATTTTAAAATCTATGTAATCGGATGCATTATCAATTAATTTTTGCATCTCTGGTGCCCCATGCTGATTTATATATTCGTCCGGATCACCACCATTTGGAATTTTAACTACCTTGACATTAAATCCACAATCCGCTAAAACGTCCACAATTTTAAATGCTGCATTTTGACCCGCACTGTCGCCGTCTAAACAAACAACCGCATTATTAGAAATTAATTTTAATTGCTTTGCATGATGTTCTGTAAATGCAGTTCCCAAACATGCAACTGAATTTGTAAAACCTGCTTTATGCATAGCAATTACATCCATTTGCCCTTCTACAATAATTATGTTGCCCACAGCCTCTTTTTGTTTTTGCCGTCTAACTAAATTTAAACCAAAAACTGTTTTACTTTTGTCAAACACTACTGTGTTTGTTGAATTTCTGTATTTTGCTTTTGTTTTGTCATTGGTTAAAATTCTTGCCGAAAACCCCACACATTCGTTATATATGTTATAAATTGGAAAAACCAACCTAAACGCAAATGGATCATAAAAAGTGCCCTTTTCGCTTTTTTCAATAAGACCTGCCTGTTGCAATGTTTGATCGGTGTGCCCCAGCGAAGTAAGATATTTATACATCTCTTGATAATCTATAGAATAACCAAGTTCAAAGTTGTCGAGTTCTTTTTTGCCAAGCTTTCTTTTTTTAATATATTCTTGTGCTGGCTTTGCAATATCTTTATATAAATTATCTTTGTAATGTTGGCATGCATCTGCAAGCGCCTTTAACACTAAATCTTTATCTTTTTTGCGTTTTTCAATACCTTCATTATTTGTTATTGAAAAATTTGGAACCTCCATGCCCACACTTTTTGCCAAAATTTCTACCGCTTGCATAAAGTCGCAAGACTCAATTTTCATTACAAACCTAACAACATCACCATGTTCTTTACATCCATAACAATGAAATGTTTGTTCTACATCATAAATACAAAATGACGGTGTTTTTTCCATATGAAAAGGACAGCAAGTCCAATAGCTTCTGCCTTTAGGTACAACATGACAATATCTTGATATTACAGACACAATGTCGCACCTTGATTTTAACTCACCAAGCCACGACTTAAACTCTATTTCTGACAACTCGTTATATCCTCAAAAAATATCTTAATATTTATATTCGACGTCAGTTTTATAATTCCTTTTTTTGTTTTTAACTTTTTTTATTTTTACATTTTAAACATCCATTACAGGTTTTTCTTTTTTGTTTTTTAAATATAAAAATCAATGCGTGTGTTGCAAGTGCCACCATAAATAAACACAAAACTAATGCTAATATGCCCTTATTTATTATTACATTTGTTGCACAATTTAAAAACAAACTGATTACATATGCTACAACAAATTGAGTGCACAATGCTACTGCAAACCATCTTTTACCACATTCTTGTTTTAAAACTGCCATACTCGCAAAACAAGGTGAATAAAGCAAACAAAAAATCATAAATGATATTGCGCTTGCTGGGGTAAAAAATACTGCGCTCAGTGGATTTGTCAGGCTTTTAGAAATTTCTCCCATTCCACCCTCATTCATGTTTACTCCATTAAACATTGCAATGCTTGAAACAATTATTTCTTTTGCAATTAGTCCAGCAATTAAAGCCGAAGTTGCTCCCCATGTTCCAAAACCAAGAGGTTTAAATATTGGAGCAAATATCTTTCCCAAAGACTCAATTATACTACTGCCACCATTAATGCTTACAAACTGAAATTTAAACGAAAAACTTGAAAGCACCCAAATAATAATGTTTACAGAAATTAGAAGTGTTGCAAGTCGAACAAAAAATTGTTTTGTGTTTAAGACCAAAAGTTCCCAAAGTTTTTTACAACTAATTCTTCTATATGGAGGAAACTCTAAAATAAAGCTTTGATTGCCACTTTTTAAAATGGTTTGCTCTAATAACACGCTTAAAAGTAACGCAACAAAAACACCCACCAAATATATACCCAAAATAACAAATACATTGTTTGCACCAAAAAATGCAGAACCAACAACAGAATATATAGGCAATTTTGCAGTGCAACTCATATATGGTGCCAACATGGCTGTTTTTATTTGTGCATTTTTTGTTTCCATCGTTCGAGCAGTCATGCATGCAGACGTTGAACAACCAAAACCCATTAAAAGAGTATATACCCCTCTGCCCGAGAGACCAACTTTTGCGAATATATCATCCAAACTAAATGCCACTCGAGTTAAATATCCACTCTCTTCTAAAACACCCAAACACAAAAATAAAATTACTACCTGAGGCAAAAATGAAAAAATTGCACCAGCTCCTCCAATAATTGCCGTTTTAAAAAAATCTATAACTACAACATTATTTGTAAGCCCACCTAAAATTTTTAAAAACCAATTGCCAAAAACATCATTAACAAAATGCGAAAGTTCTGTACTAAAAAATTTTCCAACTGAAAAAAAAGTTAAATAAAATATAATTAGTAAAACACTAAAAAAAATAGGCAAACACAAAATTTTATTTAACACATATTTATCAATATTACTTTTTCCGTAAACAGTTTTATTATTATTTAAATTACTCTCATTTAAAATTTCGTTAATATTTAAATGTATTTCTGTTAATATTTCCTC
>JAZSMW010000038.1:0-16495 GCA_045536095.1 Clostridia bacterium
AGTGGTACAGATGCAGTAAAAAGGGTTTTTTCTGATTTTGTGGCTAAGGATGTTTATATTAATATAATAAAAGAGTTTGATGAGGCAAAAACGCCAGAGGCAATTTTCGCTAAAGAGTGTGATAAGTTAGAAAGCGATTTGCAGGCAAAACTTTATTATGATGAGGGCGCTCTTGTTTATGAAAAAGCAGGAGAAATTAAAAATAATGAACTTATAAAAGAGTATTATAGCGAGTATGGTTCGGATGTTTCTAAACATTTTTCTAAGCAAGACAAACACTATTATAAAAAAGGTGACATATTTTATAAAATTAATGAGTTCTTATTAAACAATAATTTAAAAATTAAGGAAAACAACTAATGAAAAATGTGTTAATGGGTGTGAGTTACTTAGGAACTAATTATGCAGGGTGGCAAAAGCAAGATAATGCCCTTGCAATTCAAGAATTAATAGAAAATGCTCTAAAAGAAGTAACTGGTGAAAATATAGAAATATCTGCTAGCGGAAGAACCGATGCGGGAGTTCATGCCATGGAGCAGTGTTGCAGTTTTAAAACAAAGTTTAGCCAAGTGTTAAAATTGCCAATTGCACTAAACAGTAAATTGCCAGAAGATATTAAAATATTATGGGCAAAAGAGGTAGATGAAAACTTTCACGCCCGTTTTTCTGCCCACAAAAAAACATATTTATATAGGTTAAAAGTGGACAAAATTGAAAGCCCTTTTGACTATTTAACAACGGCGTATGTACCATATGAGTTAAATTTACAAAACATGTTAAGGGCTGCGGAGTTTTTAATTGGAGAGCATAATTTTAAAGCGTTTTGCTCAAGCGGAACATCGGTTCCAGACTTTACTAGAACAATATATTCTTTAAGCATAACTCAAACAAATAATTTATATGAGTTTGAAATTTGTGGTAATGGTTTTTTATATAACATGGTTCGCATTATTGTTGGAACCCTTGTTGATGTGGGCAGGGGTAAAATAAGCCCAGATCAAATTAAAGAAATTTTAATTGAACAAAAAAGAGAAAACGCCGGAAAAACAATGCCAGCAAAGGGGTTATTGCTAAAAAATGTGGCTTATTAAGTCTATATTTCATAGGCAACTTTGAAGAAGGAACGATAATTTTTAAATAAACTTTAAACAACAAAAAGTGAAAAACTTTAAAAATTAGATGCAAAATTAAAAACAATGTGCTAATATAAAAATATCATATAAGATATATGCAAATTAAAGGAGGGTTTATGAGAAAGAAAATTCTAACTTTTTTATTAGCAATATGCTTAACAATTCCATGTGGAATTATTTTAACTGCTTGTGGTGGCAAAGATCCAGAAAAAACTTTGTCAAGCATAAGCGTTGTGGCGGTTGACCCAGACTCAACATCTGTTGTTTACGAGCCCAATTTAAGTGAACAATTTGCATTGAGTGATTTTGCGGTAACAGCAAATTATTCCGATAGTAGCACTGAAGAAGTGACCGAAGGTGTTACAATGACATCATCTGGAACTTTTGATTGTTTAACTAACAACGGTAAATTTATATTTACTTATCAAGAGAAAACAGCAGAAGTCCAAGTATATGTTCATGAAAGAAGTATAGAGGGTAATGATTTTGAAGTAGTCGGGTTAGAAGACAGTTATACCTTGGAAAATGATCAACAGCAAATTACACCCGAGATAACCTTAAGTTGGAATGACAAAAATGTAACATTAGAAGAAGACGTTGACTACACAGTTTTTTATGGTGAAAATAATTACAATTCACTTGGTGAAGATGGCGGAAACATTACAATTACGGGATTAGGGAATTATACGGGTGGCAAATTCTTAACATTTGATATTATTGGAATGTCCTCTAGTGCAAGTGTAGAATTCTCAGACTCAACTCTTACTTACAATGGAGTAGACCGTTCGTATGAAGAACACCTAGATTATAATGTTGAATCAAACCTTGAAGGCGTGAGTTATGTTACATATCAGTATTCTGTAGATGATGGCAATACGTGGGAAGATAGCATTAGCATGACTGATGTTGGCACATACAAAATGAGAGTTTATTTTGTAATGGATAACGGTTATACTCAACTTGAGCCAAAAACAAAAACAGTAACAATTAATCCTGCTGATATCTCTACATTGGGGTTTGGAGTATATGATAGCAATATCGAATTTGACAATACCGAGATGTTAATTGATGAATTGTATGACAATAATAAATTTTGCGTTTATTTGGGAAGCAATCAATATGATATAGACAGGCACTTGGTTTTTGGTGAAGATTATATTTTAGATGCCGATTATGAAGAAGATGGTTTTGTTGGTGGATATAAGAATAACAAATATGCGTCAACAAACACAGAAAAGGCAAGTTTTGTAATAAAAGGTATGGGCAACTATACAGGTAATAAAATTATTGAATTTACAATTAGTCCATACAGAGTAAGCAGAAATTCAAGGGTTAGAATTAAATCTTTTGAAGGAAGTACAGGTTTAACATTTGACGGAAATGCTAAAACGCCGGCAATTGAACTTTACTTTGATGTGAATGATAATGAAATGTTTGAAAATGATGTTGATTTGCTTTTAACAAACAGTGATTATACTTGTACATATTACGACAATATTTTTGCAAGCAAAAATGCTTATGTAAGTTGTTCATTTATGAGTTCTAACAATTTTGAAGGAACCTTTTATGAATATTTTACTATTAATAAATATAAAATAGAGCTTGGTGATTTAGAATTTAGTAATTCAACTCTTACATATAATGGTAGAAATCAAGGTCCAGAACTTACTGGAGAAAGTTTGGAAAAATTTGTTGAAACCAACAGCACAATAGCACATTTATTTTATGGTCAGTCTAATTTAGATGGAGTTTTAGAAATTCAATATTTATATATAGACGATGTTTTTTATAGTGATGACACAAAAGATGTTGGCGACAATTATTATGCACATGTTAATTTAATTTGTAACGATACAGATAACTCATATTTATATTATAATTCACTTGAGTTGACTAATAATGGAACTACAATTGCTAGTAATGTAAGTGCATTGGTACAAAAATATTCAATTGTTCCTTTTGTTGTAACATCCGCTAATGCTCAGCATTTATTTATTAATGAAGAATTTAATGATAACAGCACAGTGTCTTATAGTGGTGAAACATTTACTGCGGATTCAAAAGTGGTGGTTACAATTGCTGATGGGGTTACAGAAACAATAGAGTTTAGTAACTGGGGCAATAACTACAAAAATGTAGGCACTTATGTTATTGAAGCCGGTGGACTTGGAAAAAATTTTGATGTTCAATCTGAAGCCATTTCAGATATAAAATTTGTAATTACAAAAGCAGAAATCACAGAGGGCAAAGAAGAGGATTTCTTTGAATTGCCTACAGTTATGGCTATTAAGGGGAACACGCAAACAAGCTTCCAAATTTCAGATTTTGTTCTTAACACCGAAAAGCAAATTGCTAATGATGCCAATGAATGTAAATTTGAAGTTGTTTCTTACGACGTTAAAACTAAAAAATTAGAACTAAATCTTATTTCTAACAACTACAAAATGGAGCATACGCTTTTGGTTGAGCCTATCTATAAAACATTTACCGATCTTGATGTATTTACAAAGGTTGAATATTCAGAGACAGAAGATGCAGAACAACAAGATAGAGAAGATGTAACAGATACATTCTTTGACGATTTTGAAGTTGAGGCAGGTTATTATTGGATATATTTAGGTGAAAGAGAAAAATATAGTTATAGTTTCTCTCAAAGAACTCGTTCAACAATTGGTGCAACCGAATTTGATGAAGGAATAAAGCTTCATTTTGAAGATGGCGAATATTGGGCAGTGGAGCCTACATATGAATTTAAACCTCATTCTGGATATAGTAGCACGTTTAGTTGTTCTCTAAATTTATTAACCTTTTATTGCGGAGCCAACCCAATTTCAAAGGTTACAAACACTGGAATTAATGATGTTTATGCACTAACCCGCGAAACATATTTTAAAAATGGTAACAATGAAAAGAATGTTTACTTATTATATTCAATTGGTTCTGGCGAAAAATATGGCACAAATTACGCATTTGATGACTTCTTTGTTTCGGGTAGCCATTTAACAGTTAGCACCGGATCTGGTTATTATGAACATCCTTATTTAGGACACATTATAGATATATATTTGGATAGCCCTTATACTTATGATGGTGTGGGTATGGAAGATACAATTGGCAAACTTGTTACAACCAATACTGGAACAGTGGATGAGGATTTTGACATTCAAAATTTCAAACAACAACCATTCTACATTAAATTAATGGGGCGTTTAGATTCAAATCCATATTATAAATCAATTATTGTTAAATTTAGTGAAAATACATTAATTAAAACCAATGATGCTCACGTTGATATTGTTGATAGAAACAATTTGGGTGGTTATTATGCCTATGTAAATGCTAATGCGGGCAGAGATGTTCAAGTTAATAGTAATTTAATTAAGGTATGGAATGGCACGGATTATGTTGATGGATACATTTACATTTCTGAAAAGGGATATTTAACTGTTTCTGAAGAGTTGTTAACAGAACCTATTGACCAAGCGGGAACAGAAGATAGTGGAAAATACATTTATGTTGCTCCTATTTGTGCTACATATAGCCGAAACAATGTTAATTACACAGTTTATACTAATTTAACCATTTACAGAGAATCTTTCTATACCAAAGATAATATAACATTTAATTATATTGATGATTTACAGCGCATAACAGATTATAACATTGTTTATACGATTGAGGGTAAATATAATTATGTTTATGGAGACACAGATTGCGAAAATAACGCAATAACTAAATTTAGTGCATATAGATATAGTCCACAAGAGTTGCTTACTTTTGAAGAGCTACAACAACTTAACTTAGATTATGAATTTAATATGAAAAATTTTAGTGGCAGTGGCGACATTCTTGCTCAAAAATACACTTGTAACAGTGCAGAACTAATTACTATTGAGGTAAATGGTGTAAATAGGCATTATGTTAAAGTTGACTACTCTTGTATTATTGGAGATATTGAATATAACAACTGTTATAAGTTAATTGAAGTTATTTGCGCAGCATAAAAAATTAAAACCTATTAGAGAAATCTAGTAGGTTTTATATTTTATTTTTAAAGGCTAAGAAATTAAAAAAAATTGAAAAAATTGAAACAAATTATTAGAATTTTGTTTAGAAACTAACGCAATTAGTTATCCAAACAATGCTCAACCAACCACGCTTGCAGAAGCCAAAGAATTATTTGTTCAAAAATTAGAAAACAAATTTTTTGATATGGCATTCAATCCGCATGTAACTTTTGCAGAAGATTTGTCTGAGGTTGTTTTGTATTATAGCGAGGGAACGCCTGCAGTAACATATCAAGTTGAAGAAGTAAAAGATGGTTTACAATATGATTATATAATTAAATCGGATGGCGAGGAAATTATCAGGTTTGAATCAACAAGTAGTGCTAATGATGAATTTTATCCTACTTATCGAGGCGATCCTCATCCACTTATGTTTGTAAAAAACTGGACTACTTTTACGCTAGATGGCGAATGTAATAAAACCATTGAGTTAAGCCAAATAGGTAATCCTGAAAATAAAATCACAAAACCACTTGATGAAGTTTTTGGGGATGATAATGAGATTGTTATTAGTAGTCTATTGTACACAATAAAGAAATAAATAGTTAAAACCTACTAGAAAACCTAGTGGGTTTTGTTTTGTAAAAACTTAATTTAAAAAATAAAATTTTAAATTCGATTTTGTAAATGATTATGCAAAATTAAAAAAATGTGTTATGCTTAAAGTGTTATATGAATCATTTCTAAGGAGGAATTATGAAAATATTGTCGTGGTTATTTAGCATATCGGACAGATATTTTGAACTGCGAGAAGATTATGAAAAGAGCCGATATCCATTTTTTAGGTTTTTGCTATTGGTTGTAACTGCATTATTGCCAACTCTAATTTTTTTGGGGGTTAGGGCAATTAAGGTAAATAGTGGAGGCGCTCTGTTTGGCTTGATATTGTTGGTTATAATTGGTTTTATGGCTTTAGTAAAAACGCCAAAAGATTTGTTTATTTTGTCTTTAGTTGCACTTAGTCATGGTTTTTGGGTTTTGGTTGACAGAAAAAAAAGAAAGTTGCCAGCAGAAGAGAATTTAGAAACAAATTTACCAAATAAAAAGAAAAAAACAGTTAAATGGGAAAAATCAAATGCCAATCCAATTTGGGATTTTATTATGGCTGTGTTGGGAATAGTTTTGGCTGTGGCGTCATTTATTTCTCCTATAATATTGTTTATTCCTAAAATTTAATAATGTAAACCTATTAGTTTTTCTAATAGGTTTTTTTAAACAAAATTAAACGATTGTAAGAATAAGGGTTTATGTAGAGTAAAGTTTTAACATGGTAACAAATGGAATATGAGAGTTGTTATAAAAAAAGCATTAATCTATCTTAAATATTCCAAAACACCCAACAAAATGCTGTAGCACACTTGGTTTTTATAATCATCCGTAATTAAAAGAGCCTCTTCTTTAGGGTTAGACAAATATCCACACTCAACTAAAACCGATGGAGAAGATATTTCATTTAACATATAATAATCGCCGACTTTTATTTCGTGCCTAGCATCTTGCAAATTTTGCAAAAAGTGTTTTTGAATTGAGGATGCTAAGGACTGACTTGGCTCATCGTCTTTGCCGTAAAAAACCTGTGCGCCATGTGCGGTAGAATTGTAACTATTCATATGTAGTGATATTACAAAATCTGCGTTTGCGTTTTGTATAATTGCTCTTCTTTTTTTCATGTCGTCACGCTTTTTGTTGGATGCAAGAGGATTGTATAAACCAGACTCATTAGTTCTAGTCATAACCACATCAAACCCAAAATTTTGCATCATCTCTTGCAAACATTTTGCATATTCTAAATTTAAACTTGCCTCAGTAATGCCAGTTGTTCGTCCTTCGCACCCTCCGTCTATTCCGCCATGCCCAGCGTCTATAACAACAACATATTTGCTCTTTGGAGATAAACATTCTATAAAACTAGGTGCCATGCAAAATACACCAACCAGAAACATTATTGCAATGCAAACCAAAATGCTTTTTCTACTTAATGTAATAAACAGTGTTTTTCTCATAATATATATTATTTTTTTTATTAAATAAATATGAAAAAAAATACTTGCTATCAAAAAAAATATATGTTACACTTTTTTTAAAATAATATTTGGAGGCAAAGAATTGAGAAAATTCGAACCGGATTTTGATATAAGAGATTGTTATGAGTTTGCTAAAACTAGTCGTGAAGTTTTAATACAATATGAGGAGTTGTTTGATTTGGTGTATACTTCAATAGTTTCTATGGCCAAAAGATATGTCGATTTTTATAAATACAACGAACAAATGAAAGAACATTCTCGTTCCGCAATTACAACTTTTGGGTATATGTTTGAATCCATACCAAAACTTAAAACAGAACATGAAAAACTTTTAAATAGAATTGAGTTTCTTGATGAAATAAATTTACATGAAGAAAAAATAGAGGCAGATTTTAGTCTTAGTAAATTCATGGAAGAAAAAATATTAAAAGCACCACAAGAACGTGTATATAAGGATTTAGATGATGCAAAAACTTATTTAAACGAACAATTACAAGATATTGAAAAAAAATTAGAACAATTATCATATTTATGGCAAGATAGTAATTTCGATATTTTTTATTCAGAAGTTGCTGACGGAACAAAAGAATTGGTGGATGTATTTAATAGGCTAGCAACACCAACACAAAACCATATTCTATTAAATGAACAACATCGTGTTAATTGATTAATTTATCAAAACTTTCCAAACAACAGCTGATGGAAAGTTTTTTTAATGGTGTAATAAATAACACAAAGCAAGACTCTTGTGTATCCTTGTTAAAATTTAGATTGCATTTTATTAGATGTAAAATATAAAAAATTTAACCGTCTCTTACTTGACATCGAGGCCACCATGCCCAGCGTCAATTACAACAGTATATTTTGCCTTTGGTGAGCTTGCATTGTAAGCATTAATGCCAAGTAGGCCAAAGCAAAAAACACCCACAATGGCAATAAAAAAATAAAGATATTTCTTTTTAATTATAAAAGCTTTCATATAAATATTCTTATGTTTGCTTGTTTGTCTTTATGAAAACCAATGAATTTTTAAATCTTCTATTTTAATTACTTAAGAACAAAAAATGGTGGTGCAAAGTTAAAGACGGATACATAATTAATTTGCTTGGAGAAAAGAAAAAACCTTATGAATTATAATTCATAGAATTAAAAAAACATTAAAAACGCTCCAATTTGTTTGACAAGACCCGGGGGGGGGGGTATACTCGTATTAAAGAGAAAAAAGGAAAATTTTTATTATTTCAAAAATCTCTTTAATAGACAAAAGGAGAAAATTATGTTTAAAAAAATCAAAAAAATTCTTGCATGTATGTTAGCGTTCTTTTGCTTTTTTGCAGTAGCTGGTTGTGCCCCTTCTGATCCTGCAGACCCTACCGAACCAGAAACACCACAAGGCAAAACAGAGGCAGAAATTTATACAGTTTTAAGAACTCACGCAACAAATGCAAAAGTGGATGTTGACACAACACAAACAACAACAGCCGCGGTTGAATTCTTAATGGCTAACAATGCGGAGATGGACACATCTAACTCTGGTTTAGATGAAACATCGATAGAAGGGCTAAAGGACGTGATGGGTGAGATGCTAAGAGACGGTGGCACGGGTAGTAGGCAAGAATATGTTTACAAAACAGATGGAACCGGTTATGTTCAAAATTTATCATATAATTTTGAAACAGAAAAATATGATATTGTTAAATCGTTAAACAGAACAACAAAATCTGGCGATGTTTACACTAACTATTTGTATAAGGCAGAGTTGGGTTATGGTCCAGAAGTAAAACTCGCTTCTAAAGTAGATGACAAATATGCTCTTAATACATATGTTTTAGATGCCAATGAGTTATTGGGAGAAGGTTCTGAAATTTCTGGGTTAATAGACAGTTTAAAACAATATGAAGCTCTTGCAGACTTTAAAGATAACATTGATGAATTAACAGGCACTCTTATGGGTGAGGCTGGTGCTATGTTTGGTGAACTTCCAGAACAAGGCGTTACTATTAGTTTAAAATTTGAAGAAAAAGATTCTGGCTATGCTTTTGTTGCAACAGTTGTAATAGACGAAATGTCTGTTCCTGCAGAACAAGTGGACATGCCTGAAGATGCCGAAATAAGTGTAACAGCAAGCCTTGTGGTTAATTTTACAGACAATGGTATTAAATCTGCAACAATGGGTATTGATGCAACCACTGCTGTGTCAATGAAAACAAAAGATTTAACTGGCGGTATGGTTTCAGATGAAACAAAATTTATTGTTTTAAATATTGAAACAAAAATGAATACTTCTTATGCTTATGGTGCAACAATTGAAAACATTGACGAAACTCTTGCGCTTCCTATAGAGGGCTACACTGGAACTGGCGAAGAAGGTGCAATTGAAAATAGAATAACTGAGGTAGAATTTAAGGGTGTTGGTGTAAATAGATATTTTGGTAGTAGAGAGTTCGGTTTTGGTGAAGTTATAAACACAGAAGATTTAGTAAATGAACATGGTCTAGATGTTGTAGGCTTTTACTGGGATAAAGAATGCACACAAGAAGTTGGTGCAGAAGATACTTGTCCATCATACGACTGCACAATTTACGTAAAAGTAAAACCCGCAGAAGGCTATGCTATAGTAAACACTGAAGTTTATAATTCAGATTATGACGGAACTGAACATCGTTATAATGTATACAACGTTTCTGAAGAATCAAGCGTTTTAGCTTCCGAATTAATTTACAACGGAACTTTAACAAAAGTAGTTGTTAATGGCGAAGAAAAAACATTAACAGAAGGTGACTATACTTTAACACTAGAAGCTAACAAAGTATATAATGTTGAAATAACAGTTACTGTATTAGAAGACTAATAAAAAACAAAACAATCTCGGAAAATCGAGGTTGTTTTTTTGTGTAAAAATTTAAAGTCTTTATATTTTGGGGTTTTATTTTATGTAGTAGGAAATATCGTAAATTGGCGAATTTATTCGCAAGATTTTAGCAGTATTTCCGCCCGTACCAAAGGGCCATCGCTTTTGCGAATAGCAAAGGTGTATTTGTGAAACAAATGCATAATTTTAAATTCATTTAAAATTGCGATGGTTTTTTATGTGGTAAAAATATTGTGAAAAGATATTAGATGTGGCCGTATTAGCCGATTTAACGCAAGTATTTTTTATAAAATTTTATTAGGTGGTTAAATTGTTAATAATTTATTACTTGATTTTATTTAGTTAATACTTTAATATATTGTAAGGGGAGGATTTATGAAAATAGAAAAAGAAGTTAAAATTTTAAGTATAAATGTTGACGATATAAAAAACAAACTCAACGAGCTTGGGGCGGTGTGTCATGGTACTTTTTTTCAAAAAAGATATACATACGATGTAAATCCTGTTAACCCTAACAAATGGATAAGATTAAGAACAAACGGTGAAAAAACAACTCTTACAATTAAGGAAATAGTTAATAAGGCAAAGGTAGATGGCACCAAAGAGTGGGAAATTGAGGTGTCGGACTTTGAAGAGACAAACAATATTCTTTTACAGTTGGGCTTTGAGTATAGAAATTATCAGGAAAATATTAGAACCATTTACACGTTCAAAAATTTAGAAATTGTAATAGATAAATGGCCCAAAATTCCTGAATATATAGAAATTGAGGGCGAAAGCAATGATGAGATTTTAGATTTTGTTAAAAAACTAAACTTGGATGGAAATGAAGAAGTTACCACAGAGGATGTTGCTTCTGTTTACAAAAAATATGGAATAGACATTATAAAAATTAAAGAACTTAGGGAGTGATAATGAAAATTAGTTGGAATTGTAGATGTAATTAATTTTTCAGGAGGAGAGGTTTTTCTTTATCCTGGTTTTATTGACATATTAAAAAAAGCAAAGGCGTTGGGTTTTACGTGCGGTTTTATAACAAATGGAACAAATTGTGAAATTCAAACAATAGAAGAGTAGAGATTAAAAAACCAACCAAACGGTTGGTTTTTTATATGAGTGCAAACTTTCAAAAAGGTTGAAAGTTCGACGCTATTTATTTTGGTACCCTCAAGCGGAATCGAACCGCTGACTTCGCCGTGAGAGGGCGACGTATTAGCCGCTTTACCATGAGGGCTTGCTTTATTGCTTTATTATACTAACATACTTTTTTTTAAAATGCAAGAACTTTTTAAATTGTTTTGTTTTATTGACAATATTTGTAAAAGGGTAGTAAAATATAATTATGAAAAAAAGAAAAAACGTAGAAGTTATAAGGTATGAGCCAGACATAAATGTGGGGTTAACTAAGCAACAGGTTCAAGAGCGTTATGCCAGCAAACTGTTTAACAACACAAAACAAAATTCTGGAAAGTCGTACTTAAAAATTTTAATAGATAATGTTTGTACATTTTTTAACCTAATTTGGTTAATTGTTTTTGTTGCGCTTGTTGCGGTTGGGGCTTTTTCGGATTTGCTTTTTATTATTGTTATAATTTGTAACACAGCCCTTGCTGTTATTCAAGAAGTAAAGGCAAAGCGCACGGTAGAAAAATTATCGTATGTAACAGCGCCCAAAATTAAAACAATAAGATGTGGGCAAGAAGAAAGAATTGCAACAAATAGGCTTTGTTTAGATGATATAATTAAACTTTCAACCGGCAACCAAATACCTGTAGACTGCATTTTAAAAGAAGGAAAGGTAGAGGTTAACGAAAGTTTGTTAACGGGTGAGTCGCAAGGTGTAAAAAAACAAGCAGGAGACGTTTTATATGCTGGTAGTTTTATAATTTCAGGTGGATGTATTGCAAAGGTTAATAAAATTGGCAAAGAAAGTTATATTCAGTCGGTTGCCATGCAGGCAAAAAAATTTAAAAGCCCAACATCTAATTTGTTTAAAGATATAAACCATTTGGTGAAGTATATTGGAATTATTATTATTCCTATTGGTGCGTTAATGTTGGTAAACAACTTTTTTGCATATGGAAAAAACATTAATATGGCCGTTGCAAAAACATGCGGGTCAATTACTGGAATGGTTCCTGCGGGAATGTTTTTGCTAATAACAATTGCTCTTTCACTTGGCGTTATTAAACTTGGTCGAAAAAAGACATTAGTTCAAGATATTTACAGCATAGAGATGCTAGCCAGAAGTAATGTTTTATGTTTAGACAAAACGGGAACAATAACCGATGGCACACTTAGGGTTTGTGAGCATGTTAATTTAAAACTATTAGACGGAATTGGCAATGATCAAATTATTGCAAACATATTAAATGTTCAGGCGTCTAACAATCAAACATCTAATGCAATGTTGCTTTTTTACAAAAAGGCTAACGATTTTTATGCAACTCAAAATATAGAGTTTTCTAGCGCCAGAAAATTTACTGCAACAACTTTTGAGGGGCTTGGAACTTTTGCTTTTGGTGCACCCGAATTTTTACACGTTGGTGCATTAGATCAAAAATATGAAAGTTTAATACAACAAAAACAAAACGAGGGTAAGCGAGTTTTAATGCTTGCATATTCGCCACAGAGTTTGGTGCCCGATAAAGACGAATTGCCATATTATATGGAACCACTTGCATTAATTGTTATGGAAGACCATATTAGAGAAGACGCAATTGACACAATAAAATGGTTTAAAGAAAATGGTGTAAAAATAAAAATAATTTCTGGCGATAATCCATACACGGTTGCAAATATTGCAAAACGGGTTGGTGTTGAAAATGCCGATGCCTGCATTAGCCTAGAAGGCTTAAGCTTAACCGAAGTGGAAAAAATTGCTGACGAATTTACTGTTTTTGGCAGGGTTAGCCCAGAACAAAAACATGTTATAGTAAAAACTCTTAAAAAACATGGTGACGTTGTTGCAATGACTGGTGACGGGGTAAATGATACTCTTGCATTAAAAGAATCGGATTGCTCAATTGCAATGGCAGATGGTAGTGAGGTGGCTCGTAATCTTTCTAATATTGTTTTGCTAGATAGCAAATTTAGTTCACTTCCTTCGGTTGTTAAAGAGGGTAGGCAGGTTATTAATAATGTTCAACGCTCTAGCACATTGTTTTTAATGAAAACGGTGTTTACAATACTTCTTTCGTTTATAACAATAATAACGTTAACACCTTATCCGTTTAGTCCAAGTCAATTATTGCCAATAGAAATGTTTGTAATTGGCTTGCCGTCAGTAATTTTGGCAATTCAGCCAAATTCAAGTTTAATTACCGGAGATTTTATTCCGGAGGTATTAAAAAGGGCATTGCCAAATGGACTATTAATTTTGTTTAACATGCTTATTGTAATTTTGTGTGGGTTTATAAACATTATAAATGCAGAGGAATTACAGGCGTTAAGCACTCTTGTGTTAACTTTAACCGGGTTTATTAATTTGCTTTATTTGTGTAAGCCATTTAACGCTTTAAGGGCTGTTTGCGTAGGCATTTCTGGTTTTTGCTTGTTTGTTGGGTTTGTAGTTTTAGGTCCATTTTTTGGGGTTGGAGTATTCTCGTGGAAGGTATTTTTAATTTTAGCTTTAATAATAGGTATTTCAATTCCACTACATTCTTATATGCCAAAATTAAGCGACATTGTGTTTGAAAAAGTAAAAAATGCAGAGGCTACTTTCCGTTTAAAAATAGCAAAACGTAAAAGAAAAAGGGCTCAGAAAAAAAGAATTAAGCGCGGTGAAATAATATTAAAAGACATAGAAGATGATGAGTAAATAAAAAACAGACATAACTTATGTCTGTTTTTTTGTGCAGAAAGGAATATCCACAAACGCATGTTTACTCGATATTTCAACAATAAAAAACTCGAGAGAAAAACCTCTCGAGATTATTTGGTGGAGGTTAACGGAATCGAACCGATGACCTCCTGCTTGCAAGGCAGGCGCTCTAGCCAGCTGAGCTAAACCCCCACGAATTTACTTGCATATAATAGCATTATATAAAAAAGTTGTCAACCACTTTTTTGATTTTTTTTAAAAATTAAAATATTTTACATAATTTTAATTGGTTTACAAAACATATTAATGTGAACAAAAAAATTAAAAGGAGTAAAAAATGAAAAAAAGTGTTAAGCTTATTACAACAATTTCGGCACTTTGTTTGTCGGTGGCATTGCTAGCTTTTGGAGTTTATGCCGCAACCAGTTCAACATTAACCATTAATTCTACCGTAACATTTACCTCTCAAGATGTTGAGGTGTTATGGGAATGGTCGGTACAGGGCGGTAGTTTAACAACGGCAACAACAGGTTCTCACCAAACCGAAATTGAGGGTGCGGTTGATGACGAAAGCGTAAACCTTGGTAGCATTAGTTTTGTAACAAACCAGGGAGAAGCCGGAAAAACTATTACCTACACAATAAAATGCACCAACACTGGTGGTAAATCGGTTAGCGTTACAGCGCCAACTGCTGGACTATTTGCGGGCGACAGCAACTTAAATATTGCCTACACAACAAATGGCGCAGGAACAACATGGTCAAGTGTTACGCTAGACACAACAGATGCAAAATCGGTTACTTATGAAGTAACTTTAACACTATTAGACACAACTGTGGATATTGCAACTCAAACACTTGCAGCTGCGTTTGTTGCATCGCCAGCACCAACAACACCAGTTCAGCCATAATAAAAAAAAGAATTAGAATTTTATTCTAATTCTTTTTTAATATCTACATAGTATCAATATAATAATCTGAGCAAAGACCCACTCTACTGTATTTGTCCATTTCTATAAGTGTTTGGTGCATTTCGGTGCGAATTAAATCTCTTTGAATTTTGTTTGGTGCATAACAATATGCCAAGCAAAGACAAACATAATATGAAAAGTTTTGTTTTCCACCACAACATGCTTGATTAAAAATTTGAGGGTTGTAATCGTATACTGCATTTATGGCCTTGCAAGCCTTTTTAACAAGAGTTGGGTTATATTTGTTATTTGAGCCAGATTGAATAATGTCACGAAGATAGCTGTTTAATATTACAAATTTAGAACTATCTTTTGCGTTTTCGCAAATGTTTTTATAAGTTTCTAAAAATGGAGCAAGATTTTCGTCGCTTTTAAGAGCTCGTAAATAAAATTCTTGCAAAATTTGGTTAAATTCTGTTAAATTTTTTTCGGTTACTCCATAACCCTTTAAGTTTAGTTGATACATTTTTCCCCCATATTGCCGTCAATATATTTTGTGACCATTTTTGGTATTTTACATCATATAATAATAAATGTCAATATAAATGCAATATGCTGGTTTATGAAATAAATTTGGTTGTTTAAATTTTTTGAGTTATTTTATGTAGAAGGAACAATCGTGTTTTGGAAATTTATTTACAAAGAACACGATTGCCGCCCGTACCAAAACAACACCAACTTTGTGATTAACAAAGAAAGCATTCATTTATGAATGATTAAAATTTAACTTGTTTAAATTTTTTGGTGTTATTTTATAAAATATAAATATTAGTGCTTGACAAACAAAAAAAATAGTGGTAAACTCACTTACGTAAAATTTAATATGCCTTTTTATCAAAGACAGCAAGTGGGCAAAATTTGCCCGTAAACAGTTTTGTGCTTGCCGAGGTAAAAGTTTAAGATATTGGTTATTTTATGCCTTTCTTACTTTTCTCGGTAAGAAGGGCATTTTTAGTTTTACCAATATACAAACTATAAATAATAAGGAGGCAAAAAAAGTGAGTGCAAATTTAGAAGCAAAAAAAGTACTTGTAGAAGAAATTAAAAATAAAATTCAATCTGCAATATCACTTACTTTTGTGGATTACCGTGGTTTAACTGTTGAGGAAGACACTAAAATGCGTAAAGAGCTTAGAGAAGCTGGCGTAGAATATAAAGTGTACAAAAACAGATTACTTTTAAAAGCATTAGAAGAATTAGGCTACACTGGATATAACGACGTTCTAGAAGGCACAACAGCTATTGCTTTTGGCAATAAAGACGAAGTTAGCGCACCAAGAATTTTGGTTAAAGTGGCAGAAGATTCTAAAAAAATGCAAATTAAATGTGGCATGTTAAACGGCGCAAGAATAGACGCCGCAATGGTTAATGAGCTTGCAAAAATACCATCAAAAGAAGTGCTTATTTCAAAACTTTTATATATGTTACAAAGCCCAGTACGTTCTGTTGCTATTGCTCTTAATGCAATTGCAGAGAAAAAAGGCGAATAATAAAACAAATTTAAGGAGAATATTAAAATGGAATTAAAAGAAATTGTTGAAGAAATTAAAACAAAAACAGTTGTTGAAATTAACGAATTAGTTAAAATGTTAGAAGAAGAATTTGG
>JAZSMW010000120.1:0-27002 GCA_045536095.1 Clostridia bacterium
AAAGTAAGAGGTTTAGATATAGTATTCGTTACAAGTGCAAAGTCGGACGAAGAAGCAAAGGCACTACTTAGTGCTTTAGGCATTCCTTTTAGAAGATAAGGTGGGATAAACAATGGCAAAAACATCATTAAAAGCAAAACAACAAAGAAAGCAAAAATTCACAACCCGTGAATATACTCGTTGCACTCTTTGTGGTCGTCCACACGCAGTTCTTAGAAAATACGGAATATGCAGAATTTGTTTTAGAGAATTAGCATCTAAGGGCGAAATCCCTGGTGTTAAAAAATCTAGTTGGTAGGAGGAAACATAAATGGTATTTACAGATCCAATTGCAGATATGCTAACTCGTATTCGTAATGGTTTAACTGCTAAGCTTGCGAGCGTAAGCGTTCCTGCATCTAAAGAAAAATTAACAATAGCTAACATTCTTTTAAAAGAAGGTTACATTTCTAATTGTGAAGAAGTTCAAGACGGAAAACACAAAAACATTATCATAACTTTAAAATATGATGAAAACGGCGATGGCGTTATTCAAGGAATTAAAAGAATTTCTAAACCAGGTCTTAGAGTTTATGCTGAAAAAGATAAACTTCCACAAGTTATATCTGGCCTTGGAATTGCAATCGTTTCAACAAATAAAGGTATATTAACAGACAAACAAGCTCGCGCTGCCGGAGTTGGTGGCGAAGTGCTAGCATTTGTTTGGTAGGAGGAGATTATGTCAAGAATAGGTAGAAAAGAAATTATCGTTCCTGCAAATGTAACTGCTTCTATCAACGATGGCGTTGTAACAGTTAAAGGACCTCTAGGAGAACTTACTCAAGAGGTAGATAAATTAATAACTGTAAACATTGCTGATGGCAAAATCGCACTTACAAGAGCAAACGATGAAAATAAAACAAAAGCTAAACACGGTTTATATAGAGCATTAATTGCAAATATGGTTAAGGGTGTAAGCGAAGGCTTTACAAAAACATTAATCATTGCAGGTATTGGTTATAAAGCAAGTGTTAAAGGCGATACATTAGTACTTAACTTAGGTTATTCTCATGATATTGAAATGCCTATAGAAAAAGGGCTAAAAGTTGAGTGTCCATCTGCTCTAGAAATTAAAGTTTTTGGTGCAAACAAAGAACAAGTTGGACAGTTCGCTTCAAATGTTAGAGATTTAAGAAGAGTTGAACCATATCATGGTTACGGCGTTCACTATTCAGATGAAGTTGTTATAAGAAAAGTCGGAAAAACTGCTGCAAAAGGCAAGAAGTAGGAGATAAGTAAATGTTTAGTAAAAGAGATAAAAACATAGACAGAGTTAAAAGACACAAACGTGTTAGAAAAAACCTTTCAGGAACAACTGAGTGTCCAAGACTTTGCGTTTATAGAAGTAATGCAAGCATTTATGCACAAATTATTGATGACGTTAAAGGAATTACATTAGTTGCTGCTTCTTCTGCAGATAAAGACTTAGAAATAGCAAACAAATCAAAAACAGAACAAGCAAAACTTGTTGGAGAAAAAGTCGGAAAACTTGCTGTAGAAAAAGGCATCAAAAATGTTGTGTTTGACCGTGGTGGATATATATATACAGGACGTGTTCAAGCTCTTGCGGACGGTGCTAGAAGTGCAGGCTTAGAGTTTTAGGAGGAATTATGGCAGAAGTAGAAAAAATTAAAAAAGACAGACCAAGACCTCAAAAAGAAGATAGACGTCGTGAAGACGACGGCTTTGATAAAGTTTTAGTTGCCGTTCGTCGTGTAACTAAAGTTGTTAAAGGTGGTCGTACAATGAGATTTAGCGCAACAGTTGTTGTTGGAGACCGTAAAGGCTCTGTAGGAATTGGTAGCGGAAAAGCTGGCGAAGTTCCATCAGCTATAGATAAAGCAACTGCAGCTGCTAAACGCAATTTAATTAAAATTGCAACAAGAGGAACAACAATCCCTCACGAAATCACTGGAAAATTTGGCGCTTCTTCAGTTCACCTAATTCCAGCTAAAGAAGGTACCGGAGTTATTGCTGGTGGTGCTGCACGTTCAATTATTGATCTTGCTGGCATTAAAGACATTGTTACAAAACGTCATGGTTCTTCTAACAAAATTAACCTAGTTAAAGCAACTCTAAACGGTTTAAAATCACTTAGAACTCGCGAAGAAATCGCAAGAAGACGTGGTTTACCTGCAGAAGAGATATAGGAGGCACCACATGGCTGAAAAACAACTAAAAGTAACTTATGTTAAAAGCAAAATTGGTTACAATAAAAATCAAACAAAAATCATCGAAGCATTAGGCTTTACAAAATTAAATCAAACAAAAATCTTCCCTGACAATGCGTCTATTCGTGGATCACTTTTCCATGTTAAACACCTTGTTAAGGTAGAAGAAATATAGGAGGAAAAAATGGATATACAAACACTTTCTCCAGCAAAAATTTCTAATAGAATATCATTTAGAGTTGGTAGAGGCATTGGCAGTGGCTTAGGCAAAACAAGCGGTAAAGGTCACAAAGGTCAAAATGCTCGTAGCGGTGGCGGAGTTCGCCCAGGATTTGAAGGTGGACAACTACCTTTAATCCGTAAAGTTCCAATTCGTGGATTTAACAACTATAACTTTAAAAAACAATACGCTACAGTTAATGTTGGCGATTTAGAAGCGTTTGACGCTAATTCAGTTATTACACAAGAACTTTTATATGAACAAAGAGTTATTGGAAAGATTATGCCATATGGTCTAAAGGTTTTAGGCGATGGTGAATTAACAAAACCATTAACTATTAAAGCTGCAAAATTTACAAAATCTGCAGTTGAGAAAATAGAAAAAGTCGGTGGAAAAACTGAGGTAATTTAATGTTTAAAACAATAATAAATGCATTTAAAATAAAAGAAGTAAGGCGTAAAATAATTATTACGCTACTTCTTTTACTTATTTATCGCGTTGGTTGTTGGTTGCCAATTCCTGGAATTAATTCTGAAGTGTTCAAAACTCAAACAGGAGATAATGGCTTTTTAGGGCTTATTAGTACCATTAGTGGTGGAGCGTTATCTAACGCATCAATTTTAGCTCTTGGTGTTGGACCATATATTAACGCATCAATTATAATTCAACTTTTACAAGTTGCATTTCCAAAACTTGATGAAATTGCTAAATCTGGAGAAGATGGTAAAAAAAGAATTAATAGGTATATGAGAATAACTGCATTAATTCTTGCAATAGCACAAGCAATTGGTGTTACTATGACAATAGGTAGCAGCGATTTGTTTCAAGCCAACTTTTTACCTGCGCGAATGGAGTGGTTTACTGGTATATTTATTATTACAGTATTGGTTGCTGGCGCTATGTTTACTGTTTGGTTGGGTGAAAGAATTACTCAAAACGGAATAGGTAATGGCTTATCATTATTGATTTTTGTTGGTATTTTATCATCTGCAGGAACAGCAATTTTAAGTTCATTCACAAATATTTTTGCTGGAAATATAGATTATTTGTGGAATTTGTTATTGTTTATTTTGGCTGTTGTTTTGGTTTTTGCGCTTATTGTTTTTGTTGATGGATCAGAAAGAAAAATTCCAGTTCAGTATGCAAAACAAATAAAGGGCAGAAAAACATATGGTGGTCAAAGTAACTTCATACCTGTCAAAGTAAATGGTTCTGGTGTTATGCCAATCATTTTTGCAGGAGCAATACTTTCGTTCCCTTCTATGTTAATTAGCATTTTTTGGCCAGACTCAATGGATGGATTTAATAAAATTTTAGGCGCAGATACAATATTATATATTGTTTTAATGGCTGTATTAATTTTATTCTTTTCATACTTTTATGCGCAAATTAGTTTTAGGCCAGAAGATATAAGCAAAAATATCCAACAAGGCGGTGGATTTATTAATGGTGTAAGGCCAGGCAGAGAAACAAAGGATTATTTGTCAAAAATATCTAAGAGAATAACTTTGTTTGGTGCAATATTCTTAGCATTTATTGCCCTTGTACCATCAGTAATATTTAACTTGGTTGGAGGCGGATTAAGCAGTGGACTTACCGGTGCTTTTAGTGCGACAGGAATGATGATTGTTGTTTCTGTGGCATTAGAGTTCGAAAAACAACTAGAAGCTCAAATGTTAACAAGAAATTATAAGGGATTTTTAAATTAATATTTACAAAAATGGTGCAAAATTTATTTTGCACCGTTTATTGTGAATGAAGGGAGATATAAATGAATATTGTTTTACTTGGGCCACAGGGTGCCGGAAAAGGCATGGTTGCGGACTATTTAGTAAAAGAACACAATTTTAAACATATTTCTACTGGGGAACTGTTTAGAGAAGAAATAAGCAAACAAACAGACTTGGGAAAATTAATTGCATCTTATATTAATAAGGGTATTTTATTGCCGGATGAGTATGTGTTTGCAATTTTGAAAGAACATTTAAAAAATAACACAAATTGTATTTTAGACGGATTTCCTAGAACATTATTACAAGCCCAAAAATTGGACGAACTAATAAAGGTGGACTTAACTATTTTAGTGGATGCACCTAAAGATACATTACTTAAAAGATTAACAGCAAGAAGAAGTTGTCCAAAATGTAAAAAAAATTACAACACTCTCACATACACACAAAAAACTTGTGAGATTTGTAATGAAACTTTAGTTCAAAGGGATGATGATTATCCTGATGCTATAAATAAAAGACTAGAAATTTTTTATGGTAATATAGAACCAATTAAAAACTTTTATTTTAACAAGCAGATATTAGAGTTATTAGATAACTCATCAGATCTTGAAACAATGTATTTAAATTTAGAAAGAATTTTGAAAAAATACTAAAAAAAGAGGAAATATATAATGATTTGTAAATCGGAAAAAGATTATGAGGGTATGAGACTTGCTGGAAAAATTACAGGAAGGGCATTAAATTACGCTAAATCTTTAATAAAACCAAATATTTCCACATTAGAACTTGACAAATTAATAAAAAAGTATATAATAGATAACGGTGCAATTCCGTCTTTCTTAAATTATGACGGTTTTCCAGCCAGTATTTGTGCTTCTGTTAACTCAGTTGTTGTGCACGGAATACCTTCTCAGCACGTTATTTTAAAAGAGGGTGACATAATTAGCATAGACGTTGGAGTCATTATTAATGGCTACAATGGAGACGCCGCAAGAACGTTTGCTGTTGGTAAAATTTCTGCCGAAAAGCAAAAGCTTGTAGAAGTTACCGAACAATGTTTTTTTGAAGGTATTAAAAAATTAACGGTTGGAGCAAAACTTGGAGAACTTTCTTATGCTATTCAACAGCATGCAGAAAAAAATGGTTTTTCGGTTGTGAGAGAACTAGTTGGCCATGGCATTGGTAAAAAGATGCATGAGGCACCAGAAGTTCCTAACTATGGAATGCCAAACCAAGGAGTACGCATAAAAGAGGGTATGTGCCTTGCAATAGAGCCTATGATTAATATGGGACAAAGACATGTATTTGTGGATACCGACGGCTGGGGTATTATAACACAGGATGGCAAACCATCTGCCCATTATGAAAATACTGTTATTGTTACACCAAATGGCGTTGAAATAACAACGCTTATAGAGGAGTAAAAATGAAAATAGGTGACGTTGTTGTTTCGTTATGTGGTCATGATATTGGAGAGTGGTACATTGTAAGTTTAGTAAGCGAAAACATTGTTTACTTAATTGATGGAAAACTTAAGCCAATAACAAAACCAAAAAAGAAAAAACAAATTCATGTTGCAAAAACAAAATATTTTGCAGAACAAATTGCAAAAAAAATTACACTAGGCACTTATTTGCAAAATGCCGAAGTGCAAAAAACTTTAAAATTTTTCAAAAACAAAAATTAGGAGAGTGTATGTCAAAGGAAGATGTAATTGAATTTGAAGGCGTGGTAGAAGAAGTTTTACCAAACACCGCATTTTTAGTTAAATTGTCAAATGGACACACAATAACTGCGTATCTTTCAGGGAAATTAAGAATTCACTATATTAAAATCCTTGAGGGAGATAAAGTAAAAATAGAAATGAGTCCATACGACCTTACCAAAGGAAGAATTACTTGGCGTGCAAAAAACTAAAATTGTTAAAAATCATCTTGGGGTAAACCCACAAGACAAAGAAAGGAGAAATTTATGAAAGTAAGACCATCAGTAAAACCAATGTGTGATAAATGTAAAGTTATCAAACGTAATGGAAAGGTTATGGTTATATGCTCTAAAGATAAATCTCACAAACAAACTCAAGGTTAATTGAGATTTTGCTAGCATATGGCAACAAACTAAATTTGAAAATAACGCATTAGCGAGCGGCTGGTGCTTAAAGTAGCACTTTCGCTAGGCGAGTATATATACATCACAAACAAAAATTTTTGGAGGAAAATAAAATATGGCAAGAATCGCTGGTGTTGATTTACCCAGAGAAAAAAGAATTGAAATCGGCTTAACATATATTTATGGTATTGGCCGTGAAACTGCAAACAAAGTTTTAGCAGAAACTGGAATTAATCCAGACACACGCGTTAAAGATTTAGATGAAAACGACGTGGCAAAACTTAGAAACTACATCGAACACAATCTTATTGTAGAAGGTGATCTTCGTAAAGAAGTTTCTATGAACATTAAAAGATTAACAGAAATAGGCTCTTACAGAGGTTTGCGTCACCGCAAAAACCTTCCTGTTCGTGGTCAAAACACAAGAAATAACTGCAGAACAAGAAAAGGCAAGAAAAAAGTCGTAAGCGGAAGCTCAAAGAAAGGTAAGGCATAAGGAGAAAAATAAAAATGGCTGATGTAAAAAAATCAAAAAAGAAAAGAGTATCTAAAAATATAGACAAAGGTCAAGTTCACATTAAAAGCTCTTTTAATAACACATTAGTAACTTTTACAGATATGCAAGGAAATGCTATTTCTTGGGCATCATCTGGTAAATTTGGTTTAAGAGGCAATAAAAAAAGCACTCCATTTGCAGCTCAACAATCTGTTGAAGATGCAGCAAAAGTCGCAATAGATAACGGTATTAAATCTGTTGAAGTTTATGTTAAAGGCCCAGGCAATGGCAGAGAGGCTGCAATTCGTTCACTTCAAACAATGGGAATTGATGTTACATTAATTAAAGATGTTTCACCAATTGCTCACAACGGTTGCCGTCCACCTAAAGTTAGAAGAGTTTAATAAAGGAGAAATAAAATGGCAAGAAGAATTGGACCAGATTGTAGAGAGTGTCGCCGTGAAGGATGCAAACTTTTCCTTAAAGGCGAAAGATGTACAACAAAAAAATGTGCTATGGAAAGAAGACCTGTTGCTCCTGGACAACACGGAACAGGCCGTAAAAAAGTTACAGAATATGGCACACAATTAAGAGAAAAACAAAAAGTTAAAAAATATTATGGAATTCAAGAAAAACAATTCCGCATGTACTACGATGAAGCAGAAAGAATGAATGGCGTTACTGGTGAAAACATGCTTTCATTAATTGAAAGAAGATTAGATAACGTTGTTTATAGAATGGGTATTGGTGCTTCTAGAAAAGAATGTCGCCAAATTGTTAACCACTGCCAAATAACTGTTAATGGCAGAACAGTTAAAACTCCATCATTCCTAGTTAAAGCAGGCGATGTTGTTGCTGTTAAAGAAAACAAAAAAGAGCTTGAACAATTTAAACAACTTAAAGACATGAAAATTGTTATGCCAAAATGGTTAGAATTTAATACAGAATCTTTAAGCGGTAAAGTATTAGCATTACCAACTAGAGAAGATGTTGATTTAGACATTAAAGAACACTTAATTATTGAGTTGTATTCAAGATAGTAATAGGAGGAATTTGTATATGATGGAAATGGAAAAACCTAGAATTACATGTGAAGAAACCGAAGGCGGTTCATACGCAAGATTTATTGTTGAGCCTTTAGAAAAGGGCAACGGTATCACTCTTGGAAACTGCATGAGAAGAGTTCTTTTATCTGCACTTCCTGGGGCTGCTCCAATTGCAATTAGAATTAATGGTGTTATGCATGAATTCTCAACTGTAAACGGAGTTAGTGAAGATGTTGTTGATATTATTCTAAACTTAAAATATCTTGCAGTAAAAACAGAAAATTTAGAGAGAGATTTTACAACTTCTCTATATTTAACAAAGAAAGGAGCAGGCGAAGTTAAGGCTAGCGATTTTGCTCCAAATAGTGACGTTGAAATTTTAAATCCAGATCTTCACATCTGTACTTGTGACGACGACGCAGACTTAGAACTTGAAGTTTTAATTGGTCGCGGTAGAGGTTATGTTCCAAACAATATAAACAAAGAAAAAGTTCCTTCTGTTGACTATATTGCAATGGACAGTTTATTCTCACCAGTTAAAAAGGCAAATTATGCAGTAGAGAGTACTCGTGTTGGTCAAAGCATAGACTTTGATAAATTAACATTAGAAGTTGAGACAAATGGCACAATTACTGCAAGAGAAATCGTGAGCCTTGCTGGTAAAATTATGAATGAACACGTTAACTTATTTATTGAACTTTGCGAAAATATGAGCGATATGCAAATTATGGTATCTCGTGAAGAAGATGAACAAGTTAAAGTTTTAGAAATGCCTATTGAAGAAATGGACCTTTCTGTTAGGTCTTATAACTGCTTAAAGAGAGCAAATATCAACACTGTTGATGATTTAATTAAAAAATCAAAAGGCGATATGTTAAAGGTTAGAAACCTTGGATTAAAATCTATAGAAGAAGTTGTTGCAAAACTTCAAGCTTATGGCTTGGGCTTGCGTGATGACGAAGAATAAAAGGAGAAAACAATGGCTAACGCTAAATTAGGTAGACCAAGTAAAGAAAGATTGGCGGTTCTTAGAAATCAAGTTAGTTACCTTCTTTGGTATGGAAAACTTGAAACAACTGTTGCTAAAGCTAAAGCAGTTGCTTCTAAAGCAGAGAAAATTTTAACTCTTGCTATTAATTCATATGAAGACAATGTTAAAGTTACAAAAACTGTAACAATTGATGGTAAAAAAGTTGAAAAAGAAGTTGTTAATGATGGTGTTAAAAAACTAAATGCAAGAAGAAAAATGATGGCATTCTTATATGATTTAGAAGAGCAAAGAGAAGCAAAAGAATCTCTTGCAAACTTTAAAGCAAGAACAGAGGGTGTTAATCACGCTTTAATCGAAAAAATATTTAACGTATATGCTCCAAAATATGCAGATAGAGCTAAAGAATTAGGCACTGCTGGTGGATATACAAGAGTTATTAAAGTGGGAGCAAGACGTGGCGACGCTGCAGAACTTGCAATCGTTGAATTAGTTTAATAAAGAATAATTTTATAATAAAAAATGTCCTTTAGAAAAGGGGGCATTTTTTTTTGAGATTTTGCATGGGACTAGATGTTTGATTGCATGTAATGAATATAAGGAGCCAAGGGCTGTTTGTATAAAGAAATAATTAAAAAACGCTTAATATATTTTGATTTTTTTTGTTAAATATTGTATTTTAAATATATAGAATATATTTTTATAATAGTAAAAAAATAATTATGGAGGGCATTTATGCACATTATTCCAAGAACAACAAAATTAAAAACAGAGCTTTTTAAGGGTGTTACTGTATCGGATGTTGTTTTTGCTGCAATATGCGTTGTTGGTATTATTGCATTTTTTTCTGCCAACTTTTTATATAGCGAAATAGTTGCATTTATATGGATAGGTTTTGCTTTGGTATTTTATTTTTGTAAAACTGGAGATGAAACAAGGCTTTATCAAACATTGGGTTATTTATTTAGATTTTTAGCTCAAACGAAAAAATATTCAAGTGAAGATGCAAAAAAGGCACTTCCTATGAATAGAATTATTCCATTTGTTGGTTTATATCAAGACAGATTTATAGATTTTGGCGAATATTATGCACAAGTTATAGAAGTGAGTCCAATTGTTTTTGGCCTTTTAAATGCTGATAGACAAAGTTTGGTTATAGATAGTGTTACAAAAGCGTTAACCAGAATTGCAAATGATCAAACTGCCAGCATCATAAAAATAAATAAGGCAATGGTTTTAGATAACTATGTGTATAATGAGGACAAAAAATACAATAAACTCATGGATCTTCAAAGTGAAGGGGAAATGTCATTAGAAGAGGTAGAAATAAGGTCTGGAGTTTTTGAAGAACGTGTTGCCACAATGGAAAGAATGAATAGGCAGGACAAAATTTATAAAGACTATTTTTATATTGTTGTTTGCGATAAAGATAGAGAAACTTTAGAAACCACAATAAATGGTATTATATCAACTCTTCAAAGTGCTGTTACACCAATAAATTCAAAACTTGTTACAGGTAAAGAATTATTAATTTTTTTAAGAGCAAACTTTGGAAAAGAGTTTGATGAAAGGGAATTAGAAACAATACCAATGACAGAGTACTATAAATGGTGTGCTCCAAAAAATATTAAGTTTCAGGCATCAAGAACAATTATAGATGAAAAACCATATAGACATTTTGCAATTACAGATTATCCTATAGTTGTGGGAAATGCATGGGCTGCATCGTTTTATTTGCTAGATCGTACTAAAGTAATAACAAAGTTTAAACCTCAACCAAAATATGAATCTGAAAAGGCTATTGATAAGGCCATTATGGAGATGGAAAGTAAACTTATGCGTGGTGGTTCATCTTCTAGACAAATAGAGAATCAAACGCACTTAGAAACGCTTCAACAATTATTGGTTCAATTAAAAAATAATAACCAGCAATTATTTGAAACAAGTGTGTACATAACATGTGAAGAACCTGCAAGAAAGGATGTTAGAGCAATTTTAAAACAAGAAGGTTTTAAATATTCAGAGATGTTTGGTCGTCAGGTTGACGCATTTGTTAGTTCTAATATTTCTATGAGAAATTCTTGTAAAGAAGCCAAAAGAGGCATTCCAACATCTACCATTGCGGCAATGTTTCCATTTATTTCATCAGCACTTCAAGATCCTGATGGTTTTTATTTGGGCGATAATGAATTCCCTGTGTTTGTGGATTTCTTTAAACGTGATAGGGAACGTGTTAACAGTAACATGATGGTTATAGGAAAGTCTGGTTCTGGTAAATCTTACGCAACAAAAACATTGCTTGCAAATTTTGCTGCCGATAACACAAAAGTATTTATTTTGGACCCAGAAAATGAGTATACAGATTTAGCTCTTAATTTACATGGTAAAGTAATTGATGTTGGTTCATCAGCAATGGGTATTATTAATCCATTTCACGTGTTTACAACATTAAAAGATGATTCTTTAGTTGCGCAAATAAAAAAATCTCAAAAGAGTTTAGAAGAAATAGAACAAGAAAAATTTGAGGCGCAGCAAGAAGGAAGAGAGATAAATGAAGAGGTTGAAGAGATTGACACGTCGGATACGTTTGCTCAGCACTTACAGTTCTTGGAACAATTCTTTAGAGTAATTTTGGAAGGTATTTCAAGTGACGCATTTGAAATTTTAAACTCTTGTGTTGCAGATGTTTACAGAAAAAAAGGAATTACAGATAATTCTGATTTTACAAACATGAAAGCAGAAGAATTCCCAATTTTTGACGACTTATATGATTTAATTGTGGAAAAAATTGGAACAGAAAAAAATGAGTATGTTAAAACAAACCTTATGGTTGTTGAAAACTATGTTAAAAAGTTTGCAAAGGGTGGACGTAACAGTAAGTTGTGGAATGGCCCTACAACCCTAGAAACAAAAGAAAACTTTATTTCATTTAACTTCCAAAGTTTGCTTGCTAATAACAACCAAGTTATTGCAAATGCACAAATGTTAATTATATTTAAGTACTTAATGAATGAGATTATTAAAAATAAAGACTTTAATGCAAAATATAAGCTTAATCGTAAGGTTATTGTTGCGGTAGATGAGGCGCATATGTTTATTAATCCAAACTACCCAATTGCGTTGGACTTTATGGCTCAAATGGCAAAAAGAATTCGTAAATATGGTGGTATGCAAATTGTTATTACCCAAAACATTAAAGACTTTGTTGGCTCGGAGGAAATAGCTAGACAATCTACTGCAGTTATTAACGCCAGTCAATACTCAATGATATTCTCGCTTGCTCCTTCAGACCTTAATGACTTGGTTGAGCTTTATAGAAAATCGGGCGAAATTAACCAGCAAGAGCAAAATAGTATTGTTACAGCTGGTGTTGGTCAAGCATTTTTAATTACCAGCCCTACAAACAGAACAACCGTTCAAGTTACAGCCGGTGAGTATATTAAAAAACTTGGAAAATTATAACCAAATATTTATAAAAAGCAAAATTCCATTTTGGGGTTTTGCTTTTATTAAGTGGCTTTGTCAATTGAGTAAGAAAGAAGTATGGGTATATTAAAAGTTTAATTAATTTTATATTATGGCGTTAAAAAATTATCAAATAAAAAAATTGAATTTACTATTGAAAGTTAAATTTGCATATGCTATAATATCAAAAAAATTAAAACTTTGGAGTGTATATGCAAAAACAAAATATTTTAACAATGCTTACAACAGAGGCACAACAAGAAATAAATTCATTGGTTAAAAGTCAAAAAAATGCAGTGAATATGTTATTTGATAATTTGGCTAATGGTAACTATGATTATTCTCAAATATCTAATAGGCTTCAGGCTCAATTTTTTGCCCTTAGTCCAAGATTTGAAAGTCTTCAGGCAAACAATAAAAACGGCTGGTGGCAAAATGAAGAATATGAACCAAATACAGTTGCCTCTAAAATTTATCCTCTTTTTGTGGATCAAAATGGGGCATCAAAATTTTCTTCTTTTGCATTACAAGAGCTTGCAACAAAAAACACATTAAGATATCCACTTGTTGATGATTATGCTTTTGGTTTTTCAGCCTTTAAAAATACACAAGCAACAGATAACAAATTTAATGAATTTACACAATTATTAAATAATAAATTGGGAGTGACTGTTGCTGGAGATTATGCAAATGGCTATGTAAGAACAAAAAACGGCATAATTCAAAAAGCAATTTTAAAAGTAAAAAACATTGCCTTAAAATTGTTAAAAAAAGAGCAACAAAAGGAACCAATTTTTTCAGGAAAAATTACGCTTGCTAAAAAAATGGCTTCTGGGTACAGGCCAACACACATAGAGAAAACCATAAAAATTTATGATAGTCTTTTGGGTGCAGGTGTTAATTCTGTTTTAAAAAATTTAAAAAAGCAGCAAATGCCAAAACTTTCTAAAGAGTTGCTATTTGCAAGCAGGCTTTTTGCAAATATGTTAATGTGTAGGGTTCATGATTTTGGTGACGAATCTGCAAATTTAAAAACAGAAAAATGCCTATCATTACAATTTGCTAATGTTATTAATAAAATGCAATTCAATTCACAGCAATTAAAATTAATTACTCTTTTGGGGGTAAGAGCCGCTTCTGAATTATGCGAAAGCATGGGGTTAAGCTCGCAGGATGTTGCTGAAAAATTGGTAAAAAATGGTTTTAGCTTTTCATCTGAACCCACATCTATTAAAGAAGCCTTTATTTTGGCAAAAGAATCTAATATTAACAAATATTTAGAAGCTCTTGCGGGCAATCAAGTTATTTATGTTGGTGAGGCAGAAGAAGTTGTGCACGATAATTCAGAAACCGAGAACCAGCAAGAATTAATTGAAAAATTAAGAGATGTTTTAATTAAAAAAATACAGAATAATAGTGATGAGGAACAAAAAAACGAGGTTATACAAAAATTGGTAAGCATTTTAAATGTCCCATTGCTTACAGAAGCAAGCCAAAAAACAATCCAAGCAGAACAAAAAACACAGCAACAAAAATTAATAGATTTGTTGAACCAAAAATTATTAACAAGTGGTGCTAATGATGGAGAAGCTTCGTCAGAATTAATTAAAAAATTAATAACAGCATTAAACGAAAAACAAAAGAGAATGCAAGGGGAAAGATCAAAAATAGTAAACAGTGTTCTCAATATAAATAATGTTCCACTTTTAGAAGCGAAAAAAGAAAAAGTGTTGCCTAAGCCATGGTTAGACAAAATGGCTCAGGCACAAAGACTTTTAGCCCCTTCACAACAAGAATTAGAAAGATTAAATGCCAATCTTAATAATACAGAAAACAATGAGAATGAATTACAAGACCAAGAACAACAAGAGCTAACAAAAAGAACATTACAGCAAAATTTGGTTGATATTTTATCTAATGTTGTAGAAACAAAGAAACAAGAAACAGTTAATAACGAAGACATTAGCACTCAAGAGATACTTCCAAAAAGATTGGTTTCTAAAAAGCAAATTTTAGAAATAATAGATGAACAAATTATAAAACTTTTAACTGCAAAAAGCATAAAAATAAACGACGCCTTAAATTCGCATAGATTTAAAAGTATTGGAGGGAAGCAGGTTGGAGTTAATCTGTCTGCAATAACAACAAACTTATTAGCTTATTATCAAAATGCAGTTTATGGCAGAAAAAGTGTTAATACTAAAAGTTTAAAAAATACAGAAACAATTTATGCTAAAGCAAGGCAAATTTGTGCAGTGTTAATTGGTATGAAGGGTGAACTTTGTGAAAAACTCTTAGCAGAACAACAAACAACTAAAAGAAACGAAAATGAAAGAACAAAAACATATGTAAATAGGTTGTTTAAAAAAATTGCAACAACAAAAGCCGATCAAGAGAATCTTTCAATTAGGTCATATTTTGATAAGTACATAACTCAACTTACTTTAATGTACGCACAATGTGAAATAACGGATAAAATTGTTTAAAATTAATATATAATAAAAAATGATTTTATTTGGCGGGTTTATGCTTATTAAGTGCATAATGATGGAGAACGAGAACTATTGGCTGAAAATAATAGAGAAGAATTTAATTCACAAATACCAGAAATAAAAAAACGTATAAGAGATGATGTTAACATTAAATAAAAATCATTAGCTTAGGTAAGGCTTGCAACCGCAAGCCTTTTTTATGTAGTATGAAATATCGTCTAAACGCAAATTTATTTGTAGGTTTAAGACGAGATTTCCGCTCGTACCAAAGGATCATCGCTTTTGTGAATAGCAAAAGTGTATTTGTGAAACAAATGCATTATTTTAAATGGCGATGGTTTTTTATTTTGTAGGAAATATTTATAACCGCAAGTTTACTTGCCTGTTTGAAACAGTATTTTCGCCCGTACCAAAAAACACCAACACTAGAAATTAACAAAGCAACAATCATTTATGATAGCTTG
Source organism: Clostridia bacterium (assembly GCA_045536095.1). Lineage (GTDB taxonomy): Bacteria > Bacillota > Clostridia > Christensenellales > UBA1242 > HGM11367. The sequence continues at coordinate 15,224 of JAZSMW010000120.1, forward strand.
TTTTAATTTTTTGGGGTTATTTTATTTTTAAGATAAAAAGAACACAAAAAATAAACTAAACAATATAAATAATTGTTTTTTTGACATATATTATTTGCATTAAAAGTTAATATTATGGTAACATAAAACAAAGGATGATTACAGAAACTTTTTGTTTTAAGAGAGGGAAAATGAACAAATTAAAATTATATACAAGTTTAGTAATTCTAATTTTGTGTGTGGGAATTGTTGGAGTTGGTGTATATGCCGCTATTCCAACAAAAAACTCAGTTTATGGATCCATTACATTTTCTGCATCTAATTTGGTTGAATTGTCGGGTTATATAGGAGATTCTTCCTCTGCAGATTTTTCGTCAGAAACATTAAATGGGGTTACATGGAATTTAAGTTCTCCAGTTGAATTAAATTTGCAAGGTGTTAACAAATATGATTCTGCACCACCAGCTGAACTTAAAATTGCAATAAAAAATAAATCAACAAAAAACTTAGGCGCCTACTTTTATAATGGAATAGGTCAAAAACCAAATCAGGCGAGCGAAGATGATATTAAGGTAGAAGATGTTTTAGGAAATGGCATTGTAACAGTAAATTTTGATAGTTACACAAAAATTGAACCAGGAGAAACTCAAATTTTAAAAATTACATTTAATTTAGAAAGGAAGGTTATGGAAGAACTATCGTTAAACTTTAATTTTGCCCTTAATATAGAAGAATATCAGGAATTTTAAACTAACATAAATTAGATTTGTGATAATATGATAAAATCAAGCACTTTTAAAAATGAGGGTGCTTGTTTTTTTGTAATAGAAAGAGTTGTTAATGAGTTAGATAATTAGTTTATAATAAACAAAAAAATATAATCCGAGCAGAATAAGTTTTGTGGGGTATTATTATTTAATAAACTTAATATGAGAAGTAAAAAAGGTATATATTATTTGTTATTTTTTAAAATACCGTTGACAAGCGCTAAACTGTGTGATATAATAGCGCCATAAGCACCCTTGATGGCGCTATTTTTTAAGGAGAAAATAAAATGGCAAATCCAAGTAGAACACACATAACTCTTGCATGTACAGAATGTCAAGAAAGAAGTTATGCAACATCAAAAAATAAAAAAACAAACCCAGACAGAATTGAAATTAAAAAATATTGTCCTCGTTGCAACAAACACACACTTCACAAAGAAACTAAGTAATTAATTTAATTAATAATTAAACAAGGAGAAAGCAATGGCATTTTTAGATGACGAAGTTACAGAGCAATCTGAAAATACAGAAACGGTTGAAGAAACAACAAACCAAGAAGTTTCAACATTAGAAGAAACGGTTGTGGATGAACAGAAAGATAAAAACAAAAAACAAAAAGCTAAGGCTAAAAAACCTTCTAAAATTAAGGCAACTTTTGGAGAACTAAAAAAAGTTTCTTGGACACCTTTTGGTAAGGTTTTAAAACAAACAGCAGTTGTTTTGTCGGTAACTCTTGTGTTTTTAATTGTTGTTATGGGAATAGACCAATTGTTATATTTCTTGTTTAACTTAATTCAACCGTAAGCAAAAGGAGGCAGTATGGAAAACGAAAATATGGAAAATGCAAAGTGGTATGTTTTACATACATACTCTGGTTATGAAAACATTGCAAAAGAAAATTTAGAACAAATGGCATTAAACTATGGTTTAACAAATAGAATTTTTGATGTTGTTATTCCTATGGAAGATGTTATTGAAGAAAAAAATGGCAAAAAAACACTTGTTCAACGCAAAGTTATGCCAGGTTATTTATTAGTTAAAATGATATATGGTGATGACATTTGGCATAATGTTACTAGAACCAGAGGAATTACTGGTTTTACTGGCCCTAAAGGTAGACCACTAGATCTTATGCCAGAAGAAGTTCAACGTTTAAGACTAGAAAAAATTAAAGTAGAATTTGATCTTGCCGAAGGCGACAGGGTGGAAATTGTAGAAGGTCCACTTAACACTATGATTGGAGAAGTTGTTTCTGTGTTTGTTGAAAAAGATCAATCTAGAGCAAAAGTTAAGGTAGAAATGTTTGGAAGAGAAACAGTTGTAGATTTAGACTATTCTCAACTAAGAAAAATTAACGATTAGTATTTTGTGCAAACATCACATTAAACTGTTAAAATTTGGTTTAACCAAGCATTTGCTTGTTTAAATATATATAGTGGGAGAAATGTTGCTTACACACATTTCGCAATAACCACAAAGGAGGAATTTACATGGCTGTAAGAAAAATTAACGCAATTGTTAAATTGCAATTGCCAGCAGGTAAAGCTACACCGGGACCTCCAGTTGGTTCAGTTTTAGGACCACACGGAATTAACATTGCAGCATTTACCAAAGAGTTTAATGATAAGACTGCGGCTCAAGCAGGCCTTATTATTCCTGTTGTGATAACAATTTATCAAGACAGATCATTCGAGTTTGTGCTTAAAACTCCACCAGCAGCAGTGCTAGTTAAAAAGGCATTGGGAATTGACGCTGGTTCAGGCAAGCCAAACAAAACAAAAGTCGGAAAAATTACAATGGAACAAATCAAGCAAATTGCAGAAACAAAAATGCCTGATTTAAATGCTTCATCAATTGACCAAGCAATGACAATGATTATTGGCACTTGCAAATCAATGGGAGTAGTTGTAGAAGAATAGTGGGAGAACTATTTTATATAGTTTGTTAAAACCACAGGAGGATTTATGAAAAAAGGTAAAAGATATACCTCTATTGCTAGTCAAATAGATAGCACAAAATTGTATGAAGTAGAAGAAGGTTTAGATCTTGTTGCTTCAACTGCAAAAGCTAAATTTGATGAAACTGTTGAATTACACGTAAGACTTGGTGTAGACGGACGTAATGCCGATCAACAAGTTAGAGGTGTTGTTGTTCTTCCTCACGGAACAGGTAAAACTGTTAAAGTTTTAGTTATTGCTCGTGGAGATAAGGCTGACGAGGCTGCTGCTGCAGGCGCAGACTTTGTTGGTGCAGAAGAAATTGTTTCTAAAATTCAATCTGAAAACTGGTTAGATTTTGACGTTTGTATTACAACCCCAGATATGATGGGCGTTGTTGGTAGAATCGCTAGAGTATTGGGACCTAAAGGTTTAATGCCAAACCCAAAAAGCGGTACAGTTACTATGGACGTTGCTAAAGCAATTCAAGACGTTAAAGCAGGTAAAGTTGAATATAGACTAGACAAAACAAACAACATCCATGTTGTTATAGGAAAAGTTAGTTTTGGAAAAGAAAAACTTTTAGAAAACTACGAAGCCTTAATGACTGCAATAATTAAATCTAAGCCAGCTGCTGCAAAAGGACAATACATCAAAAATGTTTCTGTTGCATCAAGCATGGGCCCTGGAATTAAATTAAACGCTAGATCATAATTTAAAAAGTGTTCTTAATTAAAGCAAACAAGCTTTACTAAGAACGCTTTTTTAATTCAAAACATTTTCTATTCATTGATATAACCGCTTTATTTTAAAGAGCAAAAAACAAATTCTTTAAAAATTGCATATTGACTTGAATAAAGGTGTGTTGTATAATGGGGTTACACATTTAAATGGAGATTAAAATTATGCAAAGTGTATTAAATAATGAAATGGAAATTTTTTGGTCTAGGTACAAAAAAATAATAAAAAAACAAGGAGTAAAAACATTTTTAGAAAGGTCTACTCCAACGTTAAAAAAAGTTTTAACTATTGAATATAAGTCGCTTTTTCAGGATGCGAAAGTCAAGGCTAAAAAGGCAGGCAAAACAAGGTCACAAATTAGTTACTGTTGCTTAAAACTTAGAAGGCTTATTGCTTTATGGGATTCAGAAGGAGTGCTTTGTGGAAATTATAAAATTTCGTATAAACACGATCAATACAACAAGTTTCCACTTTTTGATAGGCAAAACTTTAATGTTGTTCCTACAACAAAAACAATAGAAAAAATAAAAATTAATTTATTAAACGATATTGTTAAAAAATATAATAAAGAAGTGTTAAAGGCTCAAAAGATGGGAAATACAAAAAATAAACCAATTACAAACCTATCTGAACTAAGAACTTTTTTAATATTTAAAATGGGTATTAAACCAAGTGCTGTGCCAGAACTTATGAGGCTTTACAAAGACCAAACGGCAAAGGCAGACAAGGGGTTTGCGGCAGGAATAAAACTTATATAAAAGATGTAAAAATTGCATCTTTTTTTGCACTTTAGGAGGTAGTATGAAGCAGCCAACAATTGCAATTTGTTACGATTTTGATATGACTCTTAGCCCTAAAAATATGCAAGAGTTTGACTTTTTTGCAGATCTTAACACAACACCTGCAGATTTTTGGGATGAACAAAATGCATTTATTTTAAAAAATAATGTAGATGGTGTTTTAGGATATATGTATGGCATGGTTACAAAGGCCAAGGAAAAGGGAATTTTACTTACTAAACAAAGGCTTAATGCTTATGGTAAAAACATACAATTGTTTGAGGGTGTAGAAACATGGTTTTCAAGAATTAACAACTATGCCAAAGAATTAGGTGTTAATATTGAGCATTACATAATATCTTCTGGAGTAAAAGAAATTATTGAGGGCACAGCAATTGCCAAGAACTTTAAGAAAATTTATGCAAGTTCTTTTGTTTACGGTGAAGATGGAGTTGCTGTTTGGCCTGCAATTTCGGTAAATTATACCAACAAAACACAATATTTGTATCGCATAAACAAAGGATGTTTAGAAGAGGTAGATAATACAATTAATGATTTTATAGACCAGCAAGACAGAATGATCCCTTTTGATCACATGATATATATTGGTGATAGTGTAACCGATATCCCTTGTATGAGGTTGGTTATGAAAAGTGGGGGAAAGTCGATTGGAGTTTATAGCAGTGCACACCGAAAAAGCTATTTAACTGACATTTTAAAAAAAGATAAAATCAATTATGTTGTGGAAGCAAATTATAGTAAGAATTCACCATTAGAAATTATTGTTAAAGAAATAATCAAAAGCAATAAAATAGTTTTTAATTTGCAAGAACTAACAAACGCACAAAAAATTTCTCGCAATAATGAAAATAATGAAAATGGGGGAATTTAATAAGTCAATTAATATGCAAAAATAAATATCTTTGACATATGGCAAAAAAAATGATATTCTTCTATTAAAAGTAGAAGAATATTTTTAAATATATAGGTGATGTATGATTATATTAGAAAATGAAATAAAAAAATTAGACGAAGCAAAACAGCAATTTAATATAATAAAGGAGTGTCTTTGAGACAGATAAAATAAATAAACAAATTGCAGAGCTAAAAGAAGAGCAAACAAAAGACGGTTTTTTTGATAATATAGAAAATGTTCAAAGCGTGGGGCAAAAATTAAGAACCTTAGAGAATAAAATACAAAAAGTAAATTATGCACAAAATTTAATTGAAGAATGTGAAACGGCCATTGAACTATTACAATTAGAACAAGATGTGTCTGTGGAGCAGGGGTTAACAAATTCTTCAAACACGCTTAATAAATTTTTAAACGAGTTTAAAATAGAAACGTTATTACAGGGTAAATATGATGGAAAAAATGCAATTTTAACATTACATGCGGGAGCTGGCGGAACAGAGGCTCAAGATTGGGCAAATATGCTTTACAGAATGTACTCAATGTATGCCGAGAAAAGAAAATTTGGTTTAAAAGTTATTGATGTTTTAGACGGCGATGAGGCAGGCATTAAAAGCATAACGTTTGAAATTTCTGGTGAAAATGCATATGGATATTTAAAATGTGAAAAAGGTGTTCATAGATTGGTTAGAATTTCTCCATTTGATGCTAATGCTAGAAGACATACGAGTTTTGCAAGTTTAGATGTAATGCCTGTGCTAGATGACATTAAAGATATTCAAATAAAACAAGAAGATTTAAAGGTTGACACATATAGGTCTAGCGGCGCGGGAGGTCAACACGTTAACAAAACCGAAAGTGCAATAAGAATAACTCATATTCCAACAGGAATTGTTGTTAGTTGTCAAACAGAAAGAAGCCAAATTCAAAACCGTGAAACTTGTATGAAAATGCTATATTCTAAACTTGCCCAAAAAGCAGAGGAAGAAGAACAAGAAAAATTAAATTCTATTCGCGGGGAAATTAAAAAAATAGAGTGGGGAAGTCAAATTAGATCATATGTTTTTCAGCCATACTTAATGGTTAAAGATCACAGAACAAACTACGAAACAAGTGATGTTTCGGGAGTTATGGATGGAAACATTCAAGAATTTATTAACGATTATTTAACAAAATCACAATATTAAAAGAAGAATTATGTATAAACAAGAAATGGATAAAAAGCTAGAACAAATAGCTAATAAAAGCAACGTTAAAATTTTAGCAATAGAATCATCTTGCGATGAAACAAGTGTGGCCATTGTAGAAAATGGGCGCAATGTTTTGTCTTGCGTTACAGACACACAAATAGAAATACACAAACGTTTTGGCGGTGTTGTGCCAGAAGTTGCATCAAGAAATCATATTTTGGCAATAGAAAATGTTTGCAGAGAGGCATTGGCTCAAGCAAATTTAACATATGACGATATAGATGCAATTGCGGTCACATATGGTGCAGGGCTTTTAGGAGCTCTTTTGGTTGGAGTAAATTTTGCAAAAGGGCTTGCTTACGCATTGAATAAACCACTACTTGCAATTAATCATATTAAGGGTCATATTGCGAGCAATTATATTTCGCACAAAAATTTAACACCTCCGTTTGTTTGTTTGCTTGTTAGTGGTGGGCACACAGCAATTTTGAATGTAAAAAGTTATACAAATTTTGAAATGATTGGTTCAACTGTTGATGACGCAGTTGGCGAGGCTTTTGATAAGGTTGCCAGAATTATGGGGCTTAGTTACCCAGGAGGAGTAAACATAGATAATTATGCAAAATTAGGAATTCCTAGCATTGAGTTTGCACACAAAAATATTTTGGCGGGCACATACAATTTTTCGTTTAGTGGAATTAAAACTGCGGTTATAAATTATGTGCACAACAAACAACAAAAGGGAGAAGAAATTTCTATTCCAGACATCTCGGCAAGCTTTCAAAATTTTGTTGTGGGAGAGCTTGCTGGCAAAACTGTTAAAGCTGTTAACTCTTTTAAATATAAAAAGTTGGTTGTTGCGGGCGGAGTTTCAGCAAATTCATATTTAAAAAGAAAATTAACAGAAGAGAGTGAAAAAAATAATTTTGATTTATATATGCCAGAATTGAAATATTGTACAGACAATGCTGCAATGATAGGGGCATGTGCATACTTTGAATTAATAAACGGAATGAAATCTTCTGACTTTAATTTAACAGCAACTTCAACAATTCCACTAGTTCAAAATAATTAAAAAAATTGTAATAATTATTATTTGGAATATTTACAGAAAAACATTATAATAATTAAAATAAATTAATTTAAATAAAAAATTGGGGAAAAATATGAAAATTTTATCAAAAAGTAGTTTAAAAAATATTTTTAATGCTTTGCTAGTTATTGGTGGGACGTTTATTATGGGTTTTGCATTTAATGTTTTTTTAAATAATTATAAAATTTCACCAAGTGGATTTTCTGGCCTTTGTGCAATTTTTTCTAATATATTAAAACAAAATTTAAATGTTAATATTCCAGCATCAATTATGTATTTAACAATTAATGCCATACTATTTATTTTTGCATATAAGGCAATGGGTATTAAATATGCAATTTATTCTATTTTAGGAATTGTGAGTTATTCTGTTTTTATGCAAGTGTGCAATTTTAATATTGGATTAAATGGGCAGGATTTGCTATTATACTCAGTTTATGGTGGGGTTTTAATGGGGCTTGGCCTTGGTTTAATTTTTAGAGGCGGTGGTTCCACTGGTGGCAGCGAAATGCTAGCTGGATTATTAAATAAAAAATTTAGGGCAATAACTGTTGGTAACTTTATTTTTATAATAAATATTTTTGTTGTTGCGTTATCTTTTATTGCGTATGGAGATTTAAACCTTTCGCTTTATTCGCTAATTGCAATTTGGGTCATGACAAAAATGTCAGATGCAATATTGTCTGGTTTTCAGTCTCTTAGAGCATATTATATTGTTTCGGCAAAACCAGTTGAAATTGCAAACAAAATTATGCAAGACGTAAAACGAGGAGTAACAGGTTTTAATTCAAAAGGGATGTATACTAATGCAGAACAAACCGTATTAATGACAATTGTTACTAGAGAACAGTCGGTTGAACTAAGACAACTTGTTGCAAGTATAGATTCTAAAGCATTTTTGTTTTCTACTACAATAATAGAAGCCATTGGTAGTCACTTTGAACCACTTGTTAAAGATAAGGAAGAAATACCCTTTAATAAAGATAAAAACGATCAAGAGGTTAAGGATGATTCAAGACAGGTTTTAGAAAAAAAGGAAACAAAAAAAACAAGTAGTAAAGCAAAAAAATAGAAAAAAATAACCCGTATTGTAAAAATAACTAAAAATTAATTTATAAGTAAGAGAACATATTAGACACAAATCTAATATGTTCTCTCTTTTTGCATGCTTATTTAAACAACACCAGCTAGAAAAAAACAGAAAACAACATTAAACATTCAGAAATATATATGGGGGAAATAAGATGTTTTTTGTTGACAACACCCGGGGGGGGGGGGGGTATAATAAAATTGATTTTTAGGAGGAAACACAAATGAAAAAGTTAAAAGGTGTGGCATTGGCATTAGCAACAGTTTTAACTGCAGGCACTGTTGCTGGTTGTGGAAAGAAACCACAAACGCCACAAACGCCACAACAACCATCGGTTGAGTGGGAGTATAAAGGGATTACTGGTTATAAAACAATCTATGAAGTTGGTGAACAATTTTCTTTAAATGGTACAGTTATTACTTTAAAAGAAAAAAATGGAACACAAACCCAAACAATAACCATAACAAATAACATGTTAAAAGAAATGCCAGATTTATCTACAGAGGGTAATAAAAATATTGTCGTTATTTATAACGGAAAAGAGTACACATACACTATTAACGTTGTAGACACAAAAAAACAAATAGTTCAAAGGTTTTTAAAATATTTACAAAAATATCAATCGGGGGACATTTCATCTGCAGACATTTCAACCACAGCAAATTTAGTTGCACGTTTTTTAGATAAAACTCAAAATATTAACACAACACAAAGTGGAACATTATCAAAAGATGAAATAAATTCAAATAGTAATTTAACACAAGATCAAAAAGAATTAGCGAAATCTTTATTTACCGCAATAACAGATGCATTAGCAAAATCTGGTTTGGATGTTACTAAGTCTCAAATAGGAACTGGACCAATAGAAGTAAATGTTGAAAAACTTATTTCAGCTTTAGTTAATAGTACTAGTAGTATAAGCTTAGAGGATAAGCTTTTTTATGCAATGTTTCCACAAGGGATAACGGAATTTAGTAAAACAATTGCTAATCAAATTTCTGATCAAATTGGAATTATTAATTTAAATTCTAAGGAATATATTGGAAATATTGTTAAAAAAATTATTGTTGCATTTAAAGAAGCAGATTATTCTGAGTTAACTAGGCAGTTAGATGAATTTTTCATGTTGGCAACTGATGAAGAAATATGTTCCTCAAATAAAGAGATGAAAATTATAGAAGAAGTATATAGAAATGCAAAACAAAATAACTATAAAACGATAATTTCTTCTATATTAAAAAAAGACCTAGAATTGTATCCGTTATCATTATTAGATGAAGAATCAAAACTAGTTGAATCATCTCCAATAAAACAAAACATTTCGCCTATAAAAAATGCCATAATTGATGTGGTTGAAAATTTTGAGTTGTTTATGTTTGAGCAACAAACGTATGAAGATACAATCAAAAATATTGCCCAAAATTTTTCTACCGTGGCACACAACCTTAAGATAATAGAAGAAAATAATTATGAATGTCGTCAATTTATTCGTACATATTATCAAGATTATTGCACTACAAAACGTATTTTATTGTACAGTTATGAGTATCAATTTATTTCTTCGGTTTTAAATACTCAACTGTCATTAAAAGATGTTATTTCTAATTTGTTTGTAGAAGACGAACAATCTTATTTAATAATAGAAAAAATATTATTTAAATATGTTTTTTCTATTGTTGGTGGTATATTTACAGAATCAAGTTCAAATTCTGTAGGCGGGACAGCTTCTTTGGACAAAAAGAAACAAGAAATAGAAAATATTTCTAATATTTTAGAAGCATATGCTAAATATTTAAAAGTTCTTTCTGCAAACAGTGAAGAAGAAATGGTTAAATTTATATCAGAACTTGCAGATAACGAAGTTTACTATGAAAATTATAAAACATATGGCACTCCATATTATCTTTCTACACTAATAGATAAAAACATTGCAACAAATGAGGCGTTTGATGTGGCAGAAAAAGCTGTGGCAAAGGATTTAGCAAAGCATTTTGATGAATTGATTTTAAATTTAAAACAAAAGGATGCAAAACTTGACGATACTTTAAACGCACTTGCAACATTTGGTCAAAAAACATTAGAAAATTTTAAAACTTATGAAAGAACTATTAGCTATTATGCAGAATTATTATGCAATGGTTTATCTACTTTAAATACAGAATTAAGTTTTGCAGAAAAAATTGAGCAATTTATTAATAATTCGTCATCAGATATTTATGATGTAATGGTAACACTTTTAACGGATGCAATTGGTGCTGATTTTGTTCCTGGACAAAGAGAAGATATGTACCACGATTTAAAAACTAATATTGAATTATTATTAAGTGGTGAAGATTTAACAGATTTTAAATTATTTAATTCAATTGCACAAAATTATATTAGTCACTTTTTAGGCGATTCATCAACGTGGTCTCCAGAAGAGGAGGAAGCTGTTGATGGGGTACGTGCTTTTACTGAAGAGCTTGATAAGTTTGTTGCTGGCAAATCTTCAAATGATGCATTGCTACAAAGTTTTAAGGAAAATCTTCCAAAAATTACAAAATTTATACCAAATGAAATATTCTCACTATTTGCTAGCATGATTAAAGAATTTGGAATTGAACCAGCAAATTTAATTAATGGGGCATTAAACAGTGATGATTATAAAGATGTTGTTGTTGGATTATTAGAAGAAAGTGTTTATCAGATTGTTTCTAATTTAGGTTTAGAAAGTAGTATTTTAGACGAAGACATTTCGGCATTCACAGAAACAATATTAAACTCTACAAGAGGAAGTGCGGGTTATGATATAACCACTATAAAAGCATACACAATTGTAGATGAATGGTTTAAACTTTTAAGCGAAAAAGATGTTGACTATAATGCAGACGTGATTGGTTATATTAAAGAAATTATTAACCATTCTACAGGCTCTGTTACTGAAAACTTTGATAATCTTATAAAAAATCAAACAAAAAGAGAAGATTTTGCAGAAAAACTTGCAGAAATTATTGCAGGGGCTTGTGGAGTTACTAATAAAACCAACACAATAAAACAGTATCTCAATGAATTGTTTATTAATATTGCCGAAGATACATTTAACATAAAAGACCAATATGAAGAAACAATAACTTTACTTAAAAATGTTGTGGATTCTCCAGAGTCTATTATATTTGTAGAAACGGTTGTTAATATAATTAAAGAATTTACAAATGACCAAATTAATTATACAAGCATAAAAAATCATTTGCAAAACTTTAGAAATAGTGTTAATGATTCAGAAAGATATATTCCAATTATGGTGGATAATA
>JAZSMW010000084.1:0-9495 GCA_045536095.1 Clostridia bacterium
TTTTGCTGTTGTGCCTGGTTTTACCTTAATTGGCTCTACCGTTGCACCCTCGTGGTTTGTTTGAATTTGAAGATAAAAGTCTTGATTTTGCTTTAAAATAACCACAGGAACCACAACCGCAGCAGAAACACCTACCGCAACGGCACTAGCAATTGCAACACCTTTTAAAACCTTGCCTTTTTTTGCCTTTGCCTTTTGTTTTTTCTTTTTCTTTTTTAGATGGGGCAAAAAGTTCTTGCTCTATTGCCTTAACGTCTTTTTTTGTTGCAAGTTCTTTTTGTGTTTGTTTTTTTGCTGCCTCTGCAACAACTTTTTTTACCATTTCTTCTTGCTTTTGTTTGTCTGCACTTTTTGCAGCCACCTTTGTTGTTTTTTGATTGCTCATACAATACCTCTTAAACTATTATTACCAAGCTACGCCTTATTATGACATATTTTGACATTATTACTCTATCAATAATGTATTATGCGTGTCAAACAAAATACAATATTTACAATTTTTGTCTGTTTTTAACACGTATCATTAAAAATGAGCAGCTTTAAAACTGCTCATTAGTTTACTATATTAAACCAAACTTATAATTTTGTTTAAATCTGCCAAATTAGATAACAGTTTTCCTGCCCCCAATATGCAGGCATTTTTGGCGCAGTCTGCAACTATAACTGGCAAATTGATTTCTCTAGATAAATATTTTTGCAAACCAGCAATGTCGGCAAAGCCACCTGTTACACAAATTCCGTTTTTGGCAACATCGCCACTTATTTCTGGAGGCACAATATTGAGCGTTGTTTCTACTATTCTTGAAATTTCGTTTAATAAAGGAAGAACCGCCTCTTTTATGTCGGATGCATAAACTAGCGTTCCTGCTGGAGCCTTTGTGTTTACATCGGCACCAATAACCTCCATATTTGCAATGTCGTTTGTATATAAACTACCAATTTCTTCTTTTAATTTTTGCGCAGTAGGAAGACCTATTTCTACACCATACTTTTGCGAAACGGTTCTTACAATTTGGGCATCTATGGCCTTGCCTCCAACTGCAAGCGTTGCCCCCTCTATTATTGTGCCAAGATTTACCACACCAATGTCGGTAGAAACACCACCAATATCTATTATTAACTGCGCGTTGTTAGACAAAATGTTTAAGCCTGCCCCGTATGCAGAGCAAAGAAGACGAGGAACAAAAATTACATCTTTAACACCTGCGCCTTGAAAAACACTTAAATAGCTCTTTCTTTCTTCCTCTGTTATGCCCGTTGGAATTGGCACAAGGCATTTTATTTTAGAAAATAGCGACTTTTTTGGTATGATTTTATCTAAAAAATGCTTTAACAAAATTGTTGCATAGTCTGGCGACTTAATCACACCTTCTGAAATTGGACTAAAAACAACCGTTCGGCTATCGGTTTTTCCTTGAATTTCCTTGGCCTCTAGCCCCATTGCCTTAACTTCATAACCATTTTCGGTCATAATTGCGCACAAAAGCGTTGGTTCTTTAAGGACCAAACCACTATCTTTTTTATAAATGCTTGTGAAAGACCCTCCAAAGTCTACAGCCAACAAAACTTCTGACATACTAATTCTCCCCCCACTTTTAGTTTAAAAACTAATAGTTTTGTTATTGCTCATTTAAAACATAAAACCTCTACCACATTTATGTGGGATTTTAGCATAACGAGCAATAGTTTACTATATTTTAACACTTTAAATGAAAACATGTCAAAGATTTATAAGTTTGTAAATAAATTTATATAACTCTTTTTATGTTACAACAATATAATGATATGGAGGTTGTTTATGATTCCATATTGCAGAAATAACAGTAATTATACTTTTAGGGAAATTTGTTGTGCACCAAAAAACAACTGCGAAAAGCCATGCAAGGAAGATAACTGTAAGCACGACAATTTTTGCCCATATTGCAACTGTAAACACGGTTGTAATTTTATTCCGCCAAAACCAGAACCACCAAACTGCAATTTTTGTAATCCTTGCCCAAAGCCTCCCAAAGAAAAATGTGAAAATGGATTTTTCTTTAGTTTTTGGAAAAACTGCAATTAGTTAACACAAAAATATATTTTGTTTCTGGTATTAAAAAAAGCAAAAAACCATTTGGTATTTTGCTTTTTTGTAGTAGGAAATATCGTCTAAACGCAAATTTATTTGTAGGTTTAAGACGAAATTTTATTATCACTTAAAACAAATTTTCTACAAACTCCTCCGCATTAAATGGCTCTATGTCGTCTATTGTTTCGCCAGTGCCAATAAAAACAACTGGAACATTTAGTTTTTTTGCTATAGACAAAACAACCCCACCTTTTGCCGTGCCGTCTAATTTTGTAAGAATTATTCCGTGTATGTGCATATATTCGTTAAATGTTTGAATTTGCGACAACGCATTTTGACCCGTTGTTGCATCTAAAACAATAAGGTTGTAACGGTTTGCTTCGGCATACTCTCTATTTATTACTTTATCTATTTTTCGAAGTTCTTCCATTAAATTAACTTTTGTTTGTAGCCTACCCGCTGTGTCGATAATTAACACATCGGTGTTTTTTGCTTTTGCCGATGATATTCCATCGTATACAACGGCGGCAGAATCTGCCCCCTCGGCATGCTTAATAATTCTCACCTTATTGCGGTTTGCCCATTCGGTTAATTGATTACTTGCTGCTGCTCTAAAAGTGTCACCAGCAACAAGAGTTACATCTTTTTTTAAACCTTTAAAGTAGTTTGTTATTTTTCCAATTGAGGTGGTTTTTCCAACTCCGTTAACACCAATTGCTGTTATTACTGCAGGAAACTGAAACTCTACTTTTGGTGTCTCGTTTAAAATTTGTGCAGATATTTGTTTTAACGCTGTTTTAACGTCTTGTGCCTTATGAATTTTGTTTTTTCTAGCATATTGCCTTAGTTCGTCCACAATTTCTTCACTCGTTTCAAACCCAACGTCGCACGAAATTAATATGTCGGTTAATTCCTCGTAAAAATCGTCGGTTAACTCTCCACCACTAAAAATTGCCTCAAACTTTTTGGCAAACGCTTCTCTGGTTTTTTTTAGTGCCTGCCCAATTTTTTTAAATAAGCCCATTAATTTTTGTTCTCCTGCTCTAAATTTTTTATTGCATCTGCAAGTTTAACACTAACAGTACGTGAAACGCCTTTTTCTTCCATTGTAACACCATACAATGCGTCAGCAAGTTCCATTGTTGGTTTTCTGTGCGTTATTACAATAAATTGTGTTACCTTTGAGAAACGTTTTAAATATTGAGCAAAGCGCTCTACGTTGGAATCGTCTAGAGCTGCCTCAATTTCGTCTAGCAAACAGAATGGCATTGGTTTTAGTTTTAAAATACTAAATAATATGGCAATTGCCGTTAATGCCTTTTCTCCACCAGAAAGAAGTGTTATGTTTTGCAATTTTTTACCAGGAGGCTCTGCAACTATATCTACACCAGCGTCTAACGGATCTCCACTTTCGGCCTCTAATAATTCTAACCTTGCATTACCCCCACCAAACAATTCTCTAAAAGTTACTTTAAAGTTTTCGTTAATTTTTTGGAATGCAGAATCGAACCTTGTTGTCATCTCTTGACTTAGGTCGGTTATAATTTGCGTTAACTCATTTTCGGCTTTAATTAAATCGTTTACTTTTTCGGTTTTTTCTTCGTATCTTTCTAATAATACCTTTACGTCATCTATTGCATTAACGTTAACTGATCCAAGTTTTTGAATTTCTTTTTTAATGCGATAAATTTCTGGCATTGCAACAGCAATGTCAAAATCGGGCCTTTTATATTCTAAACATGTTTCGTAGGTTAAAGAATAGTCTTCATATATTTTTTCTTGCATGTTTTCTAGTTCGGTGTCTACCTTGCTTAGCCTCATCTCTTCTGCATATTTTTTATCGTTAACCTTACCAACATCTTCGTTTAAAAGTAACCTTTGCTGATCTAACTCTTTAATTAAGTTTTGAGTTTGTTGTTTTTGCTCATCTAAAGCTAGCTGTTTTTGCTTAATGTTGTTTAATTCTTTCTTTTTATCGCTATTTTCTGCCTTTTCAAACTGAGAAGCTATAATTTTTTCACCGTCAGAAATAGTTTCGTCTATTGTTTGAAGTTCTCTATTTAAATTATTTACTATTTCATTTTGCTTTTCTATGTCGAGGTTAATTCTTATTATATCCTCATTTATAGAGTTTAATAACGATTCGGTAGTTGCAATTTCTACTTTCATTATTGTCATTTGACCAGAAAGCTCTTCTCTTTTTTGTTTTAAACCAGAAAACATTTCTTGCCTTTCTGTCATAAATTTAGATGCATCTTCCCTGCTATGGTTGGCGCTATTTTCTAATGCATCTATGCTAGAAAGTTCTTCGCTTATAACGCTAATTCTTTGTTTTAAGTGCGCAGTTGTTGCCTCAAAAGACTCCAACTCGTCTTGCATGTCACCAAGAGCGTTTTTTACTTGATTATACTTTTCATTTTCCTTAACAAAATTAATTTCTGCTTCGTTTTTACCGTCTAAAAACTTAGGTAAATTTTCACGCAAAAACTCTTGTTCTTTTGCTAGTTCTTCTAACCTACCATTCTTTTGTATTAAAAGGGCTTGGCACTTTTGAATTTCAGCGCCTAGCGAGGTAATTTCACGCTCTCTAGAAATTAAATTTGCAGCCTCTTGCTTGCGACTACCACCGGTCATTGAACCTTGTGGGTTAATAACATCGCCGTCTAGCGTTACTATTTTATAAGATAATGTTGTGGAGTTAGATACGTCTATTGCTATATCCATACTTTCTACAATTAATGTTGTTCCTAAAAGGTTTGCAACAATATTGTCTATATCAGACGAATATGAAATTAATTCACTAGCAATGCCAAGCACTCCATTTTTGTTTAATATTTTTTTGTCTGTTTCGGCAATTGTTCTAGATTTTATTGAGCTAATTGGCAAAAATGTTGCCCTACCAAATTGGTTGCTTTTTAAGTAATTAATTAAATCTTTAGCTCCCTCTTGGTTAAATGTTACAATGTTTTGAACTGCGTTACCAAGAGCAACTTCTATTGCTGTTTCGTATTTTTGCGGAACAGTAATTAATGAAGCTAAAACACCCATCATTTTGCTGTTTATATGCTGATTTTTCTTACTTTCTTGCAATAATTTTTTAACAGCAAATTGGTAACCCTCAAATGCAGATTGCATATCTTGTAAAAGATTTCTTTTATTTTCGTATACTTGAATTCTTGCGGCAATATTATGTTTTTCCGATTCAACATCTCTAATTTCTTGTAGCAAACTTTCTTGCCTAAATTTAGCATCTGCATACACTTTAGATGCTTCATTTTTTTGTGTGAACAATTTTTGACAACTCGTTTTAAGAGCCTCTAATTCTGCCTCTTTTTGCTCTTTTGTTGCACCAAATGATATTTTTTTATTCTCGGCCTCTTGTAAATTTTCTTCTAACATTAATTTTTCGGCTTGATATTTAGAAAAGTTAGATTTAATGTCCGATAATTTATCCATAGCGTCAAACATTTTTTGCTGTGTAAATGAAGCCTCTTCTTCTCTTTGAGTAAGCTCGTCTATTAAAGACAAATACTCTTTAGAAACCTCGTCATATGAAAGTTGTAGTTCTCCAAGTTTTTTATCTGTTTCTTGCTTTTTTTCATTTTTATATTCTAGTTCTGCATTATCTTTTGCCAGTGCGTTTTGGGCATTTAACACATCTAAATTTAATTTATCTTTTTGCAAATTTAAATTATTAATTCTTTCTCTTATAACCCTTATTTCGCCTGACTGTTGCTCTATTTCGACCGTTAATTTTAAAACTTGATTATGTATGTCTTCTATTTCTTTATCTATTAGGCCCAATTTTTCCATATTTTGAGCATAACTGTTGTTTGTTTCATCCAATTTGGTTGTAACCAAGTTTAATTCTTCAGTTATTGCTCTAATTTTTATGTTGATTTCATCCTTAACGTTTTTAGCGTTTTCGTACTGAAAAATATATGCATTAATTTCTAAATCTTTTAACTCATCCTTAAATTGCAAATACGCTTTAGCGTTTTCTGCCTGCTTTTTAAGTGGCCCCATTTGCCTTTCAATTTCTAAAATTATATCGTTAACTCTGGCAATGTTTTCACGTGTTCTCTCAAGCCTTCTTTCTGCCTCAACTTTGCGAGATTTAAACTTTGAAATGCCTGCCGCGTCTTCAAAAATTGAACGACGATTTTCGGGTTTAGAAGATATTATTTCCTCTACCTTACCCTGCCCAATAATTGAATAGCCATCTTTTCCAATACCAGAATCATACAGCAAATTTACTATATCTTTTAGCCTACATTCGTTGCGGTTAATTAAATAAGCACTTTCTCCAGAACGATATAGCTTACGAGTTAATGAAACTTCGTCGTAGTCGTAGTTAAAATACCTATCGGTATTGTCAAATGTTAATGTAACCTCACAATACGACAAGCTTTTTCTCTTTTCTGTTCCATTAAAAATAACATCTTGCATGCTTGTTCCACGAAGATTTTTACTGCTTTGTTCGCCCAAAACCCATCTTATTGCATCGGCAACATTGCTTTTTCCACAACCATTTGGGCCTACAATTGCTGTAACTCCCGAATCGAACTTAATTTCAATTTTATCGGCAAATGACTTAAACCCTGCCAATTCTATTTTTTTAAAATTCATACTTTATCCTTTTTATAAACATTTAGAAGAACTTTACACAGTTAAAGGCCTTCTAAACCTTTATGTTATTTTTGCATTATTTTTAAAGCCTTTTGTGCGCACTCTTTTTCGGCGATTAATTTGTTTGATGCAACCGCTGATGAAACCTCTTTGCCGTTTACCATTAGTGTTATATAAAATGTTAGAGCATGCGCCGGCCCTTCTGTTTTTGTGAGTATATACTCATATGTGTATTTGTGTTTTTGAGCAAATTCTTGAAACTGAGTTTTATAGTCTTTAGCTTGCTCTACCTTAATATTAAAGTTTTTGTTTACAAACTTATAACATTCTTCAAGCCCAGACTCTAAATATATTGCACCAATTATGCTTTCTACAACATCACATTTTATTGCGTTTGTAACTTTTTTTAAACTTTTACCAAGTTTTACCATGCTTTCTAAATTTAGCGTGTTAAAAACTTCACTTAAATTTTGTTCGCTAACAATGTTTGCTCTTGCCCTTGTTAGTTCTTGCTCGCTAAGTGAATTGTTTTTAAACAAAACATCCGCAATTAAAAAATCTAGAATGCTGTCACCCAAAAACTCTAACCTTTCATAGTTTCTAGCTGAAAATGAAGAATGTGTGAGTGCTGTTTGCATAAGGGTTGCATTTTTAAACTTGTAACCGCCTACACTATTCATTTGTGGCCTCTTCTAATTTTGGAAGGGACATAATTCCTTCGGCAATTTTGTTGTTTATGCCTGCCTTTTCATATGCATAGGCTTGTTTAATTGTGGCAAGTATTGTTTCTGGCTTACTAGACCCATGTGATTTTATAATTGTTTTGCTTGTTCCAATAAATGGGGAACCACCATATTTGTTATAGTCTAATTTATTTTTAATTTTTTTAATTCCTCCCATGGCTAGTTTTGCACCAATCATGGTTATGATGTTAGATTTTAACGCACTTTTTAATTCTCCCATAACAAGACTAACAGCGCCTTCTACCGATTTTAACAAAACATTTCCAGTAAAGCCATCACAAACTAAAACATCGTAATCTCCAGAAAGCGCATCACGAGCCTCCATATTACCAACAAAGTTAATTGGAAGTTTTTGCATTAAAGGGAATGTTTGTTTAATTAGTTCATTTCCTTTTGCCTCTTCGGTTCCTATATTAACAAGGGCAACTCGTGGATTTTTAACATTGTATAATTCTTTATAATAAATGCTTCCCATTAGTGCAAAGTGGCAAAGCATCTCTGGCTTACAATCGGCATTTGCACCGCAATCTACAATTATTACGTTTGTTCCCTTTTTGGTTGGCAAACATGGTGCTAATGCTGGACGTAAAACACCCTTTATTCTTCCAATCTTTAAAAATCCGCCAGCGAGTATTGCCCCAGTTGAACCAGTAGAAATTAAGGCATTAACCGTTTCGTCTGTTTTTAATATATCTAACGCCACAACAAGAGAACTCTCTTTTTTTGTTTTAATTGCAACAGTTGGTGCTTCGTTACACGAAATAACATCGGGAGCATCTACAATTTGCAAATTATTTATGGTGTAACCTTTTTTTGCAATATATTGCTCTATAACCATTTTGTTGCCTGTAACAATATACTCCACATCTGGCAACTCTTTTTGTGCTAAAAATATTCCATCTATTATTGCATCTGGGCAATTATCACCCCCAAAAGCATCTAATACAAATTTCATAAAACATAATCTCCGTGTGTTATTTTACCTCATCCAATTAAAAAAGGCAAACAAATGAGAGAAATATAGGTATAATTATTTAAACTGTTATTTTGCAAAAATTAAGCATAAACATATTTTATGAAGTGTTTAGCCTACTCCTTTATTATTGTTTCTGCCATTATTGGTGCAGGATTTGCTTCGGGGGCAGAAATTTTTTCATTCTTTGCCCAGTTTGGCTTTTCCTCACTTTTATTTGTTATTCCACTATTTTTTTGTTTTTTTATATCTATTAAACTTGTTTTTTGTAGTAGCACTAAAACCAGTGAAAATAGTTTGTATGCACAAAACAAAATTTTGTGTAAAAACTTTACAGTGTTTAACAAACAAATAAACCCATTTAATGTTTTTATGTTCTTTTCTTTTTTAATTATTAGTAGCAGTATGCTCGCCGGGATTGTTTCTCTTTTTAAATTGCAATTTGGTTTTTCAACATTTACCTGCTATTTCTTTGCCATTTTAATTTCTTATTTTATTATTTTTTGCCCGTTTAAAACTCTTTTTAGTTTTTCTTATTTTTTTGTTCCTTTAATGATTGTTTGTGTGTTTGTTTTGTTTTTATTAATTAACAAAACACCCCCTGTTATAACTCTTAATATTTCTCCATCTCTTCCTTTTTTAACAATACTCTATTGCACTCAAAACATTTTTTTATCTTGTTTTTTAATTTTAAGGTTAGGAAAATCTTTGTCTAAAAAAGAGCAAGCCCTAACTGCATTATTTACCTCTCTTATTATATGTTTTTTAATCACGCTTGGAATTTTATGCTTTTTGTTTTGCCAAAACATAACACAGTTTGAAATGCCATTTGTTTCCGCCTCATACAAAGTTTCGCATACTTTTGGATTTGTTTACTTTATTATTGTTTTTTTTGCCGTTTTAACAACCTACGCAACAACCATTTCTTCACTAAAAGAATTCTTTACTAGCTCAAAAAAATACAATAACAAAAGTCTTATGCTTTTAATTATTGTATTTTTGTCGTTATTTAATTTTAATAATATTATTAACTATTTATATCCAATTATAGGCATTTTTGGTTTTTTGTATTTAATAAAAAT
>JAZSMW010000009.1:0-5710 GCA_045536095.1 Clostridia bacterium
ATGCCACGTTACAAATGCTTTTCGAGAATTGCTATTAAAAAAACTGCACCATTGGCACAGTCATTTATATGGTGCTGGTGGTGGGACTTGAACCCACACGGTATTGCTACCAACGGATTTTGAGTCCGTCGCGTCTGCCATTCCACCACACCAGCATATTTATGACTTTCTTAATATAACACACTAAAAAATGTTTTGCAACTACTTTTTAAACAATATTTTAAAAACACTAAAATAATTGATTTTAATATAAATATATGATATCCTCATATCGAGGTGCACAAATGATAAATGTTTTTTATGCTGGAAATAAAAAGGTTTTTGATATGATTATGATTTCTGCATATAGTATGGCAAAAACAGCATCTGAGCCCATTTGCATATATATTTGCACAATGGATTTATCGGATGAAAATCCAAAATATATTCCAATTAAACAAGAACAAGCAAACTTTTTGCAAAACTTAATTCAAAAGTTTAACCCAGAAAACAGGGTTGTTTTAATGGATGTAACTCAAATTTACAAAAAATATAGGTTTGATTCTCCAAACAATGTAGATAGGTTCACTCCATATGCGTTACTTCGTATTTTTGCAGATTACTACGATTTGCCAGAAAAAATTATTTATTTAGACGTTGATACCGTGATTAATAACGACATTGCCGAGCTTTATAACATAGACATAAAAGATTACGAGGTAGGTGTTGTTAGAGATGTGTTTATTTTTGGGCAACAACTGAAAAAAACATATTTTAATTCGGGCATGATGCTTATGAATATGAAAAAAATTAAAGAAACCGGCTATTTAGAAAAAACAAGGCAGTTATGCCAAACAAAAAAAATGTTGTTTTTAGATCAAACCGCTTTAAACCATGCGGTAACTTTTAAAAAAATGCTAGACCGAAAATTTAATTCTATTCATGTTCCACATAAAAGATACGATAAGGTTGTGGTTCATCATATGTGTGATTGCAGGGCATACCTTATTAAGAGGTATAAATCTAATAACTTTGAAATGGTAAAAAAACATATGCCATATTATAAACCTTTAATAGAAGAAATAGAAGAAATTAAAAAAGAGTCCGATAAATTATAGGCTTAAAAGAATAAAAAAAAATTAAATACCAAAAATAATGTTATGAGAACAAGTACAAAAGTTTTTTTAGCATTATTTTTTATTACGCTTGTGGGAACGGTTTTAACATCGTCATTTTTCTTTTCGGCAGTTAGCATAACAAATCAGGGAATTGACATTAACTTAAATCAAATGACGTATTTTTCTATCGCCATGGGGGTTCTTAATGCAATATTTGGCACAATTTTATATATTAGGTTTTTAAAAAGTCAAAAATTTAATGCGTTATTATTTTTTAGCGTTGTGCCCCTAACGGTAACTTTTGCCACAGCATCATATTTTTTAGCAACTATATATAATTACGATAACCAAGCAGTAACGCTTGTTAAACAGGTATTACAAATAAACAGAACAAACTCTAACAATTATTTGTGGATTATTGTATTAACATTAATTTATTTAACTGCAGTATTTATTACCTTTAAAATTGTTACAAAACCAATAAAAAAATTAGAACAGGCAATAGAAAGACTTTCGGATGGTACAATTAATGATAAAATTGTTATAGGTGGCGGAAGGCAGTTTAAAAACATTGAAGATTCGTTAAACAAAATTAATGACAACTATAAAAGAAGCGCAAGCGTTTTAAAGCAAACAAATGTAGAGTACGAAAAATTTATTCCAAAGCAGTTTGTTAAGTTTTTGGGTAAAAATTCAGTTTTAGACCTTGTTGTTGGAACTCAGGTTAAAAAAGAAGTGACAACTCTTTTTTGTGATATAAGAAATTCTACACAAGTTAGCACAACATTAAGTTTAGAAGAAAACTTTAATTATATTAATTCATATTTAAACACGGTTGCGCCAATCATACGAAAGTATAACGGTTTTATAGATAAATACATGGGGGATGGAATTATTGCGGTATTTACAAGATCTCGTCAAGCATTTGACTGTGCTCACGCAATAATAAAGGCAGTTAATGAAAAAAATGCTCAAAACACCAATATGCCAAATTTAGATGTGGGTGTGGCACTAAATACCGGAGATGTTGTTTTTGGAGTTGTAGGAGACGAAACCAGAAAATCTGTAACAATAATATCAGATGCTGTAAACTTTACGGCTAAAATTGGTGAAATTAACAAGGTTTTTGGTTCGTTAATTACTTTTTCTAAAAACACGCTTAACGACCTTTCGGCAAGTATTAATATAAATTATAGATATATTGGAAATATTCAAGCAAATGAGAAAGAATATATATCGGTTTTTGAATCGTTGGATGCTTATAGAAAGAATAAGAGAGAAAAATTGATATTAAATAAAACACAGTTTGAACAAGGCGTCAGAGCTTATGTTAATGGGAAGTTTGAACAAGCAGAAAAAATATTTGAGGGTGTTTTTAAAAAAGAAAAAGATGATAGGGTTTGTTATACGTTTTTTAACAAGGCATCAAATAAAAACAACAAATAGTTGTAAATTTATATGACATATTTAAAGTATTTTTAACTTAGGTATAAAACCTAAGTTTTTTAACTTTTTATTGAAAAAATTAATAATAATAGATATGTATAATATAAAAGAAATAAATGCGAAAGCGCTTGTTAGTAATTTAAAGTACGTTAAAACCGCTTGTGATAAAAATGTTATGGTAATGGTTAAGGCAGATGCATATGGTCATGGTGTCAAAAATGTTGTAAGGATATTAAAGAACAAAGTTAAATTATGGGGGGTTGCAAACTCAATAGAGGCGTTGCACTTAAGGAAACTAATTAATAAAGACTCGGTTATATTAATTGTTGGTTTTTCTAATAACTACCGGGAACTAATTAAAAATAATATAAGTATGACGGTTGATAACATAAAGCAAATAAAAGAAATAAACAGAGCTGCTAAGTCTTTAAACAAAATAGCAAAAATACATATAAAAATAAATACCGGGATGAATAGAAATGGGTTAAAATCGGTAAATTTGTTCAAGCAATTGTTATCATTTATAAATAAAACCCCAAATTTGAAATTAGAGGGAGTATATACTCATTTCTTTGATGCGGATGAAGTTAACAATAATGTAAATAAACAAGTAAAAACTTTTAAAAAATACATTCAAATATTAAGCACTAAAAATATTTTAATTCATGTGGGAGGTAGTTTTGCAATAAACCACGCATTACCACGGTTTGTTAATATGATTAGATGTGGCTTTTTTGTGTATGGTTATGGATGTAAAAGTTTACAACCAGTCATGCAAATTAAAAGCAAAATATTAAAAATAACAAAAATTAAAAACGAGCAATATATTGGTTACGGAAAAACAAAAATAAAAAATAAAAGAGTGGCGCTAATCCCTTTTGGATATGCTGATGGATTGAGTAGAAATCTTTATAAAAATGGTTATGTTTTAATCAATAATACAAAATGTAAAATATTAGGGAAAATATGTATGGATGTTCATATGTGTGATGTCACAAATTGTGTGGCTATGGTTGGGGATGATGTTGTTGTTTTTAACAATGCTTACGAATGGGCAAGGCTAACAAGAACATCTCCTTATGAGATTTTAACAAATTTTTGTGGATCTAGAACAAAAGATATTATTAATTTTAATTGCTAATAAAAAAACTTCTGTGTATAATATATATCCATGAGAGTAATAGCAGGAAAATATAGAGGGAGAATTTTAAAATCGCCAAAATCGGCAAATATAAGGCCAACAGGCGACAAAGTAAAACAGGCATTGTTTACAAAGCTTCAATTTTTTATCTTAGACACAACAGTACTCGATTTATTTTGTGGAAGTGGGGCACTTGGAATTGAGGCAATATCAAATGGCGCAAAAAGGGTTTACTTTGTTGATAAAGATATAAAAAGCATTAACCTTACTAAACAAAACTTAGAAGGTATAATAGAGGATTATAAAATTCTAAATTGCGACTATTCGGTTGCCTTGAACACAATAAAAGAACAGTTGGATTTAATTTTGGTAGATCCGCCATATGCAAGCGGCGTTTATGAAGATGTGCTTAACGAAATCCATAATAAAAATTTATTGTCGGATGAGGGGATTATTGTTTGTGAACATCCAAAAGAAATGCAAATAAAAACCAACAAGTTTATAATGTTTGATAAAAAAACGTATGGAACTGTTGCGCTATCTTTTTATAGAAAGGATGTTTAATATGGAGCATTTAATTAATTGTCCGGTTTGTGGCATGCCAATAAGCAAAAAGCAAAACACTTATTTTTGTGTCAATAAACATAATTTTGATATAGCAAAAGAAGGCTATGTTAATATGCTAATGTGTAATCAAAAAAATAGTAAGAACCCAGGTGATAGTAAGGAGATGTTAATTGCAAGACAGGCGTTTTTAAACGGTGGCGCATACTTTGAGCTTTTAAAAGTTTTGGTTTCAATAATTCAAACTTCGGTTCTTACGCAAACAAAAATTGTAGAGGCTGGCTGTGGCGAAGGTTATTACATAAGCAATATAAAAGAACAATTGCCAAACTATAATTGTTATGGGTTAGATATTTCTAAAGATGCTATAAAAATGGCAACAAAAAGAAATAAAGATGTTAATTTTTATGTTGCGAGTAGTTATAAAACTTATATCAAGCCACAATCGGTTGGTTGCATTTTGGTTATTTTTGCTCCATTTGTGGAACAAGAATTTAGTAAAATATTAGATGACAATGGAATAATAGTAGTAGTAAAACCCCGACAAGATCACTTGCTAGAAATAAAAAATTGCTTTTATTCAGACATATATCCAAAAGAAGATGCAAATTATGAATTATTTAAGGTTGTTAAATCTTATAGCATCTCATATGATATGGATTTAACAGAAGGAGAAATAATCAACCTTTTTAAAATGACTCCTTTTTATCATCAAGTTGGGGAAGAATTAAAAAATAACTTTTTAATCAATCCTCCAAAAACAAAAGTAAAAGCTGATTTTTTAATTGAGGTGTTAAAAAAAAATAAAAAATAGTATTGTAATTTAAAAAAAAGTGTGATAAAATAGTTACACAATTCAATAATTTAAATAGTGAGGAGAAATTTATGCCATTTATTGATGTTTTAAAATATGTTATTTTTGTATTAGGCATTATAGCAGTTGGGGCCTTAATCGTTTGGGGGCTTATAACATTAATTTTATTAATAATTGAACCAAATGGTACAAAGGCAAATAAGGAAGATGTTTCAAAAACACAAACAATAACTTATGAGCCAAAAAAATTAATTACCGACAGTGCTACATACATTAAGGACGAAGAAATTAAAGATGTTGACTTGCAAAAAGCACAAGAAGAAGAGAATGCTCTTAATGCAGAGGCTGTTGCAAAAGAGGAAAATGCTTCTTCTGGTCTTTCTGAGGAAGAAGAATTATTTATTAAAGAAAAACAAAGAATGATAGAAGAGCGCTTGGCTAATAAGTCTTCGGTGCAAGTTGAAGAAGAAACAGAAGAGATAGATCTTGACAGTATTTTTATTGATGAGGACGACATTGACGATTCTGAAGGAGAAACAGTTCAAGAAAAACCTGATGAAGTAGATGATGAGTCTGATGAGGATATAGAATCTTTAATTAATAAAATATTAGACGGCGAAGAAGATTCTGACGATGATGACGATGATG
>JAZSMW010000013.1:0-2718 GCA_045536095.1 Clostridia bacterium
TCTTTAATTGTCTATACTCTTGTTATATTTGGGTTTTTGTTGATAGGTATTGGAGTTGTATTGGTCGAAAAAATTTTAGATTTATACGATATTCAAGGTGTTTTAAAGGAAAATTGTCTGAATTATGGAACAATAGTTATATTTGCGATACCGTTTTTTATAATGGAATTTTTCTTTCATTCTCTTATGGTGACGGCCGAGCGTCCCACATTGGGGTTGTTGTTTACGGTTGTTGCAGGATTTAGCAATATATTGTTGGATGCTTTGTTTATTATTGTTTTTGGTTGGGGAATTGAGGGCGCTGCTTGGGCGACATTTATCAGTACATTTATTGGTGGTTTTTCACCTTTCTTGTTTTTTATTCTTCCAAATTCGACAAAATTACACTTGGGAAAAACGAAGTTTTATCTGAAAGCTTTATTGAAAACCATAACCAACGGAATGAGTGAGTTTTTAAGTCATATATCTATGTCTTTGGTTGTTTTGCTTTATAATTATCAGCTAATTAAATATGCCGGTGAAAATGGTGTAGTCGCCTTTGGTGTTATTGCGTGTACTAATTTTGTATTTTTGTCATTCTTTGTCGGATATGCTGTTGGAACGGCTCCAATTATCAGTTATAATTATGGAGCTCAAAATACAAAAGAATTACAAAATCTGTTTAAAAAAAATATTAAAATATTGTTAATTGCGACATTCACAATGACTTTATTGGCTGAATTATTTGCCAAACCGATTATTCATTCATTTATACCCAATAATTCCGCTTTGGAACAAATGGCATATAACGGATTTGTGATATATGTTATTTCCTATGTGGGATCCGGATTTAATATTTATGCATCTGCATTTTTTACGGCTCTTAATAATGGAGTTGTTTCTGCAGTTATATCATTTATGAGAACTCTTGTTTTTGATTGTATTTGTATTTTAATCTTACCGATATTTTTGGGATTATTTGGAGTTTGGTCTGCTAAAATTGTCGCCGAAATATTGACTTTAATGGTCAGCTGTTTTTTTGTGTATACCTTTAAAAAGAAGTATGATTATTAAAGGATATTTTTCCTAAATGAATGCCGGAAAGACATAAATTAGCTGAAACATTGAACGATTTGCGGCATGATTTCGGATGTAATGCTAAATCAGTTGCCGAAAAAAGTAAAAAGGTTCAGCTTTTGCGTAAAAAAATCGGTTTTGAACATAATTAAAAAAAACAAGAGGTTTAAGTGAATTTACAGATTATTGTTGTTCAAAATAAAAGAACTGTTTAATTAAAAACAGTTCTTTTATTTGTAAACCGAATGTTGTTATTATTCGTGTTGATGAGAATTTTCTATTTCTCCGCGAACGTGATGTTTAGATACAAAACGGGAAGCTTCTTGGGCAAAACGTTGTTCTTCCCATAAAATTTTATTTTTTTCTTCTATCTTTTCATTTTCTTTGGCTGATTGTGTTAAATCTTCCACAAGTTCGCCTTGATTATATTTTTCAAATTTTTCAATCTTTCCGTCTTTGTTATATTGTATCCATATTCCGTCACGAAGGTCGTTTTTATATACACCTTCTTCAATCAGCTGATTATTTTTAAAAGAGCGATAAGGTCCATTTCTTACACCATTTTGATAGTAAAATTCTTCTTCTACTTGCTCCGAATTAAATGAGTATTTGATATATACCCCATCCAGAACACCATTTTTATTATAATTCATTTTGCGTAATGGCTTCCCATATGAATATCCAAAGACATGTTCGCCGACAGGGACGCCGTTTTCATAACGGCCGTATATTCCATGTTTAATGGCTGTATATAATCCGTTTATTTTTCCGTGAGCCATTGTGCATTGTTCTTGGATTGTTCCGTCTAATTCAAAGCTGACGAAATCTCCGTGGTAAAGACCGTTTTCAAATGAACAACGTGTCCAAAAACCATAAGGATTATATACAAACATCATTTTTTCAATATCTTTATTAATCATGGGTAAGAAACCTTCGTAATTCCCGTGTGTTTCCCCATTTTTATATGTTGTTTTATGATGTAGGCTGTCTCTGTCTTTGTCTTTATAGAAACTTTCATATCTGGCTTCACGTTCCAAATAGAATTCATAATCACCGTCTAATTTCCCATGATTATATGTCGCATATTCGGAACGCCAACCCCTTGTTGTACCACAACCGCCGAATTCATGCCAATGTCTTTCATAATATCCATCTAATTGACCGTTGCCGTCAAAGTGCTTTTTCTCTTTTATCTTTCCGTTTTCAAAATAAGAGATGTAATCACCGATGAAACGACCATTATTATCTGTTATTTCCCCGATGCTTGGGTCAATTTGCTTCGGATCGGCGTATGTTGCTTTGATGCTGAGTTGACCATTTTCATAATATTCTTCATACGGTCCGATATACTTTCCGTCTTCGTTAATAATAGCTCGTTTATAAATTTGTTTTTTTTCTTTATCATGGTATTCAAAAACTAATTTCATTTTTTATCTCCTTTTTTATATAAATTAATTTTTTTTAAGATGTTTGTGCTTTTTTGATAGATGATTTAAATAAGTGCCGATGCCCTCCATTGATTAGATATAAAAAAAACGCCATTAAAGGCGTTTGTAAATAAAAAAACAGAAAATGTATAAAATACTTTTTTATATTTAAGAAGAAAAGTATACATAACACCCTCCGTATATGTTATGTATGATATTAGATTTTTGTAAAAAA
>JAZSMW010000057.1:0-2366 GCA_045536095.1 Clostridia bacterium
CCAGATTTTTTACTGTCATATTCAAAATAGCCTTGAACATATTTGTTGGTAGAGTCTCCAATAATTTTAATTGTATTTTTATTTGCACTAACGGTTCCGTCTGAACCAAGACCAAAAAACTTATATTCTTTGTGCGGGTTATTTAAAGCAAAGTTGCAATCTTTTAAAGACAGATTTGTAACATCGTCGCTTATTCCAACCGTAAAGTTATTTTTTGGTTTTGGCTGTTTTAAATTTTCAAACACGGCATAAACGTGTTTAGGGCAAAACTCTTTTCCGCCAAGCCCATATCTTCCACCAATAACGTTAAT
This sequence comes from Clostridia bacterium, assembly GCA_045536095.1. Lineage (GTDB taxonomy): Bacteria > Bacillota > Clostridia > Christensenellales > UBA1242 > HGM11367. The sequence goes on from JAZSMW010000057.1 coordinate 312, forward strand.
ATCTAATTTTTTAGAATTTATTGCAGATATAACGTCTTTGCACAATGGTTCAGCAAAGTCGGCACTTTCTTTGGTTCTATCTAAAACTGCAATGTTTTTAGTGGTTTTGGGCAATGCTTTTAAAAAGGAGGAAACATTAAAAGGTCTATATAGTCTTACTCTTAAAACTCCAACATTTTCACCTTGGTTTTGCAAGGCTTTGGCTGTTTCAATTGCCGTTTCGCTACCACTGCCCATAATAACAATAACATTTGTTGCGGTTTTGCTTCCATAGTATTCAAATGGAGCATAACTTCTGCCAGTAACTTGTTTAATTTTTGCAAAAGCATCTACAACATGGGTGTAAACGTCATTATACTTTTGATTGCACGCCTCTCTGTTTTGGAAGAAGATATCTGGGTTTTGGGCTGTGCCTTGCTGACGTGGGTTAAGTGGGTCTAAAGCATTTAATTTAAAATCATAAGCCTTGTTAAAAGGATAAATTTTTTTAATGTCTTCATCACTGATGTCATCAATTTTTTGAATTTCATGGCTGGTTCTAAAACCGTCAAAAAAATGAACAAACGGAACACTAGAATTTAGTGTTGCAATATGGCTGGCAAGAGCCATATCTAGGCATTCTTGAACATTAGAAGAATTTAAAAGAGCAAAGCCAGTTTGTCTAACTGCCATAACATCGCTATGGTCACCAAAAATTGACAGAGCATGCGTTGCAAGAGCGCGAGCAGATATGTGAAAAACGCAGGGCAAAAGTTCGCCAGCAATTTTGTACATGTTTGGTATCATTAATAGTAAACCTTGGCTAGCTGTAAAGGTTGTAGTTAGTGCACCACAAACTAAACTGCCGTGCACAGCACCAGCGGCACCTGCTTCTGATTGCATTTCTTTAATAACCATAGGCATGCCAAATAAGTTTTGTTTTCCTTCGTCTGCCCATTGGCTACAAAGCTCTGCCATTGTGCTTGAAGGTGTAATAGGATAAATAGATGCAACTTCGCTTAACTTATATGCAATAAGTGCGGTTGCGGTGTTTCCATCAACGGTAATTTTTGCCATAAAAACTCCTTAAAAAAAATCTTATGTATTAATTATATTTTATTTTAACTTTTTTTCAAAGTTTTTTGTGTAAATTCTTTTTTAAAATTAAAATATTTGGTATTATATAAAAAAAATAAAATGAGGGAGATTTTATATGAATAAGGTTATTGTTATAACCGGAGCGTCTAGCGGGATAGGAGAACAATTAAAAAACTATTATTTAGATGACGGCGATACGGTGATTAATTTATCACTTAAGCCACAGGTGGAAGATGAATATAACTATGCGGTTGATGTAAGTGACCGACAAAGAGTGTTTGAAATTGTGGACAAAATTTATAACACATTTAAAAAAATTGATGTATTAATAAATTGTGCGGGCTATGCAATTTTTGGTGCGGTTGAACTTTTAGATGAACAAAAGTGCAAACAAATTTTTGATGTTAATTTTTTTGGAACGCTTTGGTGTATACAAGCATGCTTAAAGTACATGCAAAAAGAAGCAAAAATTGTAAACATATCTTCTGCCGGCGCAATGTTTCCGCTTCCGTTTAGAACTATGTATTCGGCAAGCAAGGTTGCTGTTTTAAATTTGTCGTTTGGTTTAAAAATGGAACTTAAAAATGCAGGAATAGATGTTGTTTGCATTTGCCCGGGAGACATAAAAACAAACTTTAGCAAAAATAGAGATATAACATTAACAACAAACAGTAGGTACGGGAACCAAATACAAAATTCATGCAAAAAAATAGAGCAAACAGAAAATAACCGAATGAGTAAAGAATATGCTTGTAAAAAAATTTATAAAGTTTTACAAAAAAACAAACCCAAGGCAATATATATAATTGGTAAAAAATATAAATTTTTAAATTTTTTACAAAAATTTATTTCTAAAAATAAATTATTAAAAATAATTCAAAATAAATATTAAAATTTTGGGTGCCTTTAAATTAAAGGGAATAAATAATAAAAAATTAAATTAATTATTATTTGTTTTTAATTGATTCTTTAAAGCAG
>JAZSMW010000060.1:0-23225 GCA_045536095.1 Clostridia bacterium
AAATATTTGTTAGTTTAATTTTTAATTAGGTATTGAAATTATTTTTCAAATATGCTATACTTTCTATACTTTTAAGGAGAAGTTATGACACCACAAAGCTATTGTAATTTAATTATTAATTATGTAAATAGAAAATCGGGAATGTTTATGTGTATCGAAGATAAAATATTTACAGAAGAAGACCTTTATAATTATTGCATCTCTCACGCAGATCGTTTAGATGAAGGTGATACAAATAAAATTAGATTTATTGTGCAAGAGGTTTTAAAAACATTAAATCAATTATCGTACGTATCTTTATGTGATGGAGTTTATGAGGTAAAAAAGCGAGTAAAAGATGATGCTAATATTATTGTTTTTAGCAAATTCCCTGAAATGAAAAATCATACACAAGAACAATTACAAAAATTTAATAAAATGGATAAATCATTTCACGATGATGACCCAGCATTGAAGTTTGGCGTAAAAGTAGATGAAGATATTTTTTGCAAATAAGAAATGAGACCAATATCTTGGGCTCATTTCTGTTTTTTTATAGTGTGTCATTTAATTGGTGCTGTTCACGATTTTGTTTGGCTTTTTTTGTGACAAAAAAAATTAAATAAGCATATAAAAACATAGGTGGAAAATTCATTTTTAGAATTAAGAAGTAAAGAGGTAATAAATGTTAGCGATGGCAAAAAACTGGGCCACATTGTTGACATTGTTTTTGAACTGCCAAGCGGAAGGATAAAGGGGCTTGTTGTTCCAATTTGTACCGGAGGATTTAGCCTTTTTAAACAGCAACAGCAAGCGTTTATTCCATTTGACCAAATTTGTAAAATAGGAGAAGATACCATTTTGGTTGAACTTTTTGAAGAACAAGCCGGTACCAGCTTTGTTTTAAATGCGCCGGCAAAAAACAAATAGGTTTAACATTATTATTTATGGAAAAAATTGAACATGTGCGAGGTAAAACATATGTCTGGATTTTTAAATTTTTATAAAAATGGTAATTTAATAATAAAAATATTGTTTTTTGGCATTGTTGTTTTAATGGGAGGTTTGTGGCTTATTGGGAGTTTGACCAAATTTGATAGGTTGGTAATGTTTGTTGTTGGGGCAATAATTGGAGGTGCACTAATTAACATATTTTTATACGATTATGTTGCACAGGCGCTTGCGTATATTTCGAATGTATTGACGTCTGTTTAAAGAGAAACTCTTAGGAGATTTTTTATGTAGTAGGAAATATCGCATTTACAAGAGAATTTATTCTCAGATTAAATGCGATATCTGCCCGTATTAAACAGCATTACTCTTGCGCTAACAAAAGAGCTCTCACATTTTTGTGAGTGCAAACTTTCAACTTGCTTGAAAGTTCAATGCTATTTAAATAAAAAAATAAAAACAAAGCCCTTATGTGTTGACTTATAAATTTTAATATGCTAAAATACCCCTGTTTTTATATAGGGGCGTAGTTCATCGGTAGAATAAGAGTCTCCAAAACTCCTGAGGTGGGTTCGATTCCTACCGCCCCTGCCAAAAAAAAACAACAAGCCAAGTTTAAGGCTTGTTTTTTATGTAGTAGGAAATATTGTTAAATATAAATTTACTTGTTTTTCCCATTCAATTTTTTTAACAATCTTTGTTTGGCGTTTATAATTTTTGTAAAATGTTTTAACAAATTGTAAAAGTGTGATAGTATATAAATATATTGTTGTGAGAGGGATTATGAAAACAGAAAAAAATATTTTTATTGCATTTATTTTAAATTTGGCTTTTGGCATTTTTGAAATGGTGGGAGGAATTTTAACTGGTAGCGTTGCAATTTTGTCCGACTCTATTCACGATATTGGAGACGCATCCAGCATAGGAATTTCATTCTTTTTAGAAAAAAAGAGCAAGCGAGGTTCTGATAATAAGTATACATATGGATACGCTAGATTTTCAACGCTTGCAAGTTTAATAATGACAGTTATTTTAACTTTGGGTAGCATTTTTGTTATTTATAACGCAATTAAAAGAATTATTAATCCAGTTCAAATTAATTATAACGGAATGATTATTTTTGCAATAGTTGGTGTGGTAGTCAATTTTTTTGCTGCATATTTTACAAGTAGGGGAAATTCGTTAAATCAAAAGGCAGTTAACTTGCATATGCTAGAGGATGTTTTTGGCTGGTTAATTGTTTTAATTGGCGCAATTATTATGCGCTTTACTAACTTTGCAATTTTAGATTCGGTTTTATCGATTATTGTTGCTGTGTTTATTTTGGTTAATGCTATAAAAGGCATTGTCATGGTTTCAAATATTTTTTTAGAAAAAACTCCAAAGGGTATATGTTTACATCATTTAGAGGAAACAATAAAAAATATAGAAGGGGTAGAAGACGTTCATCACATTCATATAACAAGCATAGATGGAGTTTACAACAAGGCGAGTATGCATTTGGTCATTAGTGGAAATGCAAACAAAATTAAACATCAAGTAAGAGAGTGTTTAAACCATAATTTTAAAGTTGTTCATAGCACGCTAGAAACCGAGGAGTTGGGTGAGGAGTGTAACCATAAACACTGTCATATTAAAATAAGTAATGAGGCTGGTTGTGGGCACCATCATCACCATCACCATTAAGAATTAAAAAAACTATTGAAAATTTTTTGGTTGTGTGTTTTAATATAGCAAATGGCATTTGGAGGCAAATATGATAATTGGTGATATGGCAAAATTAATAAATAGTAGATCAGAAAATGTGTATATTTTTTGGAGAGTGGGGGCAACTGCGCAAGATAAAATTTCAAAAATTCTATCTGTAATGGATAAGAGAGATTTTTTAGAGCATTGCAGATCGGCTAAGTTTTGTTTTTTTGATCTTCCTATTCCAATTTCATCACTAGCAAGTGAGTATAGGCAAAGAATGTTTAGGGGCGAGGCATTGGAAGAAATAAAAAGGGCCATAAGTGGAGGAGGAGTTTCTCCATGTATGTTATTAGGTGATGGCCTAAATAATTTTTACAAGTGTAGCCCATTGCCAATGGCTGGTGGCCAAATAAATTGGGACGCTTTTAAAAAAATTGTACGAAAATCAAAAGCACAATCTGTATCTATATTTTATCCAAAATATAAAGATGGGCAATCGCTTATAGACATCTACCCAGAAGTAGAAGAAGACGGTGTTAATTTAAGTGGGGTTAATGCATACTTAGGTGATATATATATTGCATTAAAGGCGGCTAATGCGCTTGAAAATAGCAATGTAAAAACAGAGGTTCAGGTTTTATTTCCGCAAGGAAATTTGCTATGTTTATCTGGAGATAATAATGCCACAATAGTTGGGCATCAAAACATTCAATCATTAATATATCAAAGCACAAAATAAACAAGGGCAATCCCTTGTTTTTTTACAAAATGTAAAAACCGTATATTTTGCATTGACATAAAGTTAAAAATGAAAGAAGATGTTTATTAAAACCATAAAAACCAATGTAAAAAAGGTGTTTGTACTTGACGGCGGGTGGTGATTGGTGATATATTATTACACAGAATTGGAGAACTATATGAAAGAAAAAATTTTAATTACATGTGCATTGCCTTATATTAACAATGTTCCTCATTTGGGGCATATTGCGGGCTGTCATTTACCAGCCGATGTTTTTTATAGGTTTAATAAAAACATTGGAAATGATGTTGTTTTAATTGGCGGGGCAGACAGCCATGGAACAGCAACGCTAATTAGTGCTAAAGAAGTTGGGCTTTCGCCCGATGAATTTGTGGATAAACTAACAGATGTCCACAGAGAAATATACAAAAAAATTGGCATTTCGTACAATATTTTTTCATCTACTAAAACAGATATCCACAAAAAAAACACATTAGAGTTTTTTGAGTATTTAAACAAAAATGGTTTTATAGAAGAAAGACCATCTACAATGTTATATTGTGAACACGACAAAATTGCTCTTGCCGATCGTTTTGTTGTTGGAACATGCCCATATTGTGGAGACACTGGCGCATATGGTGATCAGTGTGATAAATGTGGAAAAACTTACGATATTACAGAACTTAAAAATGCAAAATGTAAATTTTGTGGCAAGGATGCAGTTTTAAAAGAAACAAAGCATCTTTATTTAAGGCTAGACAAACTAGAACCAAAACTTAACGAGTGGATTGAAAGCAAAAAACAAATTTGGCGTAATTCTGTTTATCAAGAAGCAAAAAGGTGGATAAACGAGGGTTTAAAACCAAGATGTATAACAAGAGATATTCCTTGGGGGGTTAAAGTTCCGCTAGAGGGGTATGAAGATAAAGTATTTTATGTTTGGTTTGATGCTCCAATAGGTTATATTAGCATTACCGAAGAATTAGGCGGAAGCGAACTTGTAAAAAAATATTGGCAAAGTGATGATGCAAAAATATACAACTTTATAGGAAAAGACAACATACCTTTTCACACTGTCTTTTTCCCAGCAATGCAAATTGGGGTAGAAAAGTATAATTTAGCACACAATGTTGCTGGTTTTGCTTTTTTAAATTACGAAGGTCAAAAATTTTCTAAAAGTAAAAAAATTGGTGTATTCTGCAATGGTTTGTTAACTAGTGACATAGATATGGACACTCTAAGAGCATATCTTGTTTCCATTTTCCCAGAAGCAAAAGATTCTGATTTTAAGTGGGCAGATTATAAGGATGTTGTTAATGCAGACTTGGTTGGTAAATATGGCAATTTCTTTAATCGTACATTAAATATGATATACAAAAATTTTGAAGGTGAATTAAATTTTGAATTAAGCAGTGATATAGAGTTAGACGATAACGATAAAGAAATGATAGAGGCAATTAAAACAATGCCAGCAGAAATAGCAAAAAATTATTCCGAAACAGAATTTAGGCAAGCCTACAAAAATATTATGAAATTTGCATCAATAGGTAATACGTATTTAGAAAAAACAGCACCATGGACTCTACTAAAACAAGAAAGAGTGCAAGAAGTTAAAAAGATATTATATATTTGTTTAAATATGGCAAAAAGTTTGGCAATTGTTGCTAACCCAATTATTCCAGAAAGAACACAACAAATTTGGTCTGAACAATTAAATTTTGAGGGTAGTTTAAGTGGAGATGTAAACTTTTTTGAGGCGGCAGAAATTAACATTGCTAAAACTCACAAAACTTGTCCACCAAAACCACTATACGCAAGAATTGATGATGAAAGGTTAGAGCAGTTAAAAACTGAACTTTCTGAGCCATACGATTTAAACGTTTTAAAAAACTAAATATAGCAATACAAAATTTATGATTGCGTAAAAAAAGTTGAGATTAAACATCTCAACTTTTTTGTAGTAGTAGGTATTGCATTAGAACCAAATTTATTTGGAGATTAAATGCAATTTTCGCCCGCACCAAAAGAGTGCTCGCATTTAAAAAAATTAATTATTCCTTAACAAGAGGATATACAGAGCAAAGAGCACCAAGCCCAAAGAAAATTCCTGCAAGCACAGCGCCAACGCCAAGTGAGCCGTTAGCATAAATAATTGCTGTCAAGTTTTCTGCCACAACAACAAGGCTAGGAATAATAAAGCATAAAACGCAACCGGCAAGCATTAGTAAGACGCCAACCAGTTTAACAATTTTGTTTTTAAACAAAACTCCAAAACAGCCAACAACAGGAAGTAAAACTGCAAGTAAAGCTAAAAAACTAAATTGTAAAATGGGAATAGTGGCTGTCAAGACCTCTTCGGAATAACCAAAAATTGTTTGAATGCCAGAAAATGAGCCTGCATCTCCGCAGTTGTAGAATGTAAGAACGGTCATAATTAAGCCCAAAAGCCCTAAAGCAATTGCTCCATATTTAACATAAGATAAATAGTTTGCTTTTGATTTTTTTAATTTTTTAGATTTTGCCATAAATTTCTCCTTTTAATTTGTTTTAGTTATTATACGGGTTTTGCACACATTTTGCAAACAAAAAAATTAAAAATTACATAATAAAATTATGCTAAAAATGCAAAGATGGTTAATTTATATTGCATATTACAGCCTAAAAGATTAATTTTTTAAAAGCTCATCGTTTAAAAATTGTAAGTCTTCTGCATGCGTTGGTTTAGAAAGTTCAATTGTAAACATGCGCTTTGTTCCAGATATAATTCCTTTTAAATATTGTTTATATTCTGGGCTAATTTCAATTCCCATTTTTTCTACAAAAATTATTGCTTTTGTTATGTTTAATTTTTTTAAGGCAGAGGTTAAAAATTTATAATACTCTGGGTTTGCTTTTGCCAAATTGCACAATGCCTTAATATTATTAAAATATGTTTTTGTATTTGCTAGCCTTTCGCTTAAAACGGTTGCAAACTTTGAAGACTGTGAATAGTTTTTAAGTAAGCTGTTAAATGAACTTGGAGGCAGTTCAGCATCAAAAATGTTATCTATATTAAACGCAAACTCATTGTCAAAAAGAGGGGCACCAAAAATTGTGTTTTGGGTTTTGTCATAAATAAAATTAATGTTGTAGTTATTTCTGTCGGTTTGCAGTGTGAGTGCATCAAAAACCAAAATTTTATACAGGTCAAAAATTATTTGTTTGGTATTAATTTTTATTCCGCATTTTTCATAAAGTTTAAGTGCAGAATTAATATCAACCAAGTTGTTTTCAAGAGTGTTGTCTATTTCTAAAAGTTTTGCAAGAGTTATAATTTTTTGATTATCGCTTAAAAAATTTGGGGTTATTAAGCCTTGTTTTTTTGAGTGGTGTGCAGGTAGGTATGTTGCATGTGAAAGATTAATTTGATTACAAAGTTCACAGCAAATTAATTCGTTAATTATTCTTAAGCTTTTAAGTTCTTTTTTATATTTGCCATCATATGTTTTAAATAGGCATTTTTTGCCATTTACAATAAACCAAACATTACCCATTTTTACAGATTTCGATTTTTTTTCTTCTTGCACTCTTGGCTCGGTTTTAAGGTTGTTTAAATAAATTCCACGGCAGAGATGAGAATTCAGATATTTTTCTGCATTTTTTAAAAGATATTTCATGGTTTTTATTATATCACACATTTTTTTATTTTGCATCACTTATTTTTTACACAATTATTTTTTTTAAATTTGCAATCAATACAAGTCTAGCAGAACATGTATATTTGTGGTTTATTGGTGCGATTAAATAATTAAAAAAGTGTTAATATGTAAAAAATGTTTTAAAATTTAGGCAAAATTGGGTATGGTTTGTATAAAAACTGTTAATTATTAAAATAAGATTTTTAATATTATTAAAAAAAGATGTTGACTTTTTTGGCCTTTACTGATATAATGCCATAAGGAATATTTTTTGAGTGTTGAAAATAGTGTCTTTTTTTTAAAAATTTAATACAGATTTGCAAGCAAAATATCGGTTTTTATAAAACCTGGGGGTTGCTTGCTATTTTCACGCTCTAAACAATTTAAGCACTTGCGGTTTAAACTTTAAAAATATAATCCGAATTAAGTAATTTTAAGGAGTACGAAATATGCAAGAAAAAATGCCTACATTAAACAAAGTTATGTACGGAACAACAGAGAGATATTCTTTCTCTAAACTTGAAAACACTTGTGAATTGCCAGACCTTTTAGAAATTCAAAAAGAAGCATATAAAGAATTTTTAGAAACAGGCATACTAGAAATTTTAAAGGAACTTTCTCCAATTACAGATTATAGCGGTAAAGCAAAACTCTATTTTACCGGTGTTAATTTAGGAAAAGATCCTAAGTATTCTATTAAAGACTGCAAAATTAGAAAAACTGCCTACAGCGTTCCTCTAAAAGTTAATGCTAGGCTTGTTATAGAAGACACAGCAGAAGCAATAGAACAACAAGATGTTTATTTGTGCGATATCCCACTTATGACAAATGAGGGGTCTTTTGTGTTCAACGGAACAGAAAGGGTAGTGGTAAGCCAAGTAACTCGTTCTCCTAGCGTATATTTTACTCGTGATAAAGACGACAATTCAACTCTTCGCGGGCAACTTTATCCTAACCATGGTATGTGGGTAGAGCTAGAACAAGGAGCTAACGAGGTTTTAAAAGTTGTTTTAGACCGTTCTCACAAATTAACTTTAGGTTTATTCTTAAAGTGTTTTGGTTACACAAACGATGACATTATGAATTTGTTTGGCAATCACAAATTAATTAAAAATGTTCTAGAAAAAGAACCTCAAACAACTCAAGAAGAAGCATTAATAGAATATGCAAGAAAAACTCGTCCAGCCGATGTTCCATCTGCAGAAAGCACAAGAAATTACATCAACTTAGTGTTCTTTAGCGATGCGTACTACAACATTAATCGTGTTGGTCGTTATAAAATGAACCAAAAACTTTCTATTGCTAATCGTATAACAGGTTTAGTTTCTGCCGACAATATTGCAATAGATGACGAAATAGTTATTAAATCTGGCGAAGAATTCACTTACGATGTTGCAAGAAGAATTCAAGATGCCGGAATTAACGAAGTATTTGTTGTTGTTAATGGTGACAGACACTTAATTAGAGGTAACAACCGTGTTAAACTTTCAAAGGTGTTCCCATGTGATGAAAAAGAACTTGGAGTTTTAGAAGATGTTTACTATCCAACTCTTTGCCAAATTTTAAGAGAAAATAAAACAAAAGAAAAACGTTTAGAAGCAATAAGAAACAGCACTAAAGAATTGTTAATTACAACTCTTACAATGGACGACATTTTAGCTACAATTTCTTATTATTTAGATTTATATGACGGAATTGGCGAAATCGACAACATTGACCACTTATCTAACAAGAGGCTTGTTTCTGTTGGCGAACTTTTGGGCAATGCATTTAGATCGGGTGTTAAAAAACTTGGAGCAAACATTAAAGAAACTCTTCAAGGTAAAGAACTTTCAGAAGTTACACCAGCACAAATAATTAACCCTCGCCCAGTAAACAAAAGTTTAAAAGACTTTATTGCACAATCTCAACTCTCACAATTTATGGATCAAATTAACCCACTTTCAGGGTTAACCCAAAAACGTAGACTTTCAGCAGTGGGCCCTGGCGGTGTTAAAAAAGAACGTGCGTCTGCCGAACTTCGTGATATTCACTACACTCACTATGGAAGAATATGTGCTATTGAAACACCAGAAGGTCAATCTATTGGTCTTATTTCAACACTTGCAGCATATGCAAAAGTTAATGAATATGGTTTCTTAGAAACCCCATACAGAAAAGTTAACAAAGAAACAGGTGTGGTAGAAAAATTTGCCGAATATCATATGGCAGATATTGAAGACAAAGCATATATTTGTCAAGCAACCGAACCACTAGACGAAGAAGGCAAGTTTATTAACAAACGTATTGTTTGTCGTCATGGTTCAGCAATTATGGAAGTTCCTGCATCTAAAGTAGATTACATGGACGTTTCTCCTCGTCAATTTATTTCAGCTGCAGCATCACTTATTCCATTTATAGAAAACGACGACGCTGCTCGTGCCCTTATGGGTTCTAACATGCAACGTCAAGCAGTTCCAGTTTTAAGACCAGAAGCTCCAATTGTTGCAACCGGTATGGAAAGGCCAATTGCAAAAGATTGTGGTGCAATGGTTAGTGCTCCAGAAGATGGAACAATCACATATGTTTCATCTGTGCATGTAGACATGATTTCAAACTCAGGAAAAGAATATTCTTTCCCTCTTATAAAATTTGATAAAACAAACGCATACACTTGCCAAAACCAAAAACCTGCAGTTAAAAAAGGTCAAAAGGTTAAAAAAGGCGAAGTAATTATAGATGGTTATTCAACCAAAAACGGAGAGCTTGCTCTTGGTAAAAACGTTTTAGTTGGTTACATGAACTGGGAAGGTTACAACTACGAAGACGCTATTTTAATTAGCGAAAGAATAGTTAAAGACGATGTTTACACTTCTATTAACCTAAAAGACGTTGAAATGCCTTGTAGAACAACAAAACTTGGCGATGAAGAAATTACAAGAGATATTCCAAACCTTGGCGAAGAGGCTCTTAAAAACCTAGATGAAAACGGAATCATTCGTGTTGGTTCAGAGGTTCGTCCTGGAGATATTTTGGTTGGTAAGGTTACTCCAAAAGGAGAAACAGAACTTACTCCAGAAGAAAGGTTGCTACGTGCTATATTTGGCGATAAAGCAAGAGAAGTTAGAGATACATCACTTCGTGTTAAACATGGATGTGGCGGAACAGTTGTTGATGTTCAAGTGCTATCTAAAAAGAATAAAGATGAACTAGAGCCAGGAATTAATATGCTTGTTAAAGTTTTTGTTGCTCAAAGAAGAAAATTATCTGTTGGTGACAAAATGTCTGGACGTCACGGAAACAAAGGTGTTGTTTCTAGAATTCTTCCAGAAGCAGACATGCCATTCCTTGCAGATGGTCGTCCACTAGATATTGTTCTTAACCCACTTGGTATTCCATCACGTATGAACATCGGTCAGGTGCTAGAAGTTCACCTTGGCCTTGTAGCAGAAAGCCTTGGCTGGAAAGTTGCTACTCCAGCATTTGATGGAGCAACTCCAGAGGTTGTTAAAGAATTATTAGTTGCAAACGGTTTCCCAGCAAACGGAAAAATTCAATTATACGATGGTAGAACCGGTGAACCATTTGATAACAAAGCAACTGTTGGTTATAAATATATGTTAAAACTAGACCACATGGTAGACAGCAAAATGCATGCTCGTTCAACCGGTCCTTACAGCTTAGTTACACAACAACCTCTTGGCGGTAAAGCAATGTTTGGTGGTCAAAGATTTGGTGAAATGGAAGTTTGGGCATTAGAAGCATATGGTGCATCTTCATTATTACAAGAAATGCTTACTGTTAAGTCTGACGACATTGTTGGTAGAACAAAAACTTACGAGGCAATAGTTAAAGGTGAGCCAATTGCAGAACCTGGAATTCCAGAATCATTTAAAGTGTTAATTAAAGAACTTCAATCTTTAGGTTTAGATATGAAGATTTTAACAGAAGACAATCAAGAAGTTTCAATTCAAGAACTTTCTAATGACGATACAGACACTGTTCCAACACTTGGTGCAGAAGTTGAACAAGAACTTAAAGATGTTTCAATTAACTTTGAAGATTTATTAACAAATACAGAAAACGACTCGGATGACACTGGCGTAAGAGAGGAAGATATAGCAGCCAATGAATTTGATTCAAATAGTTTATTCGACGATTTTGACGACCTAGACGAATAAAGTTTAGGTCGCAAAATGCGATAAAACTATAAACATATATATAAACAAACATTATTTAAAATATAAGGAGAAAAGACATGTTTGAATTAAATAACTTTGATTCAATAAAAATTGGCATTGCTTCGCCAGAAAAAATCAGAGAATGGTCTTATGGTGAGGTTACCAAACCCGAAACCATAAACTATCGTACTCAAAAGCCAGAAAAAGATGGTTTATTCTGCGAAAAAATCTTTGGACCAAAAAAAGATTGGGAATGTCATTGCGGAAAGTACAAACGCATCAGATATAAAGGTGTTGTTTGTGATAAGTGTGGTGTAGAGGTTACTCGTTCTAAAGTTCGTCGTGAAAGAATGGGACACATTGATCTTGCTTGTCCTGTTACACATATTTGGTTCTTTAGATCAGTTCCTTCTAGAATTGGTACAATTTTAGATATTACTCCAAAAGCTTTAGAACAAGTTGTTTATTATGTAAACTACATTGTTATAGATCCAAAAAACACAGAGTTTACTTATAAACAAATTATTTCCGACAAAGAGTATAGAGACGCGGTAGAAAAATATGGTTATGGCAGTTTTGTTGCATCAATGGGTGCCGAAGCCATAAAAATTTTACTTTCTCAAGTAAACTTGCAAAAAGAGAGCGACGAGCTTAAAGAACTTTTAAAAACAGCAAAAGGTCAAAAAAGAGTTAAAGCTGTTAAAAAACTTAGTGTTGTAGAATCTTTCTTAAAAAGCGAAAATAAACCAGAATGGATGGTTTTAGATGTTCTTCCTGTTCTTCCACCAGAACTAAGACCAATGGTGCAGTTAGACGGTGGCAGATTTGCAACAAGTGACCTTAACGATTTATATAGAAGAGTTATTAACAGAAATAACCGTTTAAAAAAATTAATTGAGCTTGGTGCTCCAGACGTTATTATTAGAAACGAAAAGCGTATGCTTCAAGAAGCAGTTGACGCGTTAATAGACAATGGTAAACGTGGTAGAGCGGTTCAAGGTGCAAAACAAAAAGATTTAAAATCTTTAACAGCAATTTTAACAGGAAAACAAGGTCGTTTCCGTCAAAACTTGCTTGGTAAACGTGTAGACTATTCAGGTCGTTCAGTTATTGCCGTTGGTCCAGAATTAAAAATGTACCAATGTGGTTTACCAAAAGAAATGGCACTAGAATTGTTTAAGCCATTTATTATTAAAAAACTTGTTGAAATTAACGAGTGTAACAACTTTAAAACAGCAAAAAGAATTATAGAAAAAGAAAAAACTGTTGTTTGGGATATATTAGCTGAAGTAATTAAAGATCACCCAGTTTTACTAAACCGTGCTCCAACACTTCACAGATTATCAATTCAAGCGTTTGAACCAATTTTGGTAGAAGGTAGAGCAATCAAACTTCACCCATCTGTATGTTCAGGCTTTAACGCCGACTTCGACGGTGACCAAATGCCAGTTCACGTTCCTCTTTCTATAGATGCTAGAACAGAAGCAAGAAACTTAATGCTTGCATCTAATAACATTATAAAATTATCAGACGGGCAACCAATTGTTAACCCAGGTCTAGATATTGTGCTAGGATGTTATTTCTTAACACTTTCTAAACCGGGAGCAAAAGGTGAAGGAATGTATTTTGGCTCAGAAGAAGAAGCTCTTGTTGCATACCAAACAAAGGCAATAGATATTAATGCCGAAATCTTACTTAGAAGAACTGTTGAAATTGATGGTGTTAAATATTCTAGCAGGTTTACAACAACTGCAGGTAGAATTATTTTCAACCAAGCAATTCCTCAAAACTTGGGCTATGTAGATAGAAGTGTTCCAGAAAATAAAGCACTTTTAGAAATCAATGCTCCAGTTATTAAAAAAGACTTAAAAAATATCACAGTTAAATGCTTTGATGTTTTAGGAACAACAGAATGTTCCGACATGGTAGACAGAATTAAAAATATGGGCTACAAATATGCAACTCTTAGTGGTTTAACAATTAACGTATTCGATATGGAAGAGCCACCTAAAAAAGTTGATATTGTTGCCGAAGCTCAAAAACGTGTGTTAGAAAATGAAAAACTTCTTGCAAGAGGTTTAATTACATTAGATGAAAAACTTACTGCAAATATTGGAGTTTGGACAGAAACAACAAACAAAGTTCAAGATGCAGTATTAGAGCATTTAGACAACTATAATCCAATTAAGATGTTCGTTTACTCTGGTGCCCGTGGATCTAACGTGCAATTAAACTCTATTTGTGGTATGCGTGGTATCATGGCTAACTCATCAGGTCAAAAAGTTGATATTCCTGTTAAGTCGTCATTCCGTGGTGGTTTAACACCATTAGAATATTTCATTTCATCTCGTGGTGGACGTAAAACACTTACCGATACTGCTCTTAAAACAGCTGACTCTGGTTATTTAACTCGTAGGCTTGTAGATATTTCTCATGACGTTGTAATTACAGAAGAAGATTGTTTTGCTAGCCTTGGAGAAAAGGTTCGTGGAGCATTTGTTTCAGACCTTGTTCAAGACGGTTCAGTTGTTGAAGGATTAGAAGATAGAATTGAAGGCCGTTTTGTGGTTGATGATGTTGTAGATCCACAAACAGGCGAAGTTATTGTTCCTGCAAACGCAATGGTTAGCAAACCTCAAGCTAAACAAATTGTTAAAGCTGGAATAAAAAGAGTTCAAATAAGAAACTTACTAAACTGTAAGTGCAAAAACGGCGTTTGTGCAAAATGTTATGGTAAAAACATGGCAGGCAAAAAAGTTGTTAACGTTGGTGAAGCTGTTGGTGTTGTGGCTGCACAAAGTATTGGTGAACCAGGAACTCAGCTTACAATGCGTACATTCCACACTGGTGGTGTTGCCGTTGCTGCCGATATAACAAAAGGTCTTCCTCGTGTTGAAGAGTTATTTGAAGCAAGAAAACCAAAAGGTGAAGCGGTAATTTCTGAAATCGCTGGTAAAGTAACTGTTAAAGAGGAACCAAGACAATACATTTTAACCGTTACATCATCTGAAGACGAAGCTGTTTACGAAGTTAAAAAACCAGTATTCTTAAAAATTAAAAATGGTGATGTTGTTGAACCAGGAACTCAATTAACAGAAGGTTCAATTAACCCAACAGACCTACTTAGAATTAAAGGTTTAAAAGGCTTGCAAGACTACCTATTAAGCGAAGTTATATTAATCTATAAAGGGCAAGACGTTACAATTAACGACAAGCACATTGAGGTAATAATAAGACAAATGCTTAAAAAGGTTAAAATAGAAAACAGCGGAGATACAAATCTATTACCTGGTGACGTTATAGACGTGTTCGAATACGAAGCTGAAAACGAGAGAGTTCTTGCAGAAGGTGGAGTTCCAGCAACAGCAAAACGTGTGCTTCTTGGTATTACAAAGGCAGCACTTTCAACAGAAAGTTTCTTGTCTTCTGCATCGTTCCAAGAAACATCAAGAGTTTTAACTGATGCTGCATTAAAAGGTAAAGTAGATCATTTGCGTGGATTAAAAGAAAACGTAATTATTGGTAAACTAATTCCTGCAGGTACAGGTTTAAAACAATATAGAGAAGTTTATCCGGTAGAAGTTGCTAATAATAAAGTAATAGAAACAGAAGAAGCTGTAGAATGGTAAAAATAAAACCTCACTTTTAGTGGGGTTTTTTTGTGGTTTTTTGTTCGTTTTTATTTAGCACGAATATGCGCTTTGGAACTTTATTTTACAAAATGAACTGTTGCCCGCTCGTACCAAACCACACCAACACAAAGAATTAGCCAAAAAACATCCATTTATGAATATTTAAAATTTAACATGTTTAAATTTTTGGATGTTATTTTAATAAATTTGGCAGTTAAATTAATCTATTTAAAAAAAGGGCTTTGTTTTTGTAAAAAAATATTATATACTTGTTGTGTATAAAATGGAGGGTGCTATGCTAGCAAAAATTTTAAGTTATGGGCTAAATGGTATTGACGGTTATCCAGTTTCGGTTGAGGCCGATATTTCGGCAGGGCTTAGCAAGTTTGATATTGTTGGGCTTGCAGATACAGCAATTAAAGAAAGTAAAGATAGGGTAAGGTCTGCAATAAAAAATTCTGGTTTAGAATATCCTATAGATGCAATAACAATTAACTTAGCACCGGCAGATAAAAAAAAGGAGGGGCCAATATATGACCTTCCAATTGCCATTGCACTTTTAACTGCAAACGAGGTAATAGAACCTAACAAAACAAAAGACATTGTTTTTTTAGGTGAACTATCTTTAGATGGCTCTGTAAAAAAAATAAATGGTGTTTTGCCAATTTTAATTTCGGCAAGAAAGTTGGGTTATAAAAACTTTATACTCCCAAGCGAAAACGAACAAGAAGCAAGTTTTATAGACGGTATTAATGTGGGCGTTGTAGATAATTTAAAACAACTTGTAGACGCATTAAATAAGGTAGAAGGGGCTCAAATTAAAAGAGTTGAAGTGTCCGACTTTAACAAAATACAACAAAATTCTTTACAAGATATAATAGATATAAAAAATGTAAAGGGGCAACAAAGCGCAAAAAGAGCCTTAGAAATTGCAGCGGCAGGCGGGCACAATGTGTTAATGATTGGCCCTCCAGGAAGTGGTAAATCTTTGCTAGCAAAATGTTTTGCAGGCATTTTGCCAGACATGTCGTTTGAAGAAGCACTAGAATGTACAAAAATACATAGTATTGCAGGAGAATTGGACTCTTCTAAGGGCATAATTGCAAATCGTCCATTTAGGTCACCACATCACACAGCAACAGCAATTGCTCTTACTGGCGGAGGCAAAGATGCAAAGCCAGGAGAAATTAGCTTAGCACATAACGGCGTGTTATTTTTAGATGAAATTGCAGAGTATGATCGTAAGTTCATAGAAACGCTAAGACAACCGCTAGAAGACGGGCAAATTACTGTTGCACGAAACAAACTAACAGTTACATATCCGTCGTCATTTATTTTAATTTCTAGCATGAATCCATGTCCTTGTGGAAACTATGGTAGTAAAACGCATCCATGTAGATGCACCCCAAATCAAATACACAATTATTTAAATAAATTAAGCGGTCCAATTATGGATAGAATAGATATGCATGTTGAAGTGGATTCAATAACCTATGATGATTTAACCAGCAAAACAGAAGAGGAGTGCTCTGCAAGCATAAAGGAGCGTGTTAACAAGGCTAGAGAAGTTCAGTTAAAAAGGTTTGCAAATAGCAAAATATATTCAAATGCAAAAATGAATGTTGTTCAAGCAAAAAAATATTGCGTTTTAGATGATGATGCTCAAGAAATGGTAAAAATGGCATTTGATAAATTAAAGCTTTCAGCAAGAGCTCACGATAGAATTTTAAAAGTGGCAAGAACAATCGCCGATTTAGAGGGTAGTGAAAATATTAAAGCTCCACATATTGCTGAAGCAATACAATATAGGTCTATGGATAGGAAGTATTGGATATGATAAATAAGGATGAACTTGCTTTAATTTTTATGAGCCAGTTTGAGTTTGTAACCAGTCAAAAGTTTGAACAAATAACAAACGAGTTTAAAACTCCATCACAAATTTTTGATGCGTCCAAACAAGAACTAAGCAAGTTAAAAGACATATTAAAAAACAATTACGATATTTTTGTAGAAACATTAAACGTGTTTAATGAAAAAGAGTTTTTTGATGAGCTTAACTCTAGGAACATCAAGTGTTTAACAATTTTAAGCAATGATTATCCTCAAAAATTAAAAAACTTAAAGAATCCTCCATATGTATTGTATTATGTTGGAGATATTAATTTATTAAACACAAAAAGTGTTGCAATTGTTGGAACCCGCTCACCATCTAATTATGGAAAGCTAGTAACCGAAAAGTTTGCAAAAGAACTTGCCGAAAACAACATAACAATAATTAGTGGGCTTGCTTCGGGAGTGGATAAAATTGCTCATGAAGGAGCATTGGAGGTTAACGGTAAAACCATAGCAGTTATGGGCGGAGGTTTTAACCATATATTTCCGGCAATGAATATTAATCTTGCAAGAGAAATTGCAAGTAAGGGGCTTATTGTTACCGAATATTATTTAAATGTTAAACCGGCAAAATATACCTTTCCAGTAAGGAACCGTATAATAGCTGCGCTGTCAGATGCGGTTTTAATAACTGAGGCAAAAAATGGAAGTGGAAGTTTGTATACAAAAGATTATGCCGATGAATTGGGAGTAGATACATATTGTGTTCCTGGTAATATAACCAGCGAAAAGTCTGAGGTTACTAACAGGTTAATTAAAATTGGTCAGGCAGCATGTGCAACAAGCCCAAAAGATATTTTAAAAGATTTTGGAATAGACATTCAAAAAGACAAAAAAACAAACAAAAAACAAAAACTTCAAATGAGCATAGAAGAAAGTGCTATATGTGCAATATTAGAAGACGGCGAAAAAGATTTTGAATTTATACAAGAAAAAACAAACTATTCCGCACAAATTTTAAATTGTAGTTTGACAACAATGGAAATTCGTGGAATAATAAAAAAATTGGCAGGAAATACATACATGCTATGTAAATAATGCACATATATGTAAAATATTAAAAGCAATATGGAGATGTAATGAAACTAGTAATAATTGAGTCACCAAATAAAAGCGAAGCATTAAAAAAATATTTAGGAGATGGTTTTAAAGTTGTTGCCAGCAAAGGTCATATTAGAGATTTACCACCAAAAAGTTTGGGGGTTGACATTTCAAATAACTTTGAACCTGTATACGAAACAATGGCAGATAAAAAGGCTATTGTAGAAGATTTAAAAAAAGAAGCAAAAAAGGCAGACGAAGTGTATATTGCATCCGACCCGGATAGAGAAGGAGAAGCAATTGCCTGGCATATTGCATATTATTTGGGTTTTAAACCAGAAGACAAGTGCAGAATAACGTTTAACGAAATTTCTAAACCAGCTGTTTTGCAGGCATTAACAGAACCAAGAACAATAGATCAAAACTTAGTAGATGCTCAACAAGCTAGACGAATTTTAGATAGGCTTGTTGGTTATAAAGTATCACCAATAATATGTAAAAAAATTAAATCAAACTTAAGTGCAGGGCGTGTTCAATCGGTAGCGCTTAAATTGATTGTAGATAGAGAAAATGAAATAACATCATTTAAGCCAGAAGAATATTGGAATGTTTCGGTAGATTTAAATAAACTAAATAACAATATAAACTTTAAAGCCATGGCCGATAAATATAAAGGTAAAAAAGTTAAGTTTAAAAATGCCGAAGAGGTAGAGGCTGTAACAGCGGGAATAGAAAATGCGGAATATAAAGTAGAAAAAATTAAAAGAAGCAAAACTTCTTCACACGCGCCAGCACCATTTACAACATCTACAATGCAACAAGAAGCATTATCTAAGGCGGGCTTAACTAGTAACCGCACATCTAAAGCGGCACAAACCTTGTATGAGGGTGTTGAACTTGCCGGCGAGGGAAAAGTTGCTTTAATCACCTACATAAGAACCGACTCTACCCGTGTTTCAGATGGCGCTATGGCAATGGCAAAAGATTATATTAAAAAAGAATATGGAAACAATTTTTTGCCAGCAAAACCAAATATATACACAACAAAAAAAGATGCACAAGATGCCCACGAGGCAATTAGACCAATATCATTAGACCGAAGGCCAGATCTTGTAAAGGCAAGTTTATCTGCGGATACATATAAGTTATACAAATTAATTTATGAAAGGTTTTTGGCAAGCCAAATGGCACCAGCAGAATATGATAATGTTTCGGTAGACATTAAGGCAAATGATTTAACATTTAAAGTAACGGGCAAAACTCAAACATTTGCGGGTTGGACAAGTGCGTATAGGCATGTTGAAGAAAAAGAGGAAGATGCAGAAGAAACGGCCGATAAATTACCACCAATGCAAGAGGGTGAGGTTTTGCATTTTAATTCAATAAAAAAAGAGCAAAAATTTACAAAGCCTCCACAAAGGTATACAGAAGGTACATTAATTAAAGCAATGGATGAAAAGGGTATTGGTAGGCCAGCAACATATGCTCCAACAATTGCTCTTCTTGCTAGCAGAGATTACACCGCAAAAGACGGTAAATATTTGGCACCAACCGAAACAGGAACAATGGTGACAGAATTTTTACAAAAATATTTTGAAAGCGTATTTAATGTAGATTTTACAGCCGATATGGAGTCTAAGCTAGACGAAATCGCTGAAAAAAACGCCGAGTGGCGTAAAGTAATTGCAAAGTTTTGGAGATTTTTAGAGCCTCTACTAACCACGGCAAATGGTGGGGAAAGGGTGAGATCAGAACCAGAAAAAACCGATATAAAATGCGATAAATGTGGACATTTAATGGTTATTCGAGATGGAAAATACGGCAAATTTTTGGGCTGTTCAAATTTCCCAGCTTGCAAAAACATACAGCCATTAAACCCAGTTCAAGTTGTTTATAAAGGTATATGTCCAAAATGTGGCAAAAGAATGACAGAACGAAAAAGCAAAGGCGGAAAAATTTATTACTCATGTGAAGATTACGAAAAATGCAAATTTATGAGTTGGGATGAACCAACGGGTAAATTATGTCCAAAATGTAATGAACATTTAATAATGAAAACAACTAACGGAAAAACCGTTGTAAAATGCAGTAGCAAGGCTTGTAAATATGTGGAGGGTTAATAAACAAATTGAAGGAAGTAACAATAATTGGTGCAGGGCTTGCTGGCTGTGAGGCTGCGCTATATTTAGCCGATAAGGGAGTAAAGGTAACTCTTTACGAAATGAAACAAATTAAAAAAACTCCTGCACAAAAAAGTGATGGGTTTGCAGAACTAGTTTGTTCTAACAGTTTAAAAGCTGTGGATGAATTAAGTGCAAGTGGGCTTTTAAAAAAAGAGATGGAATTACTTGGTTCTCATTTAATTCCAATTGCAAAACAAAATCAAGTTCCAAGTGGCGGAGCTCTTTCGGTTAATAGAGAAAATTTCTCCAACTCCGTAACTGAATTAATTAACAAAAATGAAAACATAAAGGTAATTAACCAAGTTGTTAAAAATATAGATGTAACAGCGCCAACAATAGTTGCATGTGGGCCATTAATAGACGATGAACTTTTTAACAATTTAAAACAGTTAATTGGTGATGATAGTTGCTATTTTTACGATGCTATTGCACCAATAATTTCTTACGATAGTATAAATTTAAATTATGCATATTGGGGCAACAGATATAACAAGGGCGAAACGGCAGATTATTTAAATTGTTTATTAAACAAAGAACAATATTTAAATTTCTATAACGAACTTATAAATGCAAAAACGGTTGAACTACATGAGTTTGAAAAAATAAAGGTTTTTGAGGGTTGTATGCCTGTGGAGATTATGGCAAAACGAGGTGTTGATGCATTACGATATGGGCCAATGAAACCAGTAGGAATTAAAGACGAAAGATATGACGAAAAACCTTATGCGGTTGTTCAACTCAGAAAGGAAAATCTAATTGGTGATGCATTAAATATGGTTGGCTTTCAAACCAATTTAATATTTAGTGAACAAAAAAGAGTGTTTGGATTAATTCCGGCGCTTAAAGATGCCGAATTTTTAAGGTACGGAACAATGCACCGCAATAGTTTTATTAATGCTCCAAAAGCATTAACAAACTTTAGCAATTTAAAAAACTATCCAAATGTTTTTATTGCGGGGCAGTTAAGCGGCGTTGAGGGGTATGTAGAAAGTATGGCAAGCGGGCTATACTGCGCAATTAATATGTATTTATATTTGCAAAACAAGCCTCTTCAAAGTTTGCCAAGCACAACAATGCTTGGTGCAATTATAAACTACATTAGTTCGGCGCCCGAAAAAGATTTTCAGCCAATGAATGCAAACTATGGCATTATTAGTGCTGAAAATATGCGAGATAAAACCGAAAAAAAGAAAAAGATTTTACAAACTTCTATGCAAGAAATTAATGGTTTTTTGCAAAATTTAACAAAGGTGTAAAAAGAAAAAATCAACTTAAAGAAAAAGATTTCAAAAATTAAATTAAACAATATAAGGAGTAAAACATGGAATCTATGTTTAGGGGCACAACCATTTGTGCTGTAAAAAAAGATGGTAAAACTGTAATTTGTGGCGATGGTCAAGTAACAATGTCTCAAAGCGTTATTTTTAAAAACAATGCAAAAAAGGTAAGAAGGCTTTATAACGACAAAGTAGTTGTTGGCTTTGCAGGGTCGGTTGCTGATGCTTTTAGTTTAACTGAGCGCTTTGAGGCAATGCTAAACAAATATGCTGGCAATTTAATGAAATCGGCAGTAGAGCTTGCTTCGCTTTGGAGAATGGATAAAGCATTAAGGCAATTAGAGGCAATGATGATAGTTGCCGATAAAAACCAAATTTTAATTTTATCTGGAACTGGCGAAGTTATTGAACCAGACGATGATGTTTGTGCAATTGGTAGTGGTGGAAACTATGCCCTTGCTGCGGCAAAAGCATTAAAAGAAAACACAAATCTAACAGCAGGCGAAATTGCAGTTAAAGCATTAACAATAGCTGGAGATATTTGTGTGTTTACTAATCATAATTTAACGGTAGAGGAGGTGTAGTAATATGGAATTTACTCCTAAACAAGTTGTAGAAGAATTAAATAAATATATCATTGGTCAGGATGACGCAAAAAGGGCGGTTGCAGTTGCTCTTAGAAATAGGTACCGCAGAAGCAAACTTCCTAAAGATGTTAGAGAGGAAATTACTCCCAAAAATATAATTATGAAAGGTCCAACAGGCGTTGGTAAAACTGAAATTGCAAGAAGACTTGCAAAACTTGTTAAGGCGCCATTTGTTAAGGTGGAAGCAACAAAATATACCGAGGTTGGCTACGTAGGTAGAGATGTAGAAAGCATGATAAGAGACTTGGTTGCTGTTTCGGTAAGAATGGTTAAAGACGAAAAAATGAAAGAAGTCCACGACAAGGCAAGTGTTGTTGTTGCAAACAAAATTTGTGACATATTATTTAGAACGCAAATGCCAAACAATGAGGGTGTGCTAAAAAGTTTAGAAGAAATTAAGCTAGATTATTATGATGGCAAGTTTGATGACACAATCATAGAAATAGATGTTGCAGAGCAAGCAAAAACAATGGGCGTTATGGAAGGCGTTGGAGAAATTAATATTGGCGGAGTTTTGGGCGGAATATTTCCACCAAGAAAGGTTAGAAAAAAGTATAGCGTTCATAAGGCAAGAGAGGTTTTAACTGACGAAGAGTGTGAAAAATTAATTGATGTTGAAGCAGTAAATGCCGAAGGTATAAGAAGAGCCGAAGAAGAGGGAATTATATTCATAGACGAAATGGATAAAATAATTGGAAAAAACAGCGCGGGTCATGGTCCAGATGTGTCTAGAGAGGGAGTTCAAAGAGACATTTTACCAATTGTTGAAGGTTGCACTGTTAATACCAAGTTTGGAAATATTAAAACCGACTTTATATTATTTATTTGTGCGGGAGCTTTCCATGTTTCTAAAATAGAAGATATGATTCCAGAACTACAGGGTAGATTCCCAATTGTTGTAAATTTAAAAAGTTTAACAAAAGAAGATTTTAAGAGAATATTAAAAGAACCAAAAAACTCTATAACATATCAATATTCAAGTTTATTAAAAGTAGATAATATAGAACTAGATTTCACTGATGATGCAATTGAAGAAATGGCACAAATGGCAGAATCAGAAAATGAAACAACCGAAAATATTGGGGCTAGAAGACTTCATACAATAATGGAAAAATTGCTAGAAGATATATCATTTAATGCAAGTGGTGATTATCCATTGCAAACAATTAAAATAGATAGGGTATATGTTCAAAACATATTTAAAGACAATATTAAATCTCACGACCTTAAAAAGTATGTGCTATAAAATATATTAATTATAAATTATAAACAATCGTAATTTTGAAATCCAAAATTACGATTTTTTTCTTAAAAAATGGCAAATAAATTAATAATTTTAATTAAAAAACAACAA
>JAZSMW010000032.1:0-3428 GCA_045536095.1 Clostridia bacterium
ATGCTTGGTATATTGCCTCAGCATTGTTTTTATTAATACCTTTTACCATCATTAGTTCTTCAACACTGGCATTTTTAATATTCTTTAATGACTTAAATTGAGAATATAATTCTTTTCTTTTTTTAGGGCCTATACCCACAATGTCATCAATCGGGTCTGAAATCTGAGCTTTTGTCCTTAAATTTCGATGAAAAGTTATTGCAAACCTGTGAGCTTCATCTCTTATACGTTGTAACAATTTTAACTCTTCGCTAGATCTTTTTAACATTAAAGGTACACTATTGCCGGGTAAAAAAATCTCTTCAAACTTTTCGGCCAAACTAATTATTTTTAAATGCCCAAATCCACATTTGTTTAATACTTCATGGGTGGCCGAAAGTTGACCTTTACCACCATCAATTATTATTAAATCTGGCTCCGCAGAAAAACTTTCATCTTTATTTAAAATATACTCATTAAGCCTTCTGGTTAATGCCTCTTGCAAACTTGCAAAATCGTTAGAGCCTACAACCGTTTTAATTTTAAATTTTCTATACATTTTTTTTGCCGGTTCACCATTTATAAACACAACCATGCTTGCAACCTTGTTTGTCCCGCTTATATTAGAAATATCATAGCACTCAATTCTTTTTGGAATTTTGTTTAAGTTTAACACATTTTTAAGAGAAATAAGAGCTCCAAGAGTTCTTTTAAACTTTAGTTTGTCTTCTCGCACACGTTTAAACAAATGTTCTCTGGCATTTTCCTCAGCCATTTTTATGAGATCATATTTTACTCCAATTTTTGGAGTTGTAAAAATCGTTTTTTTCGTTGTACATAAATTTAAATAATTTAAAAATTCAGAATCATTATTTAGGTTAATATTGCAAATTATTTCATCCGGTATTTGCTTTTGCTTATAATACTCAATAATAAAGTCTTGAATAGATTCATCATCGGTTAGAGCACCATCTGTTAAAGAAAAATCTTGCACTCCTAAAATTTTACCTGCTCGTAATGTCAAAACGCAAACAGCACCAGCCTCACCGTCCGAAACATAAGCAAACACATCAACCGACAACTCTTTTGGCAAGTTTGCCACAACTTTTTCCTTTAATTTTTTTACAATTTTTAAGTTATCTCTCATTTCAAGTGCTTTTTCAAATTGCTCCATTTCAGAATATGCCTGCATTTTTTCTGTTAATATTTTTTCTATTTCTTGATCATTACCCTTTAAAAAATCTACAGCGTTATCTATAATTTTTTTATATTCATCTTTACTTACATAGCCCATACACGGAGCTTTGCAAAGTCCTATACTATAATTTAAGCACGCTCGTTTTTTTATACCAGTTATTTTCCCTTTGCATTTACGAACAGCAAAAGCCAAATTTAACAAATTTAATACATCGTACGCAGAAACACCTGTAATATAAGGACCAAAATACTTAGATCCATCATTTTTTAATTTTCTTGTTATTTCAAAATAAGGAAAATCTTGCTTTGTATTTAACTTAATATATGCAAAGGTTTTTGAATCCTTTAATAAGATATTATAAAAAGGCTGGTACTTTTTTATTAGATTATTTTCTAAAGCAAACGCATCTTGTTCTGAAAGTGTAATAAAATACTCAAAATCATCAATGTGTTCAACCATAGATTGAACTTTTGCAATCTTCTGAGTTTTATTAAAGTATTGGCTGACCCTATTTTTTAAGTTTTTTGCCTTTCCAACATAAATAACAGCACCGGTTGCATCTTTCATGATGTAAACGCCACTGTTAATACTTAAGTTTTGCAATTTTTCTTTTATCTTATTATTCATTAAAGCCTCATAAAATGCTTTTTAATATCTAATCATTCTTACTAATACCAAAAATTTCTTTTTTTATGGCAACCAAAATTTCATTTGCCAATTTTTTGCTGTCTTCTAAATTTTTACCCTTTGCATGAATATAAAACTTTAATTTAGGTTCTGTTCCACTTGGCCTAATAATAAATGTAAAATCCTTAGTTTTATATTCTAAAAAATTAGATTTATCTAGACCTGTGTTATCATTTAAATAATCAACTATTTTAATAATTTTTCTTTTGTTTAAAGTTTTTATTCCATTTTCTCTAATTTTAAATACTGCATTATTCATTTGTTCTAACGCATCATTCCCCTCAAACACAAGACTTGAGTTTAAAGAATAAATGTTGCCAAATTTCTTATATATTTCATTTAAATATTCTTCAACGGAACTTCCTTGATTTTTTAAGTAGCTTGCAATCTCACAAAATTTAAGCAATGCAAAAATACCATCTTTATCGTAAAAATCCTGCTTCACAATATATCCGCAACTTTCTTCATATGCCAAAATAAAACTATCCTTTCCATATTTATTTTCTAGTTGTTTTTTTGCTCCACCTATATTTTTAAAGCCTGTAAGCGTTTTTTCGTAAGAGACTTTATAATGATCACACATATCATAAAACATAGGCGACGAAACAACTGTTGACACAGCAAATGGATTTTTTTCATACGCTTCATTTTCTATAATATACCTGAGAAATAAAAACCCAACTTCATTTCCTGTTAATAGCTTATATCCCTTTGTGCTTTTAATCATAGCACCTAGCCTATCGCCGTCTGGGTCGGTTGCAACAATTACGTCAGCATCAAACACATCTGTGCATTTTAAACATTCTTTAAATGTTTCTGCGAACTCAGGATTAGGATATGGACATGTTTTAAAATCACCATTAGCAAATTTTTGAAAAAATGGCATTACAATGTGCTTAAACCCTGCGCCCTTTAATGCTTTTAATACGTAATCTTTTGCAGTTCCATTTAGTGGAGAATAAATTATGTTTAAGGATGAATTTATTTTATTTTTGTAAAACCTACCTAAAAATTTCTTTTTTAATGTCGTCCCAATGCGTTTTATATTTTTAAAATTTTTGTTTTTAATTTGTAAATATTCATTAAAGAGTGCAACTTCATCTAATTTTTCATACAATCTTCCAATTTCTTTTTCTGCCTGCCCAGAAATTTGTAACCCATCTGCCCCAGAAACTTTTACCCCATTATAGATTTTGTTATTATGGCTTGCAGTAATCATTATTCCCATATTGGCTTTTATTTCTAAAATAGAATTAATAAGGACAGGAGTAGGAACAAACGTAGTAAATAAACTTACACTCACTCCACCATTTGCCAAAACTTTTGCAAAAATGCGAGAAAACTCTTTTGAATTGTGTCTAGTATCATAACCTATTACTATTTTAGTATACTTTTTCTTCTTAAAATACAACAAAATAGCATTCGCAAGCTTACAAATATTTACTTCATTCATTCGGTTAGTGCCAAGCGACATAATGCCCCTAAGCCCAGCGGTACCAAAACTTAATTCACCATAAAAATTTTCTTGTATTTCTTGCTCATTCATTTCTTTTAATTTTTCGAT
>JAZSMW010000070.1:0-7703 GCA_045536095.1 Clostridia bacterium
TTCATAATTTCTTATAATTTCTTTATTCATAATCTTTTTTATTTTTATAATATCTTTTTCTTCTAATACATCTTTAGTTAAAATTAAATTTATCCTTTCCGCTAATATATGTTGACGAATAGAAGCATCGGCGGCGGCCAATCCCGTCATGTATCCTAATGCCATATTATTCCCGCCACCTCTAAACCATTTAAGACTAGTTATATGTGTAAAATGAAAACCTTCAACTATTTCTCCAGTTATAACATCTTTTAATTTATTCTTCTTATTATTTAAAATGCCTATCAAAAATTTATCATGATTTTCATTATAACTTTTACCAAAAAAACACTCAACATATAATTCTTCAGTTAAATATTTCATATAAATCCTCCTTAAAGTATAAGAATTGTAGCATATTTTTCAATTGATTGCAATACCCAATTTGAAAATTATTAAAAAAGGCAAATCATAATAAGATTTACCTTTAATATTTCACTAGTTTCAAAAGGGATAACCCCTACTAATTCTTTTTTTGTGTGATTTTTATAATTTATTAATTTTATTTATAAACTTGTAGGGTACTTTTAATCATTTAAAATTTTCACAATCTCATCATAACTTAAAAGTTCTTCTTTTTTGTATCCGCTCATTATGACTACATATGGTTCATTTAGTTTTGCAAAAACCTTATTTGCATATTCTTTAAATTCATACTTTGTTAGATTTTTGATGCGTTTAATTTTTCTTTTTAATTTAATTTGTTTTCTAAGTTTTCCATGAGTTAAATATTGTCTAAGATTAGAATTTGCTCTAATTTCTTTGTTAGGCGAATGTATTTCGTCATACGAATAAATTTTATTGTTTTTTATATCTTCAAAATTTTCATCTGGTAAATCTGTGGTTGTTATGTTTTTAACACAATCCTTAATTAACTCAAAACATCTCGTTAGATTATCTTTGTTTGTTGTAAATCTAAACACATACATCGCATTGTTTTCTTTGTTCATATAAACAGTAGATTCTGTTTTGCACATATAAACCAAGCCTTCATCTCTCAGTTTATTATGCCAACCATTTGCTCCGCGATTAAAGAAACGGTTTAAAAATTCAATTAAATCCTCATCAAAATAATTCATAGGTTCAAAATTATGTCTAAAGCCACAAAAAACTTCAACTTTCTGGCTGTCATTTGTATGAACAACTAACTTAGGTTCGCTTGTAATAATGGTAGGAACTAATTGATTTTTCTCAGCCTCACTTGTTTCTTTTAATTTTGAGAGGAAATATTTTTCAACCATTTTTTTTACTTTGCGAAAGCTAAAATTACCGCAATATGATATTATAAAGTTGTTTAATCCAAAATTTTTTTGTTTATAATTAATTAAATGATCTTTTGATATTTTTTCTATGTCTTCATGACTTCCTAAAGTTTCCTGAGGTTGTAATGCATTAGTGAAGTTGTATGTAGCTTGTGATGAAATGTCATGGTTGATTCTGTCCAATTTTATTGTATATTCCTCTTTAATTACTTGCTTTTCAACTTCAATCTCTTTGGAATCATAATCTGTGAACAGAAGCATATCAGCAACTAACTTCATGGCGCGTTCAAAAAGTCTATTTGTTTGACAAAATCTAACAATAATATCATTTCGTCCTGTTGAAGCATTTAAAGAGGTGATTACACTTCTTTCTTTGTTTATATCAGATATTGTAAGGTGTTCTGTTTGCTTAAACATCATATGTTCAACAAAGTGAGCAACTCCATTTTGTTCATTTTTAATAGAGCCACTAATAAAGCCCGCATAAACAGCCGAATAATTATTACGTTTGTCTTTTGTATAAATTATGGTTGCTCCGTTTGGATAAATATAAACTTTTTTCTTCATTTTTTTCCTCATATTAGTTTTTTAAGAGTATAACACGCATTAATTTATCTGTAAAGTTTTTTATGTAGTGGGGGATATGACATTTAGGACAAATTTATTAGAAGATCAAATGCGATATCCACCTGTAGCAAAGGGTATTGCTTTTGTGATAACAAAAGAGTGTAAAGTTCAATGCTATTTTATGTTGTGTGTTTGTAATTTAAATTAATACTTTTACATAAAATTAACACTTTAAAACATTGCATCATATACTTAAAAAAGAGAGGAAATATGAAGATTGTTTGTTTTAAAATGCCAAAAATTTTATCATCTATAATTAAACTTGTTATGGGGAAAAAAGTAATAAAATAGTAATTTAATAATTAAAACTTTTATTATTAGATATAAAACAATAATAAATGTAGCAATTGTTGCTATGTTTTTTTGCCGTTATCATAATTTAGTATTTTATAGCACAATAATAATGGTGTTTTGTGAGAGAAAATATTTTTTGATTTTGAAGTTTAGAAAGTTTATTCCATGTAAATATTCCCATAATATTATATATTAGCTCTACAATACCATCTATTAAAAAAATTATATTGCCAGCGTTGCTATTTATGGCAGAAACAAGCCATAATATTATAAATGTAATTTCATATATGCCCCAACAATAAAATTGATATCCACAACGCCTATAACTAAAGTAGTTGCCTAAAAGGAAAAAGGTTGTTCCGAGTGCGTTTAAAATGGGCATGCTAGAATTAAATATATTTAAAAATATGGCATAAATAATAAAAATAATGGCCCAAACAAACATTGCAAAATGAGTTTCGTTGAGGGTTATTTTATTAATTAAAACTTCTTTACCAAAAGAATGTTTTTTCCACTCAATAATACTAAAAATGTTAATTACAATAACAATAAAAGAAAGAATTAATTCTCCATAATAATTTTCTTTTATGCAAACAATAATGTAGGTTAAATAACTTATAATATCAAATAAAAAATTTGTCCATTTCCCATCTTTTGCATCTTTAGCAGCTAGCATACCAAGAGTTGTGCTAAGCCAAACTAGCCAGCTAAGGGGTGACGAAAAATATATGGCAAGTAATGTAGATATAAAAAAACCACATAAAAAAACAATAAAAGAAAGTTTTAATGATGACTTCATGATATATTATACAAACAAATAGAAAAAAATATGTGTGTATAATAAAAAGGTGAGAGCTAAAAAACCAAGCCATAAAAGCTTGGTTTTATTTTTTCAAACACATATTTTGTTAGTTAATTGAGTGATCCGTTTTTTTCCTCGAGCTAGTGTCATGCATTGCTTTAATTGTGCCTTTTAAAACGGGATATGGCATGTTGCCAACCTTAATTTTAACAAATTTTGCTCCATCGCCGTTTAACTTTTCTGTATTTAATTCGCAAATTGAATTGGTAATATCACACACATTTAAAAGATCTTGCTTAACAATAGGTGATTGCAACACCCAAAAGTGCTCTTCGCAAATGCTACTAGCGTAATCTAAAGCCCTCTTTGCAAAAAGTTGTAGATCTTTAAAAGCGTGAATAGTTTTGCCGCTTGTTTCATAATCTTTAATTATTTTATATATCATAATACCGCTTGGGTTAAATGGAAGTGACATAATTATCTCCTTAACTAAAATTATTATATCATAAAGGAATAAACAATACAAGCCCCATTTTTTAGCGAAAGGATAAAACAAATGGAGAAAAATAAAGTGTGTAATCAAAAAAAATCCTCCCCCAATAATATGGGTTTGGATTTGTTTGGTGCTTCAGGAGGGATTCGAACCCCCGACCTTCGCCTTAGAAGGGCGCTGCTCTATCCAACTGAGCTACTAAAGCATGGATATTAAAGTAATGGAGCGGGTGAAGGGAATCGAACCCTCGCAGCCAGCTTGGAAGGCTGGAGCTCTACCACTGAGCTACACCCGCATTTAAGAACTTTTATATAATAACAAAAAGTTTTTAATATGTCAACAAAAAAATTAATTAATTTATTTTTTTGTGTAAATGTTAGAATATTTTTTTATTGGATAAGCATTATATGTTTAGATTTCTTTTTGTATGGAGATAATTATGAAAGACTTTGACAGATATTCTAAAGAGTTCTTTTTGGCAACAAAAAGCTTTAGTTTAAGAAGTGTTATTACATCTTATCAATTACCAAATTCGGAAGAATTGCATAGTATGATATGTGGGTATGGTAGTTTAAATTTATGTGATGAGACATTTTCTTCTGCCGAGGCCATAGATTATTTTAGTTATGAAAAGGAATTATGGAAAGCCAACAAGAAATAAAAAGAGGAGATATATTTTTTGCAGACCTTAGCCCTGTTGTAGGAAGCGAACAGGGTGGTATAAGGCCTGTTCTTGTTGTGCAAAATGATATAGGGAATAAATACTCGCCAACCGTAATTGTATGTGCCATAACGAGCAAATTAAACAAAGCAAAACTTCCTACGCATATAGAGCTATCTTCAAGCGAATATAACTTGCCAAAAGATTCTGTTTGCTTGCTTGAGCAATTAAGGACAATAGACAAGAGGAGATTGCAAGAAAAAGTTTCATACATAGGAGCAAAAAAAATGAAGGATGTTGAAAGGGCCATTTTAATTAGTTTGGGTTTTTTTGAGAGCGTAACAATTAAGCAAAATGAAACATATAAATAGCAAGGAGAATTTATGAAGAACCTTGCTATTTTTTATGGTGGAAAGTCTGCCGAACATGATATTTCAATAATTACAGCAATTCAAGTAATGAACAATTTAGACAAAAAAAAGTATAAAATATTACCTATATATATAAATAAAATAGGATCTTGGTGGTTAGTAAAAAACTACAGGGATATGAATATATATACAAAAAATAAAAAAGTAGGCAAAAAAATTGCAAATGGATTTTTTAATAAAAACATAATTGTAAGTTCAATATTTGGTATTAAAAAATATAAAAAAATTGATATTGCGATAAATTGCATGCACGGTTTAAATGGTGAAGACGGAACGCTTGCTGGACTTTTAGAATTGGCGAATATTCCATATGTAGGAAGTGGTGTGGTAGCCTCTGGCATTGGTATGGATAAAGTTTTGCAAAAAGATGTATTTGTTGCAAACAATATTCCTTGTGCAAAATATACATGTATATATGAACAAGAGTTCATATTTAACAGTTCAAATACCATAGCAAAAATTGAAGAAAAAATTAATTATCCAATGGTTGTTAAGCCGTCCAATCTTGGAAGTAGTATTGGCATAAATATTTCAAAAAATAGAAAAGAATTAATAAAAAACATTAAAATTGCGTTAAATTTTGATAAAAAATTAATAATAGAAGAAAAAATTGCAAATTTAAGAGAAATTAATTGCTCGGTTATGGGTAACTATAATTATATCGAAAGTTCTGTTTTGGAAGAGCCAAAACCATGGGCGGAATTTTTGGATTTTAACGAAAAATATATTAATGGTATAAAAACAAAAAAACAGATAGATGTTAGTTTGGGAGAAAGTTTAGATAAAAAAATTAAAGAGCTAAGCATTCTAGTTTTTAAAATTTTAGGGTGCTCTGGGGTTGTAAGAATAGATTATTTGGTTAACGACTTAACAAAAGAAATTTATGTCAATGAAATTAATACAATACCAGGTTCTTACGCATACTATTTGTGGGATAAATATGGTTTTAAAGAATTATTAGATAAGTTAATAGAACTGGCCGAGGACGAATATAAATACAAGCAGACGTATAAATATGCATACAGCTCAGATGTTTTAAACAACTATGAAAAAGGAACAAAAAACATAAAGATTAACATTTAATAAATTTTTGTTTTACATATTTAAAAAGTATGATATTCTTTAACTATAGAATAGCTAATTATTTTTTAGCAATACTATGGTTAGGGAGGTTATTATGGAACATATAAATGACGAAGAGTATAATGAAAAGGTTTTAAACAGTAAGGGTATTGTTTTATTAGATTTTTTTGCAACATGGTGTGGTCCCTGTAGAATGCTGTCGCCAGTGTTAGAAGATGTTGAAAGTGAAAATGATGTTGTGGTTTACAAAATGGATGTAGATGAAAACCAAAAAACTCCAAGAGAATTTGGTGTAATGAGCATTCCAACGGTGTGTGTTTTTAAAGATGGAAAGTTCATAAATAAGTTTACGGGTTTTAGACAAAAAGAAGAAATAGAAGAAATTATTAAAAATACTGAGGAGTAAATTTTGAAAAAGGGTACGTTTTTATCATCGGATAATTCAACTGAAGTTGTGTATTATATTTTTGAGCCAAAAAATATTAAGCCAAAAGCTGTTGTGCAAATATCTCACGGGATGCAAGACCATATATCACGATATGGCGATCTTATTAAATTTTTAAATGAAAGGGGTTTTGTTGTTTGTGGTAATGACGATTTAGGGCATGGAGAGACATCTAAAACTCCGGATACTGATGGTTTTTTTGCAAAAAAACTGGGAGCAGAGTGTGTTTTAAATGATCTACATACTATGTCACTAATTGCTAAAAACAAGTATCCAAATTTGCCATATTTTTTAATAGGACATTCAATGGGAAGCTTTTTTGCAAGGTATTTTGCATATGCGTTTCCAGAGGATTTAGATGGTTTAATTTTGCTTGGAACATCGGGAAGGGTTTCGGGCACTAGTGCAGGTATTGTTCTTTTGTCGGTAATTCAGGCAATTAGGGGTGGCAAATACAAGAGCAAGCTGTTCGAAAACATAATGCTAAAATCTTACTTTAAATACATAAATAATGTTAAATCCAAAAGGGAGTGGGTAACTAGCGACAACAAAAAATTAAAGGAATATGAAAGCGATTCGCGTTGCGCATTTATGTTTACAACTAGTGCTTATAAAGATATGCTTAAGGTATTAAAATTTGTAAATACAAAAAAATGGGCAAAGGGGATAAATAAAAAATTATCAATTTTAATAGCATCAGGGGCAAAAGATCCAGTTGGTAATTATGGTAAGGGAGTTTGCGAAGTTTACTCTATGCTGGAAAACAACGAAATAAAAGACATTCAGTTAAAACTTTACTCACAGGCAAGACACGAACTGCATAATGAAAAGCCTAAAATTAAACAGGAATTTTTGCTAGATGTTGCAAATTGGCTATATGATAGATGTATATAAACGAATAAATTAAAAAAAACACTCATATTTTTTTGTATGGGTGATTTTTTTTTAAGCAATTTAAATATTAATCAAAAAGCTGTTTTAACGGGTTATGACATAGCATTAAAGCAAAACTTAAAAAGAAGGTTATTAGAACTTGGTTTTTATATTGGCGTAGAATTAAAAATTGTTGGCGTTTCATTTTTGAAAAATGTTTTGCTTATTGAGTTAAATGGATACTTAGTCTCTTTAAGAAAAAACATAGCATCAAACATTTTTGTATGTGAGGTAAAAAAATGAAAAACATAGTGCTTGTTGGCAATCCAAATGTTGGTAAAACAACTCTTTATAATGCGCTTACAAAAAGTAGTGAGCATACAGGTAATTGGCATGGCGTAACAATAGATCGTAAGCAAAAGCAATACACATTTAATAACAAAGAATATGGAATAATAGATTTGCCTGGAATTTATTCGTTAACTCCATTTTCTGCTGAAGAAGAAATAACGGCAAATTATTTATATGCTGGAGAGTATGATTTAATTGTTAATATAATAGATGTGAACACAATAAATAAAAATTTATATTTAACATTGGAACTTTTAAACGCAACAAAAAATGTAATTTTAGTGATTAACAAAACAAGCAAGAACAAGTTTATAGATACAAAAAAAATACAAAAAAAATTAG
>JAZSMW010000074.1:0-9058 GCA_045536095.1 Clostridia bacterium
TGCTGGTATATTTAGCACAAACACAAGCTTTGAGGTTAACGGAACAGAACTTTCTGGAGCCATAACAATTCCAGATGGGGTAACCAGCATTGGTGGGCACTTTTCAGGTTACACAAAAATAACAAGTGTAAATTTAAATGACGTAACCACAATTGATGGCGCGGCTTTCTATAACTGCACCGGTTTAACAAACATAGATCTATCAAATGTAACCACAATTGATGGCATGGCTTTCTATAACTGCACCGGTTTAACAAACATAGATCTATCAAATGTAACCATAATTGGTGATAATGCTTTCGAAGGATGCACAAGTTTAACGGAAATAGATTTACCAAAAGTGACCACAATTGGAAACTTTGCTTTTTATTGCTGCACAGGTTTAACCCAAGTAACAATTGGGGCAGACGCAACAGAGATACGTGGTTCATCCGCATTTTTTGGTTGCTCTAGTTTACAAACAGTAATTTTAGATAGTGGCACAATTGCAAGTAGTGACACATATATGGGCTATCTTTTAACAAACGAAGAAACCACAACCGTGTATTTAAAAACTGGTTTAAGTAACACATATTTAACAAGTAATGGTTTTAGCCAGAGCATAACTCAAGATAAGGCGGGTTATGTTAAATATACAAAGTAGTGTTTAATTAAAATATAAATGACAAAGAATTGAAACATTGGCAATTTTGCTAAAATTTGGCAGGCTCACCGGGGATACCTTGGTGGGCTTGTTATTTTTTAACAATGATATATATTTAATGTTAAAGACAAGGTGTTTTGTTAAATTGGCAGGGGGTATTAAATAGAAAATAATTAGTTAAGAAGCATAAAATTTGGAGTAATCTAGTTACAAAATTTGCCAAAAATTCACTATTGACAAGGAGAGGGTTGTGTTGTATAATTTACACGAAATTAAGGAGGTGTTTTAGTTATGGTAGGTAAAAAAGAAACTGAAATAACAAACAAATCACATAAGGTTCGTAGAGCATTAATTGCAGGCATTTGCCTTGCAACTGTGGGTGTTTTAGGTTTGGCTGGGTATATAGTTGCTGTTCCTTCTGCAACATTACTTGCAATTAACGCAGGGGTGTTTGGTTTAGCTGCTACAATAATTGTTTCAAGTTCGGTTATAATTAATAAACTTCATGAGGTAAGAAGGGTTTCAGGCACAAAAAAGAGCTTGGTAAAATCTATGGAAAAAATAAAAAAATTAAGTTCTGAAGGATCTAAGGTAAGATACTCTGATGGTTATTACAAAAAAATTTTAAAAAACCATGCAAAAAAATCACTATACTTAACTAAGCAAATTGGTAGTTTGCCGGTTGGGGAACTTAGGTCAACAAGCGGGGTGTCTCACATACAAGGAGCAAGACTTGTTAACCAAATAGATGCCTATGGTATTTTAAGAGATATATCAACCTCTGCACTTGCTGTTAGAAAATATGAAAGGAAAATAAGAGGTTTAACAAGAGATTTAAGTAAAATTCAAGATGCATCTGGAGATGTTGTTACAAGAAGTAGATGGGCTAGAACGTATTCTTTAGGTGGTGCAACAGTTGTGGATAGAAGAATTGGAATTCAATGTTTAACAACCACTGCAAAAGATGAATTTAAAGACATTTTTTCAACTCCTTGCGTTAGCGAAGGGCGTGGAAATATTAACATATATGTTAGGTTTAATGAAGAAGCGAACATTGCTCCAACAATAGCAAGAACAAATGATGAAAAATCAATAACAACAATTAAAAGGATTTTGATTAAAGATGTTTTAGAAGCTTGTAAAGAGTTGGATTCTGAAACCATTAAGAGCTTATTCCCTCTTACAATAGAAAGAAGAAATGTTAACCCAAAATTAAAAACTAAAGTTGACACTATTGAACTAGTAATTCGTTCTTATGGCGACCTACAAGCAGCTGTTAAAAATATAGATAATGGTAGAGAGTAACAATATATGCAACTCCAAAAAATTTAAACAAGTTAAATTTTTAACATTCATAAATGAAGGCTTCTTTGCTAATCGCTAGTGTTGGTGTTTTTTGGTACGGACGGAAATGATGATTAAAACCTGCAAGTAAACTTGCGTTTGAAGATATTTCATTCTACATAAAAGCAAACAGTCACAAATGTGGCTGTTTTTTGTTTTATTTAAAGTTAAATTTATGTACATTTACAATATTGTTGACTTTATTTTTATTTTTATTTAGTATAAAAGTAGGAGTTTTTATGCTTTGTGAAAATTGTGGGAAAAAAAATTCAACAAGCATTTATTTACCACCAAACCAAAACAAAATTAAGTATTTGTGTGGACAGTGCTATAAAAAATTAAATAGTAGTGCGAGTTTAGAAGATTTGGCTGATGAAGTTACTAGTACTCTTCAAAAAGATCAAGTTTGCAATGTTTGTGGTATGGCATACAAAGAGTTTGAATCTATTGGGCAATTTGGTTGTGCAAACTGCTATAAGGTGTTTAGAAAATATGTAGATTCTAAAATATTATCAATGTTTAACGAAAAAAAATACTTGGGAAAAAAACCAAACCTTTATTATATTGAGAAAGAAATTAAAAATTTAGAAGAGTTAATAGAAATGATGCTAAAAAATGGCGATTATCAAAAGGCAACTAAATATGGAGTAGAACTTAAAAGGTTAAAGGAAGAAAATTATGACAGATTGTAAAAATGTTATTTTTTCTTTTGTTGGATATAGGCGCAATATAGCCCACATGCCATTTGTTAATAAACTAACAGATAACGAGCTTGCTGTTGGTGTGGCTAGGTCGCTTAGTGAAATTTTTGGTGAGCAGTTTGAATTTAAAAGTTTAAAAAATTTGAGTTTTAGTGCTTGCAAAGAATTAGAAGAGGACGGTGTTATATCTGGCAAGTTAATAGAAAATAAGGATATTTCTGCTTATGCGGTTGCATATAACGAAAGCAGTTATATATACATTAATGAAGAAGATCATATTAGGTTTGAGTGTAGAGAGACTGGGTTTAATTTAGAGAGTTGTTTTACTCGTGCAAACAAATTGGATGATGCTGTTTTGGAAAAATTAGAAATGGCATTTGATGTTAATTTGGGATATTTAACCGCAAACCCACAAAATGTTGGAACTGGAATAGTGGTTGGCGCTCTTTTGTTTGTGCCGGCAATAGTGTATAATAAAAAGGCAAAAATAATTAAGGGATTGTTAAACAAATACTTTGAGTTTGTTGGTTTAAATGGTGAGGCTTGGAACGAAATGAGTCCTTTTGTTATAATTAAAAACGGTTATTCATTTGGATTAAAAGAAAACGAGTATGCCGAAAAATTAAAAACAATAATACAAAAGATTTTAGAATATGAAATAAATGAAGAAAATAATATTTTTAACTTAACATCTAGCACTCTTGTAGATAAAATTTTTAGGTCTTATGGCATACTAAAAGATGCATATAGGTTAGAGCTTGAAGAATGTGAAATTTTTTTAGGTGATATTTTGTGGGGAATTAATTTAAATTTGTTTATAAAGCCTAAAAACTTTGAGATATTAAAATTGTTTTCTGCCGTTGGGCCAGCACATTTAGATAATGGTAATAATTTAAACATTAAACAACAAGAAAAAATTAGGGCAATAAAACTATCGGAAATAATTAGTAAACAAATTCATAAAGGAGAGGTAGATGTATAATACTTCTAGTGAAAATTTAGAAAAGGTAATAAAAAATGCCGGAAAAATAGCAATGGAACTCGGTGGAAATCAAGTTGGCACTGAGCATATTTTATACGGATTAACTTCGGTTAAAAGTTGCATGGCAAGCAAACTTCTTGCAGAATATGGGGTAACTCCTGCAAGTGTTAAAGAATTTTTAGACGAAGAAGATAGTGAATCTAAAGTTGTATCAGGAGTGGATGTAGAATTAACTCCAAAATCTAAAGAAATACTATCTGCTTCTAAGCAAGTTGCAGTTCAGTTAAATCATAACTTTGTTGGCTCGGAACATTTGCTTTTTGCTCTTTTGGTTGCAGGCGGAACATTTGCTTATAAAATTTTAACTAATAACTTTAAAATTAATTTAACCGAAATTAAGTCTAAGGTGTTAATTGCCTTGCAGAGTGTAGACGGCGATGCTCAGATTTTAGATGAAAAAAATAGAAGTTTACTTCCAGAAAAACTTTTAGACATGGGAAGCGATATAACGCTTAAGGC
Organism: Clostridia bacterium; assembly: GCA_045536095.1. Taxonomy (GTDB): domain Bacteria; phylum Bacillota; class Clostridia; order Christensenellales; family UBA1242; genus HGM11367. The sequence continues at coordinate 4,190 of JAZSMW010000074.1, forward strand.
AAGACAAGGGAAAATAGATCCCATTATTGGTAGAGATGCCGAAATTGAAAGAATTATAGAAATATTGTGTAGAAAAACAAAAAATAATCCAATTTTAATAGGCGAGGCTGGGGTTGGTAAAACTGCAGTTGTAGAGGGATTGGCACAAAAAATAGCAAGTGGAAATGTGCCAGAAATTTTAAAAGATAAAATTGTTTATTCTATGGAAATTGGCGGACTTATGGCTGGAACTAAATACAGAGGAAGTATGGAGGAAAAACTTAAAGATGCCATAGAAACAATTATTGCAAGCCAAAACATTATTGTTTTTATAGACGAAATACACACTCTTGTTCAGGCAGGTTCAGAAAAGGGCGAAATTAGTCCAGCAGATATGCTAAAACCTTATCTTTCTAGGGGAGAACTTCAAACCATTGGTGCAACAACAACTGATGAATATAGAAAATATATTGAAAAGGATAAGGCTCTAGAAAGGCGTTTTCAGCCAATTATGGTTAATCCTCCTAGTGTGGAACAAACAATTTTAATTTTAAAAGGACTTAGAGATAACTATGAATTGTATCATAAAGTTAAAATCACTGATTCTGCAATAGAAGCAGCATCGTTGTTATCAGACAGATATATTATGGATAGAAGTTTGCCAGATAAGGCTATAGATTTAATAGATGAGGCAAGCGCTAGGGCGAGAGTTCTTTGCAGTGTTAGGCCAAATGAATTAAAAGAAAAGGAAGATGAATTAAACAAACTAAGAGTTACCAAAAACGAATTAAACATTGCCAGAAATTTTGAGGCTGTGCAAAAAATTCAGGGGCAAATAAATGCTTTAACCCAAGAGGTTGGCGCTTTAAGAGAAAAGTTTGACCAAAACCAAAACAGACAAATAACGGCTGACGATATTGCTGAGGTTATTTCTAAGTGGACGGGTATTCCTGTTGCAAAACTAACTCAAACAGAAAAAGAAAAATTACTCAATTTAGAGAATATTTTGCACAAGCGAGTTATTGGGCAAGATGAAGCAATTAATTCTGTTTGTAAAGCAATAAGAAGATCCCGTACGGGAATTAGTGACGGCAAAAAACCAATTGGATCATTTGTGTTTATGGGACAAACGGGTGTTGGAAAAACAGAATTAACAAAAGCAATTGCTGAAGCAATGTTTGACGATGAAAATAATATTATTAGGTTAGACATGAGTGAATATATGGAACCTCACACTGTTTCTAAACTAATTGGGGCTCCTCCAGGATATGTTGGATACGACGAGGGTGGTCAATTAACCGAGCAGGTTAGAAGAAAGCCATATTCAGTTGTTTTATTTGATGAAATAGAAAAGGCACATCCCGACATATTTAACACACTTCTTCAAGTTTTAGATGATGGTAGATTAACCGATGGACAGGGAAGATTGGTTAACTTTAGAAACACAATAATAATTATGACCACTAATTTAGGAAGTAAAGAGGCAATGCATGCAATGGAAGAGAACGAAGAGTATGAAACTTTGTCAAAGTCTATTTACTTAGAATCATTAAGAAAGCACTTTAGACCAGAATTTATTAATAGAATAGATATGGTATGTATATTCCATCCACTTACAATTCAGGATTTAACACAAATAGCAACAATTATGGTTGCGAATGTAAACAAAAGGTTAAACAGGCAAGATTTAGAACTAAAATTAACTCAAAAAGCATTGGATTACATTATTGATAATGGGGTTGATACTCGCTATGGAGCAAGACCTTTAAAAAGATATATTGCTTCGGAGATTGAAGATAAAATTGCCGAAAAAATATTGCTTGGAGAACTAGAGAAGTCTGGAAGTATTATTATTGATGTAAATGCAAATGGCTTGACATTTGATAATATGTAAAACAACAATAAATTTATTTTTGTAAGCTTATTTTATTTGCATAAATTATAATTTTTGTTTAAAATATTCATATACAAATTAATAAGGAGGGTGCTAATATGAAAATTGAATTTGTAGAAAGAAATTATGATATAGGAACAAAACTTAAAGGTATAATTCAAAAAAAGGTAGATAAATTAGACAGATATTTTGAGGACGATGCAAAGGCTCGAGTTGTTTGCTCACTTCAAAACAAAACATATAAATTAGAGTTAACAATAACAAGCAAAAAACAATTGTTTAGAGCTGAAGTAGTGGGCGAAAACATGTATGAAAATATTGACACTGCTCTTCCAAAAATAGAAAGGCAGGTTGTAAAATTTTCTAAAAGAAGTAAAGACTTGTTTAGAAAAACAGCATTTGAAGTTGCTAGTTTAGAGTTTGTTGAGGATGTTATTGAGGATGTTGAAAAATCAATCTTCAAAACAAAAACTTTTGATTTGGTTCCTATGACAGAAGAAGAAGCTGTGTTGAACATGGAAATGGTTGGACATGACTTTTATGTTTTCCTAAATGCAAAAAATAATAGAGTTTGCGTTTTGTATACTCGTCACGACGGCGAATTAGGAATGATTGAATGTAATGTTTAAATGAACCTATTAGTTAGGTAGTGTATAATTAAGAGTTAGGGTAAAATATCTTAACTCTTTTTTAACAGCTATTTTGTGAGAAGAAAGAGGTTTGCACTGTAATGGTAATGAAATAAAAAACTATATACATAAACGAAAAATGTAAAAAACTACAGTACTGTGAGGATATAAATTAAAAAAATACCAACTATAAATATTGGAAGATTATAAAAAAATTAGCACTCTGGTGTTGACATTGCTAATATGCAATGATATAATAAAACTAAAGGAGGTATTATGAACTTAAATAATTTTACAGAAAATTCTATTAATGTTTTGCAACAGGCTCAAGACTTAGCAACAAACAAGGGGAATGCTGAGGTTGGGCAACTACACATTTTTTATGCGCTTTTAACAATAAACGGGTCGTTAATTAGTGAACTATTGCAAAATGCAAGAATAAATGTTTCGTATATGTTAAGAGATATAGAGGAAAAAATAGATGCAATGCCAAAGGTTTCTAATGGCAATGTATACTTATCTCGCAAGGCAAACGAAATTCTTAGTGGTGCTGTGGATGAATGCAAAAAAATGGGGGATAGTTACGTTTCGGTTGAACACATTTTTTTAGCAATGATTAAAAAATCGGAAAGTGCAGTTGCTGATATTATTAATAAATACGGCATAACAAAAGGCAATTTTACTCAAGAATTACAAAAAGTAAGAGGTAATTCAAAAGTAACAAACCAAAATCCAGAAGATACATATAATGTTTTAAAAAAATATGGTTCAGATTTGGTTGCAAGAGCAAGGCAAAATAAACTAGATCCTGTTATTGGCAGAGATGTAGAAATTAGAAATGTAATAAGAATTTTATCTAGAAAAACCAAAAATAATCCGGTTTTAATTGGTGAAGCTGGTGTTGGTAAAACAGCAATTGCCGAAGGTCTTGCAATTAGAATAATGAAAGGAGATGTTCCTGTTTCTTTAAAAAATAAAACAATTTTTAGTTTAGACATGGGGGCTTTGGTTGCAGGAGCAAAATATAGAGGTGAATTTGAAGAAAGATTAAAAGCCGTTTTAAATGAAATTAAAAAGAGTGACGGCCGAATAATAATGTTTATAGATGAAATTCACACTATTGTTGGAGCGGGAAAGTCTGATGGAGCAATGGATGCTGGTAATATACTTAAACCGCTTCTTGCTAGGGGCGAATTGCATTGCATTGGCGCAACAACTTTAGATGAATATAGAAAATATATAGAAAAGGACCCTGCATTAGAAAGAAGGTTTCAGCCAGTTATTATTGACGAACCATCGGTTGAAGACACAATTTCTATTTTAAGAGGATTAAAAGAAAGGTATGAAGTTTTTCATGGTGTAAAAATTTCCGACTCGGCATTGATTGCTGCAACAACGCTTTCGCATAGATATATTTCGGATAGATTTTTGCCAGATAAGGCAATAGACCTTGTGGATGAGGCGTGCGCTAGCATTAAAACGGAAATAGATAGTATGCCAGCAGAAATGGATGAAATTAACAGAAAGATTATTCAACTTCAAATAGAAAGTGAGGCCCTTAAAAAAGAAAAAGATTCTGTGTCTGCAAAACATCAAAAAGATATAGAAAAGGAGCTTGTTGCATTAACACAAAAATATGACTCTATGAAAGCAAAATGGATTGGTGAAAAAGAAAAAATAGAAAATATTCAAAGGCTTAAAGAGGAAATAGAAAAGGTTAATGCTGATATAGAAAGGGCAGAGAGAGATTACAATTTAAATAAAGCTGCAGAGCTAAAGTATGCAACACTTCCTAAACTTTTAGATGAACTAAAAAAAGAAGAGGAGTCAGTTGAGCAAAATGAGGGAGAAACGTTGTTAAAAAGTAAGGTTTCTGAAGAAGAAATTGCAAAAATTGTTTCTCGTTGGACAGGCATTCCTGTTTACAAACTTGCATCAAGTGAAAAGGAAAAACTTTTAAATTTAGATCACATATTGCATGAGCGCATTGTTGGGCAAGAAGAGGCTGTAAGTAGAGTTACCGAAGCAATTCTTCGCTCTCGCGCGGGCATTGGTGACCCAAATAGACCAATTGGCTCATTTATGTTTTTAGGGCCAACAGGGGTTGGAAAAACACAACTTTGCAAAACATTAGCAAAAAATTTGTTTGACGATGAAAATAATTTGGTTAGAATTGATATGTCTGAATATATGGAAAAATTTAGCGTATCTAGATTAATTGGTGCACCTCCGGGATATGTTGGATATGAAGAAGGTGGACAATTAACTGAAGCAGTAAGAAGGCGTCCATATTCGGTTGTGTTGTTTGATGAAATAGAAAAGGCGCATCCAGAAGTGTTTAATATATTGCTTCAGGTTTTAGATGAT
>JAZSMW010000062.1:0-2461 GCA_045536095.1 Clostridia bacterium
GCTTTCCTTGTTTTTTATATAGAGAAAAGTATCGCATTTAAGACAAATTTATTTGGATATTAAATGCGCTTTCCGCCCGTACCAAAATACATCGCTTTTGCAAATAGCAAAAGTGTGCTCACATTTATGTGAGGACATAATCTCGTAAGGGATTGCGATGTTGTTTTATTAGTTATTAATAGAATATTCTGTTCCGTTTGGTGTGTCTTTAAGAGTAACTCCTTTAGATGCAAGTTCATTTCTTATTTCATCGGCCAAGGCAAAGTTTTTTGCTTTTTTTGCTTCTAGCCTTTCAGCAATTTTTTGCTCAATATATTCAGTAAGTTCACTGTTTAAAGATTTATCAGTATTTTCGGTTAAAAGATTTAAACCTAAAACCTTATCAAACTTTTCAATTAAATAAAGTTTAGATGCGTTAGTTAATTCCTCGTCTTTTATAGCATCAAATAGAGTTGTTAATGCAAGGGAAGTGTTTAGGTCGTTTTCTAATGCTTCTTTAAACGCTGCATCAAATTTATTTGTTAATTCAGGTTGAACCTCGCCAGAATTGTTTTGTTTGATATTTGAAATTTTGTTTATTAATTTTTTATAAGCACTGTTTGCTCCTTGCAAACGTTCTAGTGAAAACACAAGAGGATTTCTGTAGTGAGATTGTAAGCAAAATAACCTATAAACTAATGGATCAAAGCCGTTTTGTATTAAAGAGTCAACAGTTGTAAAACCTCCGGCGCTTTTGCTCATTTTACCACCTTCGGTGTTTAGGTGTTGAACGTGGAACCAATAATTACACCACTTGTGCCCCAAATAACTTTCGGTTTGAGCAATTTCGTTTGTGTGATGAGGAAATATATTGTCAACGCCACCACAGTGGATATCTAAATATTCGCCCAAATATTTTAAGCTAATGCCAGAGCACTCAATATGCCAGCCAGGGTACCCAAGCCCCCAAGGGCTTTGCCATTTAAGTTCTTGATCGTTAAATTTAGATTTTGTAAACCAAAGAGCAAAGTCGTTTTGATTTTTTTTGAATGCATCTTCGCTAACGCCCTCTCTCACACCAACAACCATGCTATCGGCTTGGTGATTGGTTAAAACATAATAATCGTTTAGTTTAGAAACGTCAAAATAAACATTTCCGCCAGAAATATAAGCAAATTTATTGTCTAGCAAGCCTTGAACCAAATTAATATATTCGTCAATGCAAGAAGTTGCAGGAACAACAATTTGTGGCCAAGAAATATTTAAACGCTCACAGTCTTTTTTAAAAGCATCGGTATAGAACTTTGCAATTTCAAGAACAGTCTTTTTTTCTCTTATTGCACCAGAGACCATTTTGTCTTCGCCAGAATCGGAGTCGCTAGAAAGGTGACCAACATCGGTAATGTTCATACAGCGTTTTACGTTATATCCTAAATATTCCAAAGACTTTTGTAAAACATCTTCCATAATGTAAGACCTTAAATTGCCAATATGGGCATAGTGGTATACCGTTGGGCCACAAGTATACATTGTAACTTGCTCTTTATTGTGAGGAATAAACTCTTCTATTTGTCTAGTTAATGTGTTATAAATTTTTAATGCCATAAAATACTCCTAATGTACAACATATTATCATACAAAACATAAACTTGCAAACATTTTCTGTGTTTTTAAACTTGCTATAATTTTAAACAATAAAATTTTGCATATGAATGTTGATTTATGCAAAATATTACAAGTTATAAGTGATATTTAGCCAAGTTGCATTTTATACTACAAAAAAAACAAAAAATTAACCTTATTTTATTTGTTATTTTACTAAAATAATATTAATATAAAAATATGAAGAAAATAAAAAAAGTGATTATTTGTTTATTATTAATGTTTGTTTCTATTAACTTTTTTGCGTGCAATAATGAGCAATTGCCAGAACTTTCATGCGTGGGGGTTGTTAATTTTATGGGCGCCGGGCTAGATGGCGTTACAATTAAAACAAATTTAAAGGATTACACGCAAACGAACTTTCGCGGGGAATTTAATTTTACAACAAATTCAAATGGAATAGAGGTTTATCCGTCTAAGGCAGGATATATTTTTGAACCTAGCAAAATAACGTTGGTGCCAGGGCAAAATGAAGTAAACTTTGAGGCAATTCAAATAGAAGAACTAAGCGGAACATTAAAACTTAATAGCATAAAAATAAAGCCAACAAGCATTGTTCAAACCCCATTTAATTATTCTTATTTAAATTTAGGCAAAAGTGCATTAAAGGTAAAAGAAATAGAAGTGTCTGTTGGTTCTGAAAAATATGATGTTATATTAAATCAAAACTATTTAAACAAGCAAGAACAAACAACAATTATTATTAATAAAGAAACAACACTTGATTGTGGCACAGAAACATCTTTAGGTGTGTTAATTAATGCATACTTTACAAGCAATTATCAAGAGGGATATACAACAGAAACCGAACATAGTGAGT
>JAZSMW010000045.1:0-3217 GCA_045536095.1 Clostridia bacterium
CAAAGTTGGTGTTGTTTTGGTACGGGCGGTAATCGTGTTCTTTGTAAATAAATTTCCAAAACACGATTTTTCCTTCTACATAAAATAACACCAAAAAATTTAAACAAGTTAAATTTTAATCATTCATTTATGAATGATTTCTTTGCTGATAACAAAGTTGGTGTTTTTTGGTACGGGCGGAAATACTGTTTCAAACCTGCAAGTAAACTTGCGTTTGACGATATTTCCTTCTACATAAAATAACCCAAAAAATTTAAACAAGTTAAATTTTAATCATTCATAAATGAATGCTTCTTTGCTAATCGCTAGTGTTGGTGTTTTTTTAATGCGGGCGGTAATACTGTTTCAAACTTGCAAGTAAACTTGCGTCTAGAGATATTTCCTTCTACATAAAAAAATGCCCAAACTTATGTTTGAGCATTAGATTTTTAAACAGTAATTAAATGAACAATATCTATAATTATTACAAAGGCAAAAAGTGCTAATATTCCCCACCCATGAATAGCGTTTTCTACTTCTCTTTTTATTGGCTTACGCCTTATTATTTCTATTATAGCAAATACAACATGCGCTCCGTCTAATCCCGGAATTGGTAACAAGTTGAATATTGCCAAATTGGCTGCAAGCAATGGTAATAAATATAAGAAATTTGCAATTCCATATGATGCCACCTCAGAAATTTGCGTTATGGTTGAAATTGGACCACCCAATTGATTTATTGCAATTTGTCCAGTAATAATTTGCCAAAAAGCCTTTAAAATCACAACAGAAATATTAAACGTAAACGGAACAAAATCTCTTAAAACATCTCCAAACCCATACGACAAATTAACGGTTGAATAGGATATTCCAAAAAGTTCTTCGTTTTTATAACTACCGTCATCATTTTCTACAGGATAATATGCTTTTTTTATTAATACGTCTGTTTTATCGCCATTTAAATCTATAGTAAAAACTATTTCACTAGCATCTGAATCTACCAATGTATTAAACACTTTTCCCCTAGCATAATTTATATTTTTACCATTTATAGCATAAACAATTGTGTCTTTTTCTAATGTGCCTATAATTTCCTGCGTTTCGGTCACACTATATAAATTAACATAATAGTCTTTTTGAGTTGGAGATAATTTATAACCATCATATGCACCAACGCACAAGAAGATTATGGCAAACACAAACGCAGAAATAAAATTGAAAGAAACGCCGGCAATAAAAACAAGCATCCTTTTCCATGCGGGCATATCATTGAATTTTTTCTCAGCCATCAATTTGGTGTTGTCAATCTCTAGTTGAGCTTTAGTTTCTATTTTTTTTGTTTTTGTATCTTTTAAATTTACTGCCTCATTTTGTTTTAGATCTTCTAATTTGTTGTTTTCTGGTTCTTCATCGTCTGTTTCGCCATAAAACGCACAATATCCTCCAAGAGGGAAAACTCTAAAAGAAATCAACTCTCCTCTTTTATTTGTTTTTTGCCAAAGAGCCTTGCCAAAACCAATAGAAAATTCGGTAATTTTAAAACCAAGCCATCTTCCCACTAAATAATGGCCAAGCTCGTGTATTAAAACCATTGTAAGTAAAACAACTATAGCAATTGCAACATATAAAATATTCATCATAATAGAGCCAAATGTGGCAAGCATTAATGAATTCATTATTTCTCCTATAAAAAATCAGTATTATTATCTTTTGTTAAATAACTAACATAAACACAAAAACGACAAAAGCATTTATTATGTGACTATCTATTCTATCTAAAATTCCGCCATGTCCTGGCAACACACTTCCGCTATCTTTCACATTTGCTTTTCTCTTTAAAAAGCTTTCAAATAAATCACCAGCTTGGCATAATATAGATGATATTATTCCCGCAATTAAAACATGCCACCAAGAAAGGTTGATTATATTAAATATAAATGCATAAGGTTCAATCGAGTTAAATATAAAATATAAAGCAACTGATCCAATAGCTCCCCAAACAACACCTCCTATGGCACCTGAAATTGTTTTTTTAGGACTAATTTTTGGACATAACTTTTTGCCTTTTAACAGCGCCCCGGTAAGCATCGCAAAGGTATCTACAATTGCAGGAAGCGCAAATGCATAAACTAGCAAAAATAAAGAAACAGCATATTCATAACCAGCAAATTTGGTTGTTGCGTATGTTAAGTTTTGCAAGTTATTTACTATAATTAAAAGCATAAATATAAGCGCTGGGTACACCATACCTATTAAAGTTTGTACTCCTTTGTAAAAAGAAAATTTTTTAACACTTAATTTTAACTTTCTTGTTATAATTTCATTATCTGTTTTATGCTTACATATTAATGAATATACAAAAACAATTAATGACATTAAAATAATTAAAGCAATTTGCAAAAGGACAATTAAATGCACAGGGGCCGAAGCGGCCATACAAATTTTATATACAACATACGATAATATAGGATATGCCCAAATTATATATTTATTATTATATAAACCCATTTTTCTTAGCATTTCAGACATTTCATAACACGCAATTGTTGCTACAAAAACAATGAATAAATCAAACACATAAGTTGTTAAAGACTTACTAAAAAAAATTAATAAAAGTAGCGCCACAAGTGCCGAACCGGTTAATATTCTTTGTTTCATATTATTTCTCCATGAATTAGATTAAAAACACATTTAAAGTTTACAAATAAATTGTTGTTCTAACGCAACGGTAACACCCACTTAAAAGTAGTATATGTTATTGTTTATTTTTTACATCAAAAAGAAAATTACTTGTTGTAATTTTATACAAATTATTCTCTTTTTTAATGTTTGTTACAAGTTTTGTGTCTCCGTTTACGCTATGATTATTATCGTAAACGACATAATTTAATTTATTTTCGTCAAAAAATTTTAAGACGACTTCTAATTTTTCACCAATAAATTGTTGCATTAAACTAAATTTCCATTATTTCGCTTTCTTTGTTTGCACAAGCCTTATCAGCTTTTGCAATTGAAGAATCTAGCTCTTTCTGAACATCTTCTTCTAAACCAGATAACTCATCTTCTGTAATAGCTGAATCTTTTTTTAATGCTTTAAACTTTTCTAAAACATCACGTCTTGCATTGCGCATTGCCACCTTGCAATCTTCTAATAACCTTTTTACTTGTTTGCAAAGTTCTTTTCTACGTTCTTCTGTTAATGCTGGAAAAACTAGTCGAATAACTTTTCCATCATCTG
>JAZSMW010000088.1:0-10249 GCA_045536095.1 Clostridia bacterium
GCAAAAAATGTGCAATTTATTGTATTTTTTTGTAAAAAATGTGTAATTTTTCATTATATCTATTGTTTTTTATAAATTATGGATGTATACTTAATGATATTAGAGGATAAATATATGGATAATATTATTAATACAATTAAAGATAATAATTTATTAAAAAGTGGGGACATTGTTGCTGTTGCATGCAGTGGTGGTCCAGACTCTATGGCTCTTTTGCACAAGTTAAAAACAATAGAAAAAGAGTTGGGGATAGAGGTTATTGCTGTTCATGTTAATCATTTAATAAGGGAAAATGCTGAGAGAGATGCAAAGCATGTGGAGGAATATTGTAATAAAAATAACATTCGTTTTTACAAATTTAAGGTGGATGTGCCAAAGCTTGCAAAGGCAAAAGCAGTATCGTTAGAAACTGCAGCTAGAGATGCTAGATATGGCATTTTTGATGCTTTAATTAAAAAGGGTATAGCAACAAAAATTGCTCTTGCTCATCATTTACAAGATCAGGCAGAAACAATATTGCTTCATCTTTTTAGAGGTGCAGGGTTAAGTGGTGTTAAAGGAATGGATTACCAAAAGGGTGGTGTATACATTAGGCCTATGCTTAGCACATCTAAAAAAGAAATTGTAGGTTATTTAAACTCTTTTGATATTCCTTTTGTAGAAGACGAAACAAATTTTGAAAACGTTTATACGAGAAACTATTTAAGAAATGAGGTTTTTCCTCTTTTATTGAAAAAATGGCCAAATATAACCAATGCACTAATTAATTTTAGTAAGTCTGCGGGAGAAGATGATGATTACATTCATCAACACCTAAATGATTATGCTCTTTTGATAGAAGAAAAAACTGCCAAAATACCGCTTTCGTACTTTTTGTATGCAGAGTCGGTTATTAACAGAATAATTTTTAAGGCGTTTCATGGAATTGGAATTGGAGAAGATATAGAAAGAAAACATGTAGACGCAATTAAAGAATTGGCTCGTAATAGTGAAAATGGTAAAAAGATTAATTTACCTCTTGGGGTAACGGCATATAAAGAATATGAATATTTAACGCTTACAAACAAGAAAAAAGAAAATACGTCTTTTTGTGAGGAACTAAAGTGTGGGGAGTTTGATGTTCCTAATTTTGGAAAGGTTGTTGTTAAAAGGACAAAAATGTTTGTTCCAAAAGATGGAGTGCTATTTATAGATTTAAAAAAGGTTCCTCGAGATGCAGTTTGGAGATTTAGAAAAGATGGTGACATCTTTGAAAAATTTGGTGGCGGAACAAAGAAATTAAAAAGCTATTTTATAGATAAAAAAGTTCCACAAAGAGAACGTGCTTACATTCCTGTTCTTGCTTCTGGAAATGAAATTTTGGCTATTGCAGGCATGGAGATCTCAGATAGGGTTAGGGTTGAAGATGATGTGAGATCGGCATTAAAAATTGAAGTTGTTAAAAAATAACAATTTATTTCTTAAAATAACAACAAAAAGCAGAAAAATAATGCAAAAAGGCAAGAAAATGTGTGTTCTTTCAAAAAACACGTGCCTTTTAGAAAGATGATTTATGAGATCGTCTTTCTTTTTTTTTAGCAAAGATTGTTCATTGTTATGTTTTTTTTTGTGGTGGTAAACTATTTAAAAATAAAACAATTTTGAGGTTTTAAAATGGCTTGCTTATAATTTGTTATTGTGATAAAATTCCATTATGAAAATTTTAGAAGCATTAAATGAAGAACAAAAAGAGGCACTTTTGTGTGTTGATGGTGCGGTGCTTGTTACTGCCGGCGCAGGAACTGGTAAAACTAGACTTTTAACACATAGAATTGCTTATTTAATTTGTGAGCTTGGGGTTGACCCATATAATATTTTGGCAATAACATTTACCAATAAAGCAGCAAACGAAATGAAAGAAAGGGTTACAAAACTTGTAGACGGCGGTGACAGGGTATGGATATCTACATTTCACTCTATGTGTGTAAGAGTTTTAAGGAGAGATATTAATAAGCTGGATCCAAATTATGATTGTAACTTTACTATTTATTCAGATTCTGACACAGAAAAGCTAATTAAACAAATTTTAAAAGAATTTGGTTATGAAGACGATGTGAAAAAATATTCGTTTCATATATCTAACTGCAAAAGTAAAAATATGTCGCAAGTGGCATATGAAAAAGAATATGAAGGGCTAAAAGATATTGATCAAATAATGAGGGTTTTTGCGCAGTATGAAAAAAGGTTAAAGGAAAGTAATGGTTTAGACTTTGATGATTTGTTAACTAAAACGTATGACCTTTTTGTTAAATGTCCGGAAGTTTTAGATTTTTATGCAAGGCGTTTTGAGTATGTTTTAGTTGATGAGTTTCAAGATACAAACAAAATTCAATACGATTTGACGAAACTTTTAACTAGTAGATATAAAAATCTTTTCGTGGTTGGTGATGAAGATCAGTCTATATACTCTTGGCGGGGTGCAGATTTTACAAACATATTTAATATTGGTAAAGATTTTCCTGGGGCAAAGGTTTTTAAATTGCAACAAAATTATAGGTGTACTAAAGACATTTTGGGAATATCAAACAAATTAATTTCATTAAATACCGAACGATTTGATAAAAAATTATGGACAAATAAAGAAAGCGAAGATAAAGTTGTTTATACACAGTATTACGATGAACAGGAAGAGGCGGGGCAAATTGCTAGCACAATATATTCACTTGTGAATAGACATGGTTACAAATATTCTGATATTGCGGTTTTGGTAAGAATTAATGCACTTACATTTCCTTTTGAAGAAAAAATGTTGTCTCATAATATTCCTCATAAAATATATGGAGGGTTTAAGTTTTATGAGCGTGCTGAAATTAAAAACATTTTGGCGTATTTAAGAATTTTTGTTAATCCAAAAGACGAAGTTTCTCTTTTAAGAATTATAAATTTTCCTAAAAGAAGCATAGGAGATTCTGCAATTTCTTTGCTAAGGGACCTTGCCGAAAAACATGGAGAAACGATGTTAAACATTGTTTTAAATTTAGAGTTGTATCCACAGGCCAAGGCTCTTGTTAATAAGTTAAGGGAATTTAAGGATGTGTATAATTCATTGATGGTCGATTTAGAAAAAATTCCGCTTGTAGAATTTGTTGAAAGGGTTGTGGATGAATACAAAATAAAAGAAGTTTACCCTAGAGATAGTGATGATAATGTGGATAAACTTATGAACATTAGTCAGCTAATTACTGCAGTTAAATCGTTTTGTGATTCTAATCCGGGATGTTCTTTGAATGATTACTTAGAAAGTGTTACTCTTGTTAGTGATATGGACACAATGGGAGGATCGGATGTTGTTACAATAGCCACTGTTCATGCTGTTAAAGGGCTAGAATTCAAAGCTGTGTTTGTTGTTGGTATGGAAGATGGTGTTTTTCCTCTTTCGAGGGCAAAAGACAACAATAAAGATTTGCAGGAAGAAAGGAGGCTTGCTTATGTTGCATTTACGAGGGCGGAACAAAAGTTGTATGTTTCTTCTTGCAAAACAAGATTTTTATATGGTAGAAGAGGATATCAAATAGAAAGCCAGTTTATTGCAGAAGCTGGGCTTTGCTTGCAAAGGCCTAAAAAATTATTTAATTTTGAAGATAATTATTCAAGTTCCTCTTTTGGCACATATGGGAATAAATGTGTAAGTTCGGAAACGAGGTCAATTGGTGGGTTTGGTGGATATAATACAAAAACAAGCACATATATGCCAAAACCGGGCGGGATGAAGTATGTTGGGGTAGAACAAGAAAAACCGTTAATAGACACATCTAAGTATAAAATTGGGCAAATTGTTGTTCATCCAAAATTTGGAACTGGAGAAATTATTTCCATTGGTGATGGTGGCAAAACGGGAGATATAAACTTTGAGGGTGTTGGTGTAAAAACTTTAATGTTGGAAATTGCGTCTTTAGAAATTAAGAATTAAACCTTAAAAAACAATAAAAATAAGCAAATTTTGCCATTTTTGTGGTAAAAATTGCCTATTTTTTGTTAAAAATATTTAAATTTGAGTTGTTTTTTGAGGGGTGAATTTTTAAAAATATTTAACAGATGTGTGAAAAAGTTGGATTAAGACTTTATTTCTTCATGAATATATATTCATATTATAGGAAAGAAATTAAAAAGTTAATTTTGTTTTTTGGTTTTAAAAAAAAATAAAGTATGGTAAAATTTATAGAAATAAAAGGGTGTTTTTATGGAAAGAATGAAATGGCTTGTGGAAGAATTAAACAAGCATTGTTATAATTATTATGTTTTAGACAATCCAACAATTTCGGATGCAGATTTTGATGCTCTTTATGATGAACTTTTAAGTTTAGAACAACAAACAGGAATAGTTTTAGATGAGTCTCCCACAAAAAGAGTTGGTGGAGATGTTTTGGATGGTTTTACAAAAAAGACTCATAAATTTAGGATGTACAGCTTAAACAAATGTAAAAACTTTGATGATTTGAAAAGTTTTGTAAGTGATATAAAGGCAATAGAGCCAAATTGTAATTTTACGCTTGGGTATAAGTTTGATGGGTTGACAATTGTTTGTGAATATAATAACGGATACTTTGTTTCGGCAACTACTAGGGGTAATGGTATTGTAGGAGAAGACGTGACCCAGCAGGTAAAAACAATAAAAAGTTTACCACTAAAAATAAAATTTAAAGGTGAGCTTGTTGTTGCTGGTGAGGGTATGATAACAAATGAAAATTTAAAAAAATATAACGAAACAACAACCGAGCCATTAAAAAATGCACGAAATGCTGTTAGTGGTGCAATAAGAAATCTTGACCCAAAAGAAACAGCAAAACGTAATTTGGATTTTTTTTGTTATAATGTTTTATATGCCGATGGTGTTAATTTTGAAACTCAAGAACAGATGAATGATTTTATTAAGGAAAATAATTTTTTGTGTGAGCCCTACATTAAAGTTTGTTCTTCGGCAGAGGAGATTATTGAAAATATAAAACAGGTAGATGCTGTAAAAGAAGAAATAGGAATATTGATAGATGGAATGGTTATTAAATTAAACCAAATATCTAAGAGGGAGGAGTTTGGTTATACAAACAAATTTCCCAAATGGGCTATGGCATTTAAGTTTGAAGCACAAGAGGTAACGTCCATTTTAAATGATGTGATTTGGCAGGTTGGTAGAACGGGTAAGTTAACACCAATTGCCGAAATAGAACCGGTTGAACTAGCGGGAGCTACGGTAAAGAGGGCAACACTTAATAATTATGGTGATATTTTAAGAAAACAGGTTAAAATTAATTCTAGAGTTTTTGTAAGGAGAAGTAACGAGGTTATTCCTGAAATATTGGGGCTGGCAGAACTTTTGCCAAACAGCAAAGATATTGTTAAACCAAGAAATTGCCCTTGTTGCGGAAGCGAATTGGTGGAAAGGGGAGCATTAATTTTTTGTTTAAACCGTAGACACTGTAAAGAGCAGGTTGTGGATAGAATTACTCATTTTGCATCTAGAAATGCAATGAATATAGAGGGAATAAGAGATCAAATTAGTGAACAGCTATATGATTCGCTTAATATAAGTGAACCTAGCGAACTGTATTTGCTTACAAAAGATAATTTATTAAGTTTGGATAAATTTAAGGATAAAAAGGCCCAAAACATATTAAATTCTATAGAAAAATCTAAAAATGTTAGTTTAAGTAATTTTATTTATGCGTTGGGCATTGGCGGTGTTGGAGAAAAAACTGCAAGAGATTTGGCAAAATTTTTTGGTTCGCTTGAGGAATTAAAAAATGCATCAGAAGAACAAATTTTGCAAGTTAGAGATATTGGAGAAATAACATCAAGTAACATTGTATCCTTTTTTAAGGATGATTTTAATTTACAAATGATAAATAATTTGCGTTTGGCGGGTGTTAAAATTGAAGAGTCGGAAAGCGTTGTTGGTGGAATATTTGAGGGCAAAACTTTTGTTTTGACTGGAACTCTTGAAAATTATACTAGGCAACAAGCAACCGAAATTATAGAAAAAAATGGAGGACAAACATCATCTTCTGTTTCTAAAAATACAACTTATGTGCTTGCTGGGGAAAATGCTGGAGGCAAACTGCAAAAGGCAAAAAGTTTGGGGGTTTTAATTATTTCTGAGAAAGAATTTGATAATATGATAAAAAATTTTTAAAAAAACTCTATACATTTTAAAAAAGTTGTGTTATACTTGTGTGAATTTTAATAAAGAGGTGAATAATTTATGATGAATAAACCACCAATCGATCAATTGGCAGAAAAAACAGGAGACAATAAATATAAGTTGTCTTGTCTTATGGCTAAAAGGGCTAAAGAACTTGAAAAGCGCCACATCGAAAATGACCCTAACTATTTAAACAAAAAATGCATTGCTGCGGCAGCTGATGAAATTTTTGCTGGCAAGGTTGTTCCTAGTTCGCAAGACTAATTAATTTGTTTTAAGGGCAAGCGGTGGGCTTGCTCTTTTTTTTGGAAAAACATTAATTTGTTTGTGTTATATTTATTTTTATTATATACTATTATTAATAAATTAAATTAAATTAAATTAAATTAAAGTTGGTATTATGAAGTTAAATAATTCAATAAAGCTTTTAATGGCAAATTTTTCATTATTTTGGAAAATTCTTTTATATAAGCTAATGGCTTTGGGCGTGGTTGTGCTATTGTTTATTCCATTGGCTGGAGGAATTGATAAAGCACTTGCAAGCTCAGGATTTTATTCTAGGCTAGAAAGTTTTATTAATTTATCTATTTTTAAAAATCCATCGGCGTTGTTGAGTAGTTTATTTGTCTGCTTAGACGCACTTTTAAAAGGGTTTGGTATTTTTGCAGGAACAAGTGTTATAGGTTTTATTTATTTATTGCTTTTAGTTTTTGTTATTGCTCCATTTATTTTTAAATTTAGCGATGTTCCAACAAGCGAGTCGGTTTATAGCTATATGTCTAGCTTAAATAAAAATGCGTTCACGGTTAATTTTGTTGATGCATTTTGGAAATCTGCAGGCTACTCAATTTTAAAAACGTTAATGGAAATTCCTTTTTGGGCTTTTGTTATTTTTGGCGGGTACGGAATTTTGTGGCTAAGTACTTTTGGGCTATGGCTACAAATTTTATGTCCATTCTTGTTTTTTGTTTTTGTTATATTGGTAATAGATTTAAAAATAAGTTTGTTTGCGGGCTGGGTTCCAAGCATTGTTGCTTTTAATATATGCCCTGGCAAGGCGTTTAACAAAGGTGCTGTTGCAGTAAAAAGAAAGTTTTTATCTACGCTATCTAGTTTTGCTGTTGTTGCCGTTGTTTTTGTTGCTGTTGTTTATTTGTTTGGTATATATTCATTAATTGTTGCATTGCCATTAATGTCGCTTTTGGTGGCTGTGTTTGGGCAAGTATTGTTTTTTGAAAGTCAAGGAATGAATTACTATTTAACTCCAGACAAAATTGTTATGCCAAGAAAATTGGAAAGAGCGGATAATATATATAAAGTTAGGCACATAATTTAAGTAAAATAATTCCCTATAAAAGAACATATAATAAACTTTTTTATAGGACAGAACACGGACGTACATGGGCAAATTTTTGCCCATGCGTTTGTGTGGCTGGCATAAAATTTTTAATAAAGTGCAAAAATTGTTTGTATTTTGTTAAAAGTTTTTAAACTTTTAGTTGGATGAAATTTGTGAGGCTGTTATTTTTTGATGTTTGTTAAACATATTAAAGCCTACAAAATAAGAAAACAGAGCAAAAATTTTGCTTATTATTTTTAATGTAAAAAAGGAGAATAAAATGACTAATAGTAAAGATAAAGTAAAAATTACATTCATTGGCGGTGTTGGTGAAATTGGTAAAAATATGACAGCCTTTGAATATAAAGACGAAATGATTATTGTTGACGCAGGCTTAACATTTCCGGATGGGGATTTACCAGGGGTAGACATTGTTGTGCCGGATATAACATATTTGGTGAATAATAAATCTAAAATTAAAGCAATAATATTAACTCATGGACATGAGGACCATATTGGAGGCCTTCCATTTTTGTTGCCAGAAATTAATGTTCCGGTTTATGGAAGTAGATTAACGCTTGGTCTTGTAGAAAATAAGTTAAAAGAATATCCAAAAATTAAGGCTAAATTGATTGCTGTTAAACCAAGGAATGTTTTAAAAATTGGCAATTTTCAAATTGAATTTATACATGTTAATCATAGCATTGCTGGGGCTCTTGCTCTTTGCATTAATACCCCTTGTGGTAATATTGTTCATACTGGAGACTTTAAAGTTGACTATGAGGCAATAGATGGACAAACAACAGATCTTACTCGTTTTGGAGAACTTGGTAGAAAGGGCGTAAGTTTATTAATGGCAGAATCTACCAACGTTTGCAGAAAGGGTTACTCGATGAGTGAAAAGCGTGTTGGGGAAACATTAGACCAATTGTTTGAAAGACATAAAGAAAATAGATTGTTTGTTGCAACTTTTGCATCTAACATTCACAGGCTTCAACAAATTATGAATTTAGCCGAAAAATATAAGAGAAAAATTGCATTTACTGGTAGAAGCATGGTTAATGTTTCGGAAGTGGCGATGAAACTTGGTGAACTTAAATATAATAAAGAAAACGTTATTGATATAGAAAAGGTGGATAAGTTTGCCGACAAAGAACTTTTAATAATAACAACTGGTAGCCAGGGAGAACCTATGAGTGCTCTTACCAGAATGGCAGCAAACGAATTTAAAAAAATAACACTTGGCGAAAATGATTGCATTATTATTTCGGCTTCACCAATTCCAGGAAATGAAAAATCGGTTTACAATGTTATTAATAATTTATTTAAAAAAGGTGCAGATGTTATTTATGACGAATTGGCCGACGTGCACGCATCTGGGCATGCTTGTCAAGAAGAGATTAAATTAATACATTCGTTAATAAAACCAAAATGTTTTATGCCAATTCATGGCGAGTATAGACATTTAAAAACACACAAAGAAATTGCAATGGCGCT
This sequence comes from Clostridia bacterium, assembly GCA_045536095.1. Classification (GTDB taxonomy): domain Bacteria; phylum Bacillota; class Clostridia; order Christensenellales; family UBA1242; genus HGM11367. Next base: position 9,012 of record JAZSMW010000088.1, read on the forward strand.
TGGTTGCGAGGCAAGAAACATTGTGTTGCCAGATTTAGGTGTGCAAGTTGAAATGTATAATGGCAAAATTAAAGAGTGCGGAAGAGTTCAAGCTGGGCAAAGGCTTGTTGATGGGCTTGGTATAGGTGATATGGATAGCAGTGTTCTTAGAGACAGAAAGCAACTTTCTGAAGATGGAATTTGTGTTGCTGTGTTAAATTTAAGTGCACTTTCTGGAGAAATGACTAGTGATCCGTTTTTAATTACTAGAGGTGTGGTTTATAGTGGAGAGCAAGAAAAGTTTATGCAAGACGCTAAAGAGATGCTTGCAAACTACTTAAAGGATCAGAATGTTAGAGATATGGATCCTAACCTTATTAAACAAAACGTTAGAAGACAATTACAAAATTTTATATTTAAACGTACAGCCAGAAGACCAATGATTTTAACAATTATTTTATTTGATTAGTAGGGGACAGAATGAATTTACAAGAATTAGAAAAGTTTGCACGAAAAAATAATATACCTGTATTACTTGGTGATAGTGCTGAGTTTTTAGCGGGTTTTGTAGAAAAGCATAAGTTTAAAAATATATTAGAAATTGGCACTGCAATAGGTTATTCTGGAAGCATTATGTTACTTAGTAGTGAAGAAGCAAGTTTAGATACGATTGAAATAAACGAGCAGAGTTTTGCAAGAGCAAAAGAAACGTTTGCGAGTTTTAGTTTAACAAATAGAGTTAATCAAATTTTGGGGGATGGATTAGAAGAAATTAAAAAATTAAATGATCTAGAGAAAAAATATGATTTAATATTTTTGGATGGACCAAAAGGGCAATATTTGTTTTATTATCCAATATTGCTAAAAATGTTGATGCCTGGAGGTTGTTTGCTTGTGGATAATGTTTTGTTTAAAGGGCTGGTTAGATCTCAGCAAGATGTGGGCCATAAAAAAAGAGCTATGGTTACTAAACTTAGAAAGTTTTTAAACGAGATAGAAACTAGGGAAGATTTAACCACAACAATTCATGAAATTGGAGATGGGGTGGCTGAAATATATTTAAAGTAAATTATTTTAGGCTTTAAAGTATTTTTTCAAAAGGTGTTGACTTTTGATTTAATGTTTGCTAACATAAAAGTGTTAAAAGGAGAAATAAAATGTATTCAATTATGAAATTAAGAACTGAATAGCCACATAAAACTGCTCAGCTGGTTTTATGTGTAGTAAACATATAAAACTAGTGAGTTTTATCTATTTTT
>JAZSMW010000112.1:0-2970 GCA_045536095.1 Clostridia bacterium
TCAACGCTCAATTAAATCTGTAGTTAAACAATATTTAGAAACCATAGATGCTGAAGCATTTTTATGTGAGTTTAAAAAAGATGAAAAACAAAGAGATAACACATAAATTCACACTTGCAATTTTATAAATATTATGCTAAACTTTTAGTAGATAAAATTTTAAAAGGGTACAACATGAAAAGAGTTTATTTAGATAATGCGGCAACAACTTATTGTTCTAGCGAAGTAATTAACGAAATGATGCCAGGGTTTAACACTTTATATGGAAATTCTAGCAGCATTCATTCATTTGGTCGAGAGGCAAGTTCTATTGTAGATAGGGCAAGAGATAGAGTTGCAAAAGCAATAGGCGCTCAATCTAATGAAATATATTTTACTTCTGGTGGTAGTGAGGCAAATAACTGGGCAATTAAGGGTGTTGCAATTGCAAACAAAAACAAGGGCAAACACATAATAACAAGCAAAATAGAGCACGAATCTGTTTTAGAAAGTTGCAAGGCTTTAGAAGCAGAGGGTTTTGATATAACATATTTAGATGTAGACGAAAATGGTTTGGTTAATTTGGCTGATGTTATGTACAATATTAGAAAAGACACAATTTTAATTTCTATTATGGCTGTAAATAACGAGGTTGGAACAATCCAAAACATAAAAGCAATTGCAAAAACTGCTCATGAAAGTGGTATATTATTTCACACAGATGCAGTTCAGGCAATTGGTGCGGTTAAAATTGATGTAAACGATATGGAAATAGATTTGCTTTCTATGTCTGCACACAAAATATATGGTCCAAAAGGATGTGGGGCATTATTTATACGCAATGGTGCAAAATGTGCAGATTTGTTAGACGGCGGAAATCAAGAACGTAAACGTCGTGCAGGAACAGTTAATGTACCGCTTGTTGCAGGTTTTGGAAAGGCAATAGAAACGGCAACACGAGATATAATTGTTAATCAACAAAAAATTAAAACAATAAGAGAATATTTTTTAAAACAGGTTAACGAAAAAATTCAATACACAAGAGTTAATGGTCATCCATACCAAAAGGTTCAAGGTATTATAAATATTGGCTTTGAAATGGTAGATGCTGAGTCGTTGCTTATGATGCTAGACTTAGAAGGGATTGCAGTATCTATTGGTTCGGCTTGTACATCTGGTGTGGCAGAAAGATCGCACGTTTTGCAAGCAATGAAAGTGCCAGACGACTATATTAAAGGGTCAATCAGGTTTTCATTTGGCAAAAACATTTCAAAGGATGATGTAGATTATACAATTCAAAAGCTTATAGAAATTGTTGCAAGGCTTAGATCAATTAGCCCAATCACTAAAACGGGGAGGGCAAAATAATGTATAACAATAAAATACTAGAAATTTTTAAAAACCCAACAAATGCCGGTGGGCTTCAGGGCTCTAACGGAATTGGTAAATATGTAAACCCCGAATGTGGCGATTTTGTTAAAATTTATTTAAGAATTGAAAACAATATAATACAAGAAGCAAGGTTTAAAACCATGGGCAGTGTGGGAAGCATTGTTGCAAGCAGTGTTCTTTGTAAACTTGTTACAGAGCTTTCTGTTAAGGATGCGTTATTAATAAACGTTAATAGCATTATACAAGAAACTGGTGAATATCCTGGCGATAAAGTTTACACAATTAGTTTTGCATTAAATGCATTAAAGCTTGCAATTCAAGATTATGCACAAAGGGTAGAAAGCGAGGGCAAGCCTAAAAAAAGAGGAAGAAAACCTTTAAGTGAAAAGGCTGAAGACAAGTACGAACAGTTTATTAATGGATTAAAAAATGTTGATGAGCCTGATGAAATAGATTCTTTAGAAGAAGAAAATGAAGATGGCTATGAAAATTATTTACAAGATATAGATTCTTTAGATAAGGTTTTAACAAACGATTCTGCACCAGTAGAACAAAAAAGCGCTGAACAAGAAGAAACTGTAGATTATTACGATGAATTTGATGATGACTTTTTGTTTACAGAATATGCCGAAGCACAAATGGATATTCAAAGAGAAAAAGAAAGGCGTTTAAACGAAAGAGCAGAATTTGAAAATGAAATTAAAGAACAAAACCAAATTGCAGCAAGTAAAAGGGTAGAAGAGTCAAAAAATTATGTACCAATTATTGAAACTAAAATTATATCAGACGAAGATGTCTTAAAACTAGAAAAAGAAAATTTAGAACAAAAAAACCAAAAAACAAAAAGAGCAAAAGAAATTTTTGATTCTATGTTTGAAGATTAAAACACTGTTGTTATATAATCTTAGTTATGAGGGCAATAATTAAAAAATAATTATACAAGAGCTTGTTTCTTAAGTGGGAACAGGCTCTTGTTTGTTAATGTTATTTAGATTGTTATAATAAAAACAAATAATTTATAACGTATAAATAATAATCTAAAACACAAACTTATAATTAGGAGGGTATTATGAAAGATGGACTTATATGCGGTATGTTTTTAGGTTTAATAGCCGGTGCTTTACTATATAAGCACAACCCTAAAGCCAAAGATTTGGTTAATGAATCTGAAAAGGCCGTAAAAAAGCAATTAAAAAGTATGACCTCTAAATAGGATATTATTTCCTATAGCCGTACCTGTTGGTACGGCATTTTTATGTGGTGGGGGTAAATTGCATTCTTGGAATATATTCAAATGTTAAATACAATTTATGCCCGCATCAAAAACACCAACATTAGCGATTAGCAAAGAAACAATTATTTGTAAATATTAAAATTTAACTGTTTAATTTTTGGGTGATAGTTAATGGTCTAATATAAAAACATTTTGAATACATTTTAATATGGGCAAAAGTCAAACTAAATATTTTGGTATAAAAATTAATGTAATTTGTGCACAAAATGTAAATAATGTTAAATATAAGTATAAATTAGATAAAAAATATTTTTGTTTTTGTTTAATACCATCGTGTTTAATTTTATTAAACTTTGTTAGCATTG
>JAZSMW010000052.1:0-7295 GCA_045536095.1 Clostridia bacterium
CCTAAAACAAATGCTAGTTTAGATGATTTGATTATTGATTTTGAAAAATCAAACAATGGAACTCTATTTATAAATTACGAAAGAAAATATGTAAAAATTTATTTTTGTATTAGTAAAAATTCTTTTAAAGTTATGGTCAATGATAAAGAAAAAGATTTTTCTACTGAATGGAAAGCATATTTAAATGATAGTTATATTACAGACATGGATTTATATTGTCAACATGAAGTTTTAAGATCTGGTTAAAAACCGTTGGATTGTTCTAATAAATTTCTAACAAAATGAATTTTGTATGTTTTAAATCTTATTTAAACTTAATTGGGTAGTGTTTAATCTTGCATAATCTTTATTAAACTTTATATTGGCAGTTTTGCTAGTATTTATAAGGGATTATCCACTGGACTATTTGTTATACGCAGTCGCCCCTAACTTTCCGCCAAACTAAAATAATCCGAACTTTTGTTTGGGTTATTTTTGTTTGTATTTTCATTTTCATTTTTATTTTCATTTTTATTTTTTCGTTTTTCACTTTTAGCTGTATTCTGGGATTGTTTTAAAGACAAGAACTAAGAATGAAGAGTGAATAATGGAAGTTTTGCTTTGATTTTTAATGTTTATTTAACAAAACAATTAAATGTATTTGAAAAAAATTTTTAATGTGATATAATAAAGAAAAGAAATAGGAGGAATTTGTTATGCCAGTAATCGCATGGGTTGGTATAGGAGTAGTAGTATTAGTAGGAATTGTTGCATTTTTTATTTCTAGATATAATAATCTTATCAAAAGGGAAAATCAATGCGAGGAAGCATTTGCAACAATGGACGTTTATCTTAAACAAAGATGGGATTCTATTCCAAACTTTGTTGAAATCGTTAAAGGTTATGCAAAGCACGAAGTAGAAGCATTGAAAGAAATTACAACACTTAGAACTAATTCATATAATAGTATGTCTACTAATGAGAAAATTGAGGCAAATAAACAGCTTTCTCAAAGTTTAGGTAGATTGTTGGCTGTGTCAGAAGCTTATCCAGAGTTGAAATCAAATAGCAACTTCCAAGATCTAACTCAAAAGCTTGAAAATGTTGAAACACACATTGCAAATGCAAGAAAATATTATAATGCTACTGTTAAAGAGTTTAATAATGCGGCTCAAATGTTCCCGGGTTCACTTATTGCCAAAATGTTCAAATTTGAAAAGAAGAAAATGTTTGAAATTGAAGCACAAGAAAGAGAAAATGTTAAAGTTAAAATTTAGTGTTGGGGAAGAATATTATGTTAAAAAGAAAATGTACTTGCTACATTTTCCTTTTGTTATTAGGGGTGATTATATTTAGTGGCTCCTTTATAACAAAACATAAGGGGAATGTATATGCTTCTGGGGAAGCAGGTCAGCTAGAACAAGCACAGGAATCTCAAAATGATGACAGCGATTTGTATAATAGTCAAGGCTTTTATATTAAAAGCTACAATGTAATAATGAATGTAAAAGCCAACAATGTCATTGAGATTTACGAAGAAATAAATTGTTATTTTCATCAAAAAAAACATGGCATTTATAGGGATATCTCTCAAATTAATAAGGTTGAACGTTTGGATGGTTCAAAAATAACAACTTATGCTCAAATTACGGACATATTTGTAAATAGTAAATACAAAAAAAACTCAACCGAAAATGGAGAAATTCGATTAGTAATTGGAGATGAGAATAAATTTGTTAGTGGAGATCAGACTTATATTATAAGTTACAATTATAATTTAGGGAAAGACCGTACAACAAATTATGATGAGCTTTATTTTAATATTATCGGAACAGGTTGGCAAGTACCTATTAAGGAAGTAACCTTTTCTATTTCTATGCCTAAAGAATTTGATGCTTCTTTACTAGGTTTTTCAAGCGGATATCTTGGTAGTGATACAAATAATGTTCGGTTTGAGATAAAAGAAAAAGTCATTACCGGAGAAACAACAGAAATATTAGAGGCGTATGAAGCGCTTACTGTTAGATTGCAACTTCCGGAAGGGTATTTTGTTGGCGCTGGAAATATTTCTGATTTTTACTTAATCCTTTCATATATTGCTCCTGCAATTATTTTTGTTTTGGTTTTATTTGTGTTTGTAATTGCAAAAAATAAAAACAAAAGAATTAAAACTGTTGAGTTCTATCCTCCAGAAGGAGTAAATAGCACAGATGTTGCACTTGTTTATAAAGGAAAAATCAATAATAAAGACGCCGTGTCATTATTAGTTCTTTTAGCCGATAAGGGGTATTTAAAGATAGAAAAATATTTTAATAAAAAAGATGATTATAAATTGGTTAAAGTAAAAGAATATGATGGAAATAATAAACAAGAAAAAGATTTTTTTAACGCATTGTTTAATGGCAGAGCAACGAAAACAGTTAAACTAGAAACATTAAAAAAGGAAATATGTTTTGCTGTTAGTATTTCTAGTATTGTTAAAGACGTAAATTCTAAAATGCATAAGTGCGAGTATTTTGATACTAAACGAGAGTGGATTGGCCCGGCCTGTGCTGTTTTAGGTGTGATATCAATTTTATTTTCTACCTCGATTGTCTTGTTTACAATGCCTGTTTGGATGATTATATATGTGTTCCCAATTACGGCAGTTTTCATGTCAAGGTTCTTACCAAGAGATTTTTTTGCGGGTTTGTTCATGCTATTATTTGGCGGAGTGCCATTGGTATTTGCATTTAATTTTTCTGCTCAGTTTGGCTTAATTTTCTTTATTGCTCAAATTTTGGGTGTACTGGAAGGCATTTTTATGATTTCAGTAAGCAATAGGTTACATTTTCGAACAGTAAAAGGCGCAGAATTAAATGCCAAAATTCTTGGATTTAGGCATTTTATAAAGATTGCAGAAAAATCAAAACTAGAAGCGCTTTGTAACGAAGACCCAACATACTTCTATAATATTTTACCTTATGCATACGTGCTAGGCGTGTCTAATGTTTGGATTAAGAAATTTGAGGGTATTGCAATGGCTCAACCAAAATGGTATAATGCCCCAGCTGGTCATGTATTCTCAATTTCTACATGCAGTCACATTATGTCAAGCGCATCTAGAGTTTCGAGAATTAGTTCGTCAAGAGTTTCCGGTGGTAGAGGTGGTTCTAGTGGCGGAGGCTTTAGCGGAGGCGGTTCCGGTGGCGGAGGTGGAGGTAGTTGGTAAAAACACTTTTAAACCACAATAAATTGTTATAAAATTTATAAAAACCATTGCAATTTTAAATAAATTTAAAATAATGCATTTGTTTCACAAATACACTTTTGCTATTCACAAAAGCAATGGCTCTTTGGTACGGGCGGATATCGCATTTAATCTGAGAATAAATTTCCTTGTAAATGCGATATTTCCTACTACATAAAAAAATGCGGATATATTTATCCGTATTTTTGTTGGTTTTTTATAAAAACATACAAGTTCCTTTTGCGAAAAGGGTATCAAAATTTTATTTTTAAATGCATCATGGTGAGGGATGTCTGTATTGTTATCAAACTTTTTAGTTGTAACCTCAAAAGAGCTAAAGTCGTTATGATAAAATAAAATGGGGAATAAAAACTCCAGAAATTTAAAAAAACCAACTAAAAATAGTTTACATATAAATTTAACAAAACAATTAAATGTATTTGAAAAAAATTTTTAATGTGATATAATAAAGCAAAGAAATAGGAGGGACAATGATTTTAGATAAAATTAATGAGGCAAATTTAACTGCATTTAAAAATAAAGACACTTTAACAAAAGACATAATAAGCGTAATAAAGAGCAGAGCAAAGCTTATTGAGGTGGAAAAACGTGTTTCTGGCACTGAAATTACAGATGCGGATGTTGTTGGTTTAATTCAAAAACTTATTAAAGAGCTAGAAGAACAAACACAAAACTATTTAAAAGTTAACAACACACAAGAAGCAGAAAATATTCAAGCGCAAATTAATTTCTGCAAAGGCTTTTTACCACAAATGCTTTCTAAAGAGCAAATTAAAACAATAATTTTAGGGCTAGAAGATAAAACAATTCCATTTGTTATGAAACATTTTAAAGCAAACTATACCGGTGCTTGCGACATGAAAGAAGTACAAGAAGTTTTAAAATCGTTATAAGGGTAAAGGTTTAATGAAAATTTTTGCAATTTCAGATTTGCATTTATGTTTAAGCGGGGCAAAACCAATGGATGTTTTTGGTGAGTCGTGGGCCAATTATTTAGATGAAATAAAACAGGATTGGAATTCTAAAGTATCTTGTGACGATGTTGTTTTAATGAGTGGAGACATGTCTTGGGCATTAAAACTAGAAGAGGCCACAAAAGATTTGGAATATTTAAACTCGTTAAATGGAACTAAAATCATCATAAGAGGCAATCACGATTATTGGTGGAAGAGCATATCTAAACTAAGAAATGAACTTCCGGCAAACATATATCCGCTTCAAAATGATGCAATAAAGCTTGGCGATTATATTATTGCAGGCACTCGTGGATGGGTTGTTCCAGAAAAAAATAAGCCGCAAAGCGAAGAAGATAAAAAAATTTATGATAGAGAGTTAATTAGGTTAGAACTGTCGCTTAAACACGCACACAGTTTAAGGCAAAACAACGAAAAAATAATATGCATGATACATTTTCCGCCGTTTAATTCCTCATTAGAGGTGAGTGACTTCACCTCTATAATAGAAAAATATGGGGTGAGTGTGGTGGTTTATGGGCACTTACACGGTAAAGCATCAAGGGCGGTTAACCACGCAAAAATTAATGGTGTAGATTATTTTTTAACCAGTTGTGACAAAATAAATAATAAATTAGTTAGGTTATATTAAGGAGAGATTATGAGTCCAGAAATTATCACTTTAATTATAAATGTTGTTTTAGGAGTGTTTGTGCTATTTGGCTTTTTATTTGGCTTAAAAGGCATAAAAAAATCAACATACAGCCTATGCGTTTTAATTATTACGCTAATTGTTGTGTTTATATTTTCACCTATGGTAACAAAGGCACTTCTAAAAATTAACATAAATGGCGAGTCAATTGACAGTATGTTATTGGATGAAACTACTGCAATGGTGGGAGAAGAACTTGCGTCATCCGTATTTATAGCAAAAATTACTACGGCAATTCCATTAATGATAATTAATATTGTAACAACAATTCTTATGATTATTGTTGTTGGCTTTGTTTTTAAAATTATTGGTGCAATTGTTTATCGTATTATTTTTAAAAAAGAAAAGCAAAAAGAAGTTGAAAAATGTGAAATGGTTAATGGCCAACCACAAATGGTAAAGGTAAAAGAAAAAAAGAAAAAGTATCGTCTTTGGGGAGGGCTAGTTGGAGCTGTTCGTGGCTTGGTTTTAGCGCTGGCAATCTTTTTACCAATTTTAGGGGTTGTTAATATATATAACGATTTAAAAGCCGGTGTTTCGGCCGAAACCCAAACAGAAGAAACTTTTACATTAAAAAAATCTAATCAATTATTAAATGACATAGTACCTAAAGAAGTTAACGAATATATTGATGCAGTCTCTGATTCAATTTTTTATAAAATTGGCAGCATAGCAAATTTATCTGAGGCAACATTTAATTTAACGGCAAGAACATCAATTAACAAAACCGGCATCATGTTAGGAAAAGAAATAAAAAATTTGGCATCGGTTTATGATGAATTTGTTGATTTTGCACATTCGGGCAATAGCAATTTAAATGAACATACAATTGAATCCATTTTTGCTAATATTAAAAATAACCCAGAAAAATATGATTATCAAAAATTAGAAAATGCATTACTAAAACTAAACAATTCAGGTTTATTTGTTGCGTTACATGATGATATGCTTAAATTTGTGGGCGACATAATAGTACAAACCGAAGATGGTAAAGAACCAGATAATTTGGTTGTTAACATTAAAGATGCTTTATATCATTACGCAGATACACGCTATACTTTGGCAGATGATATGTCAGAATTTGTTAATGTTTTTGAAACATGCGCAAAAAGTGGCCTTTTAAAACAACTATTAAATAGTGAAACTATTTATTTAAAAGATATTAAAGACATTATTATTAACAAGGCAGACCCAACAACTGGCAAAACAGAGAATGAAGTTTTAAACAACATAACGGCAAGTGTTGCAAAGGCAAATTTTCTTCAATTTTTAACATCATCTCTTATCAACTATGGCATAGATGAATTACAAACATATTTAAATAATAACCTGCTTGCCGATCCAAATAATAAGGTTAGCATTGTAAATATTAATTTGGATGACAACCTAACAATATCATCACAGGATATGTCGTTAATTGTTGTGGATGGACTTAAAATTTTTGAGCAAGTATCTTCATTTAATACCGAAGCGATACAAGAAGACTTTTTTAATATTTTTGATGAAGATATAGAATCTCTTGTTGAACAAATTGGTGAAACGTTAAATTCTATAACTAATATTTCTTTGTTAAAAGATTCAGGTGTGTTTAACAGCCTTTGTGACGCAATGACAAAAACAACTTATAACACTTACATTAGTTTTAGTGCATTTAAAAATAAAGATGTTTTTGCGTCTGAATTTAGCAGTTTGGCAGAAGTTGTAAATGTTTTAAAAGAATCTGAAGCAATAAGCATAATTAGAGAAATTAACAGCAAAAACAGCAAAGATAAAGTATACGATTTGTTTGAATGCTTAGCTAAAGAAGACAACGGAACAACATATGTAGAACAAATTTTGGCACAGATGCTTAAATGCACAATTTTTAAAAATTCATTAACATATGGCTTGTCTAAAGCAAACGACTACTTAGAACAACAATTTATAACACTTTCTGGAGACCCAAATTTTGTTTTGTCGGATTTTAACACTAGCAAATTAATGACAGAGGGTGAAAATAAAAATATTATAACAATAGTTAACGAATTGATTAATTTTGCAAGTCAATTACAAAGCGATGATTTAAGTAAAGACAATTTTGTTACAACTATTATAGAAAGCGATGATGATGTTTTGAAGGGCTTGGGTAATGCATTTCAAACAATTAAAATTACAACATTATTTTCAGATATAAATGGCATTGACGGTGTTTACAAAAACATGATGGATGCGTTAAGCAATTCTGAGTTTAGTGAATATTTTGATTTCTCTGTTGCAAAAGAAGAAGCATTTGAGTGGACAACAACAATTGTATCTATATGTGCAATAAGAAATGACTTAAACAGTATAACAGTAGGAACAGATCCTCTATTAACATACATATTATCAAGTGGCGATTTAAACAATTTATATAATAGTTTAC